>NZ_JBHYJA010000017.1:0-26392 GCF_042740355.1 Streptomyces sp. NPDC059010
GTTCCCCGCGCCCCTGAAGGTGCGTCCACTGCACGCCCTCAAGGGGCGCGGGGAACTGCGCGACCAGCCACACATCACCCGCAGCCGCCGACGCACCGCCCGCCCCGAGTTCTCAGGCGCACGGTCTCACCCTCACCGCGCAAGCTCCGACTCGGCAATCGTCCTCAGCCGCGCCCCACCCCCACGCGACTGTCTCGCCTGCTCCAGCCGCAGCCGCGCCGAACGCCCCCTCAACGTCAGGGTCATCAGCTGGTTGCCGAACCACGGGCCGCCCGTGCGGCGCCAGTCGACCGGCGGCCGTGGACAGCCCCCGTGCCCCGCGAACCGCCGCCCGAGCATCCGGGCGAACCCGCTCCAGCCGAAACGGAAGCCGAGCCGGATCGCCAGGTGGATGGCGTTGTGCACGGGCGAGCAGGTCAGCTGGAAGACGCGGGCGTCGGGCCCTTCGCCGGCCGGCCAGGTCGGCTCGGCCACGTACGCGTGATGCACGTCGCCGGACAGCACACACACCGTCGCCGGCGCCTCCGCCCCCGAACCGGCCTCCGCGATCAGCTCCGCCAGTGCGTCGAAGGACGACGGGAACGCCGCCCAGTGCTCCAGATCGGCCCGCCGCCGCAGATCCTCCCCGAACCGCGCCCAGCGCTCCCCGCGCTCGCCCCGGCACAGGGCGGCGTTCCACGCCTCGGCGTCATGCACCAGGTGGGGCAGCAGCCACGGCAGGGACGTACCGATGAGGAGGTGGTCGTAGGAACCGCGTGTGTCGAGCGCCTGTTCGCGCAGCCAGCGTTCCGCTCCCGGGTCGAGCATCGAGCGCGCGCCCTCGTCGAGCACCCGGGCCGCCCGGGTGTCCACCATCAGCAGCCGTACCCGGCCGAAGTCGCGGCGGTAGCTCCAGCGGACGGAGGCGGGTTCGGCGTCCGCCTCGCAGGCGAAGGAGCGCAACAGGTCGGTGCCGTCGGGGGTTTCGCGTACGGCGGCGTAGAGCGGGTCGGCGGCCAGCTCGCCCGGCGTGAGATTGCCCAGGTGCTGGTGCACCCAGTACGACATCAGCCCGCTCAGCAGCCGCTCCCGCCACCACGGGGTCGCCCGCATGTCGGCGAGCCAGGCGGCGGAGGTGTTCCAGTCGTCGATGACGTCGTGGTCGTCGAAGATCATGCAACTGGGCACGGTGGACAGCAGCCAGCGCACCTCGGGGTCGAGCCAGGACTCGTAGTAGAGGCGGGTGTACTCCTCGTAGTCCGCGACCTCGTAGCCCGGGGGGTCGCTCAGATCGCGCCGGGCGGCCAGCCAGCGCCGGGTCGCCTTGGAGGTCTCGTCGGCGTACACCTGGTCGCCGAGGAGCACCAGTACGTCCGGCCGCTCGCCGTCGGGGTCGGCCGCGATCCGGGCGGCCAGTGTGTCCAGCGCGTCCGGGCCGACCGGGTCCTGCTCACCGGCCGGCGGCGCGGCCCAGCGGCAGGAGCCGAAGGCGAGGCGGACGGGGTCGCCGGCGCTCGGGGTGCGGATGACGGAGGGCGGGAACCGGGAGTCGGGGAGCGGCCACACCCGTGTGCCGTCGAGGAGGACCTCGTACGACTGGGAGGTGCCCGGTGTGAGGCCGGTCACCGGAATCAGGGCGTAGTGATGCCCGGCGATCTGGAAGGTGCGGGACTCGCCCCGGGCGCCGTCGGCGCCGCGCACCTCGGCCGTGCACGGACGGCTCGCCTCGACCCAGACGGTCGCGGACGAGCCGTCGGCGTATCTCAGCAGTGGACCAAGCCGCAGTTCGGCCACGTGATCGCCCTCCTCCGTCGCCCCGTACGGTACGGAACGACGGAGGGGAACGGGGAGGTTCCGCAGATCACGGTTTGCCGAACTCCGTCAGCCCACCGTGCGGCACACCGTCAGTGCTCTGTTCAGCAGCTCGCGAGGTAGTTCGTGAGGGCGGACTTCTCCGCCGAGTCGACCGAGAGGCCGTAGTAGTACTTCACCTGCACCCAGGCGCGCACGTAGGTGCAGCGGTAGGCGGTGCGCGAGGGCATCCACTGGGCCGGGTCCTGGTCGCCCTTGGCCTGGTTGACGTTGTCGGTGACCGCGATGAGCTGCGGGCGGGTCAGGTCGTTGGCGAAGGACTGGCGCCGGGCCGTGGTCCAGCTGTCGGCGCCGGAGTCCCAGGCCTCGGCCAGCGGGACCAGGTGGTCGATGTCCAGGTCGGAGGCGGCGGTCCAGGTGGCGCCGTCGTACACGGAGTACCAGCTGCCGCTTACGGCGGCGCAGGAGGAGTCCTGGACGACGTCCGTGCCGTCGCGCTTGAGGACGACCTCGCGGGTGTTGCAGGAGCCGGACTGGGTGATCCAGTGCGGGAAGAGGTCGCGGTCGTAGCCGGTGCGGTCCTCGGTGGCCACGGTGAGCTGGGCCAGGTAGCCGCGGGCGGTCGCGGCGCTGACGGGGGTGGGGAGCGCGGCGGAGGCGGTGGGGGCGTTGAAGAGCGCGACGGAGGCTATGAGGCCGCTGAGGGCCGCGAGTATGCTGACCCGTCGACGCGCGTAGAACTTCGACATGCGAACTCCCTTGGGAGGTGGGGGTGTTGGCGTGCGAGCGAGGGAATGCTCGCCGCGCCGTGTTGCGGGGAGGTGTGCGTGCGGTAAGAAATTAGTGACGCGTGCATGACATGACAAGGTTTACGGCGGAACGATCTCGTATCATGGGGGACGCAGAAGGGGAGTAGCTCTTCGCCGGACCGTCGACATACTGCTCAGCTCGTCTGAGCCGGCGCCCGGAGGCGGACCTCGGTCACGTGGTCGGCCAGCGAGACCTTCGGCAAGCAGTGCACGCCCGTGTCGTACGGCACGGGTGCCGTGTGTGCTGCCGTGCCGAGGTGTCGCAGCGCAGTGACAATGCTCTCGGTGGGGTGGCCCGACCGATTGAGGAACCTTGATCAGCTTCACCGTGACGGCCGTCGTCTTCGGCGTCGTCTTCCTCGCCGAACTTCCCGACAAGACCGCGCTCGCCGGACTCGTCCTCGGTACGCGCTACCGCGCCTCCTATGTCTTCGCCGGTGTCGCCGCCGCGTTCGCCGTGCATGTCGCGCTGGCCGTGGCGGCCGGCAGTGTGCTCACGCTGCTGCCGCAGCAGATCGTGCAGGCGCTGACCGGCGTGCTCTTCCTGGGGGGCGCCGCCGTGCTGCTCATGACGAAGGGCGGGGCCGATGATGACGCGGCGATCCGCAAGCCGGAGAACCAGTCCTTCTGGAAGGTGTCCGGCGCCGGGTTCATGCTCATCCTGGTCGCCGAGTTCGGGGATCTGACGCAGATCATGACCGCGAATCTCGCGGCGCGCTACGACGACCCGCTGTCGGTCGGGATCGGTGCGGTGCTGGCGCTGTGGTCCGTCGCGGCGATCGGGATCCTCGGTGGCAAGGCGCTGATGCGGCGGGTGCCGTTGAAGCTGATCACCAAGGTGGCGGCGATGGTGATGCTGGCGCTGGGGCTGTGGAGCCTCTGGGAGGCGATCGCCGGCTGAGGCGACGGGGTCGGGCCGGGCCCGAGCTGAACTGTCGGTGAACGGTTTCTGGAGACGGTGGCGCGAACCGGGATCTATTTTGTACCGTGGGGGAACAAAGTGGTTCCCGCCCGTTTTCCCTGACCGGCGGGCGGGGCCACCTTGTCCCTCCGGGGGCCACCCCTGTTCCCCCGGGCCCCTCGCCTTGGAGCTGCCGATGTCGGCCACCGCCGCGCCCACCGGGTCCACCGTCCTCACCGCTCGTGCCCTTCTCCTCGACATGGACGGCACGCTCGTCAACTCCGACGCCGTGGTGGAACGGATCTGGCGCCACTGGTCCCAGCAGCACGGGCTGGATGCCGACGAGGTGATGAAGGTCGTGCACGGGCGCCAGGGGTACGCCTCGATGGCGCTGTTGCTGCCCGACCGGCCGATGGAGCAGAACCACGCGGACAACGCGCGCATGCTCGCCCTGGAGACGGCGGATGTGGAGGGCGTCGTACCGATTCCGGGGGCGCCGGAGTTTCTGGCGTCGCTGCGGGACTTGCCGCATGCGCTGGTGACGTCCGCGGATGTCGCGCTCGCCACCGCTCGGATGGGGGCGGCCGGGCTGGGGATGCCGGATGTGCGGGTGACCGCGGAGTCGGTGGGGGCGAGCAAGCCCGACCCGGAGGGCTTCCTGAAGGGGGCCGCCGAGCTGGGGGTCGCGCCGGGGGACTGCGTGGTGTTCGAGGACTCGGCGGCGGGGATCGAGGCGGGGCGCGCCGCGGGGATGCGGGTGGTGGGGGTTGGGCCGCGGGCCCGGTTCCACGGGCCGGATGTGGTGGTGGCCGATCTGCGGCAGGTTCGGGTGGAGGCGGTTGCCGGTGGGGGGATTCGGGTGATTGTCGCCTGAGAGCTCGGGGCTTGCGGTGTGATGGCGGCCGCGGGTGGTTCGTGGTCGCTCGCGCAGTTCCCCGCGCCCCTTGAGGGCGTGCGGTGGACGCACCTTCAGGGGTGCGGGGAACTGCGTGACCAGCCACACATCACCCGCGGCCGCCATCGATCCCAAAGTCCCGAGTCCTTGGGCGAACCGCTACGGATCCGTCGTCTCCGACTCCAGATGCTCCCTGGTCTCCGGGTCGTACTCCCCGTACTCCTCCCGCTGGATGCCGCGCGCCCACTGGTATCTGGCCACCGCGTCCTCGACGCCCTCGTTGTAGCTGCCCTTGGCCTCCCTCGTGTAGAGGCCGAGCTGGGTCAGGCGTAGTTCGAGTTCCGTGACCTCGGGGCCGCGGTCGCCGCGGCTGAGGGTCGCGGGTGTGGTTTCCCGTGCGGCGTCGGACTCCTCCTGGGAGGCGGTGGCCTCGGGAGTGGTGGGGGTCGTCGTCGGTGCCGTCGAGGGGGAGGACGTGGGGGACGCGCTCGACCTCGACGGGGACGGGGACGCGCTCTCCGTGGGAGACGGGGGTGCGGCGGGTGGCGCCGGCTGTGCCGCCCCTCCCGTCGGTGACGGCTGCTCAGAGGCCTCGCTGGTCGACGGGGCAGGGACCCTCGGTCGTACCTCTCTCGGGAGGGCCTTGTCCCGTGACGGCGCCTCGTACGTGAACACGCCGCTGGCCAGGCCCGCCGCCGCCACTACGGCAACGAGGCCTCCGCCCACGCCGAGCAGTACCGTGCGGCGGTGCCGGCGGGCGGTCGTCCCGGCCGGGGGTGCGTCGCTGTCGTCGTCGTAGGCCGCTGCTTCCGGTTCGAAAAGGATCAGGTCCTGGGCGCTCGGTGCGTGCGGTGCATCCTGTGCATCCTGTGCATCCTGTGCGTGCGGTGCGGCGGTCGGTGGTACGGCTCGGAGCTGCATCGTCCGGCCGTCGTCGGCGGCCGCGGTGTCGGCGGTGTCCCTCTCGCCGCCCTCCAGCTCCACGTATGGGCGTATCCGCAGCGGATCGAAGTCCTCCGCTGCTGCCGCCTCCGCCGTACGGGCGTCTCGCAGGGCCTCGGACACGCGTGGGCCGCAGCCGCACGACGGGGTGTTGTCGGCCGTTCTCGGCGCTCCGCACTCCGGGCACTGGCGGCCATGCGGGTGCCCTGGGTCGTCCGGACCCGGCGCTCCCGTCGTTCCCCTCGGCTCGCTCACGTGTTCGTCCCTCCCCTCGTGAACTCCCCAGGTTATGCAGACGTTCCTCACGCGGCCTCCCCAACCCCCGGAATAACCAATTCCAAAGGGACTCGACAGGCCATAACGGGGTGAAGCGATCACGATGGGAGGTGCATGGGAGGTGTAACGACAGTCTCGGGAGGTCTTCATGGGTGGGGATGCGCACGGTATGACGGGAAATGTGCGTGACGCGCAGCCCCCGAAGCGGGGAGTCGAGGCACGCGAGAACGTGCCCGGAAACGTCCTCGTCTCCATCGGCGCGCTGCTTCTCGGCATGCTGCTCGCCGCCCTCGACCAGACCATCGTCTCGACCGCGCTGCCGACCATCGTCAGCGACCTCGGCGGACTGGAGCATCTGTCCTGGGTCGTGACGGCCTATCTGCTGGCGTCCACCGCCGCGACCCCGCTGTGGGGCAAGCTCGGTGACCAGTACGGGCGCAAGCGGCTCTTCCAGATCGCCATCGTGATCTTCCTCGTCGGCTCCACGCTGTGCGGCATGGCGCAGAACATGGCGCAGCTCATCGCCTTCCGGGCCGTTCAGGGACTCGGGGGCGGCGGGCTCATGGTGCTGTCCATGGCGATCGTCGGGGACATCGTGCCGCCCCGTGAACGCGGGCGCTATCAGGGGCTGTTCGGGGCCGTGTTCGGGGCGAGCAGTGTGCTGGGGCCGTTGCTCGGCGGGGTGTTCACGGAGCATCTGAGCTGGCGGTGGGTGTTCTACGTCAACCTTCCCGTCGGGGTCGTCGCGCTCGCCGTCATCGCCGCCGTGCTGCGGATTCCACGGCGGTCGACCGCGCATGTCATCGACTACCTCGGTACGTTCCTCATCGCCTCCGTCGCGACCTGCCTGGTGCTGGTGGCGTCCCTCGGGGGGACCACCTGGGGCTGGGGGTCGGTGCAGATCGTCGGGCTGGCCCTGCTCGGGGTCGTGCTCGCCGTCGCGTTCGTGTCCGTGGAGCGGCAGGCCGCCGAGCCTGTTCTTCCGCTGAAGCTGTTCCGGGTGCGAACCTTCTCGCTGTCGGCCGTCATCAGCTTCATCGTCGGGTTCGCCATGTTCGGCGCGATGACCTATCTGCCGACGTTTCTGCAGATCGTGCAGGGGGTCAGCCCGACCATGTCCGGGGTGCACATGCTGCCGATGGTGGTCGGCATGCTGCTGTCGTCCACCGGGTCAGGGCAGATCGTGAGCCGTACCGGGCGCTGGAAGGTGTTCCCGATCGCCGGGACCGGGGTCACCGTGCTGGGGCTGCTGTTGCTCCATCAGCTGGAGGTGGACAGCTCCACGTGGGAGATGAGCATCTTCTTCTTCGTGTTCGGGCTGGGGCTCGGGCTGGTCATGCAGGTGCTCGTGCTGATCGTGCAGAACGCCGTGTCGTACGAAGATCTCGGCGTCGCCACCTCCGGGGCGACGTTCTTCCGGTCGATCGGGGCGTCGTTCGGTGTCGCCGTCTTCGGGACGGTGTTCGCGGGCCGGCTCGACGACAAGCTCGCGGACGCCTTCGAGGGGGTGCGGCTGCCGGCCGGGGTCTCGCTGGAGGGGCTGGAGGCGGATCCCCGGGGCATCGCGGAGTTGCCGGCCGGGTTGCGGCCGGAGGCGCTGGAGGCGTACGCGTCGTCGATCACCGACATGTTTCTGTACGCCGCTCCCGTCGCTCTGGCCGGGTTCGTGCTGGCCTGGTTCCTGCGGGAGGACAAGCTGCGGGGATCGGTGCGGGCGCCTGACGTCACCGAGACGCTGGCCAGCAATCCGGTGGAGCGGTCGTCGTACGACGAGGTGTGCCGGGCGTTGTCGGTGCTCGGTACGCGCGAGGGGCGGCGGGAGGTGTACCGGGAGATCACGGAGCGGGCCGGGTACGACCTGTTGCCGGCGGCCAGTTGGCTGTTGCTGCGGATCAAGAAGTACGGGTGGGTGGAGCCGGCGGTGCTGGCCGAGCGGAGTGCTGTGCCGTTGCCGGTGATTCTCGACGCCTCCCGGGAGGTGGAGGGGCGGGGGCTGGCCGTGCGGGAGGGGCTCGATCTTGTGCTGACCGAGCGGGGGCGGGAGGTTGCCGGGCGGCTGGCTCGGGTGCGGGAGGAGTCGTTGGCCGAGTTGCTGGGGGACTGGTGGGGGCCGCATCGGCCGACTGATCTGGTTCAGCTGGTCAAGGAGCTGAACGAGGAGCTGTGCGGGTCGTCTCGTGAGCAGCCGGGTGCCGCCGGCGGTTGAGGCGGGGATGCCTGCGGCGGCCCGTTGCTGTTCGGTGGGGGTTCGCGTAGCGCCTGCGGGTGGGGGGTGGGGTCGGGCGGAGAGGGTCTGTTTCTTGACGCCCGACACTGCGGGCGGACACCCCCCGGCACGTCCCCTTCCCGCCGTGCGCGACTGCGAGCCCGTCAGCGCAGGGGCTTGGTGAACCAGTGCTCTGCGTACGGGTCGTCGTTGTGGGGTGCCGTCTCCTCGTAGCCGAGGCGGGTGTACAGGGCCCGTGCCTCTTTCAGGTCGTGGCGGGTGTCCAGGATCAGGCGGGTGGCGCCGAGGGCTCGGGCCGTGGTCTCGGCGGCCTGGATGAGGAGTTGGCCTCCGCCCTTGCCGCGCAGGGACTCGTGGATGAACACCCGCTTGAGTTCGGCGGTTTCCGCGTCCAGGAGCCGTACCCCCGCCGTACCCGCCGGTTCTCCGTCGTGGCGTGCCACCAGCAACTCGCCCTTCGATGGCCGTAGTTCGTCCCAGGTGGTCGCGGCGATCTCGCGGTCCAGCTCGGCCGGGTCGGTGCGGTGGCCCTCGTGCAGGAGGTAGTAGCGGTCGCTGACCTCGGTGTAGTACGCCCGCCAGAGCGCTGTGGCGGCGGGGGAGTCGGGGGGTTCCGGGGCGACGGTCCAGGTCATGGTCGTCATTGTGGGCGGGGGAACCAGCGGGCAGGCAAGCGATTATGCGTGGGGCTCGCTGTTTCAGGGGCGCTCTCGGGGCAACTCGGGAGACATGTCCACAGGTGTGATCATTCTGATCGTGATGGTGGCGGTCGTCGTCGTGCTCGGCGCGGCCGTCCTGGTCCTGCGCGCTCGGGGTGCGCAGGGCAGCCGGGGTCTGAAGCGGCGCTTCGGGCCCGAATACGAGCGGGCCGTGGCCCGACACGACGGGGACGCCAAGGCCGCGGAGCGCGAGCTTGCCCAACGGGTCGAGCGGCACGGCGGCTTGCGCGAGCGGGCGCTGGAGCCGACCGACGTCGAGCGCTTCGAGGCGCGCTGGGTGGCGGCCCAGGAGCACTTCGTCGACGCGCCGCGCGAGGCCGTCGGCGAGGCGGACCGGCTGCTCGCCGACCTGGCGCAGGCCCGTGGGTTCCCGGACGGGGCGCAGTACGAGGAGCAGCTGTCCGCGCTGTCCGTGCACCACGCCGGTCATGTGCACGGCTACCGGCATGTGCACCGAGTCGCCCGCGCACCCGGGGACGGGGCCGGTACGGAGGAGATGCGGGAGGCCATGATCGAGGGCCGCGCGCTCTTCGAGGAACTGGTCGGGACGTCCAACAGGCGCCACGCGGGGAGGAGTTGACTCGGATGACGGACGGTACGGACGGTACGAAAGCTGTTCCGCTGCTTGCGCACGACGAGCGGGACAGGCTCGGACTCCAGGTGCAACAGGCCGTGTCGCGCTTCGTGGATCAACCGCGGGCCGCCGTGGAGGAGGCCGATCATGCGGTCGAGGACATCCTCGACCGCTTCACCGACGCCATGGCCCAGCGGCGCCGCACCCTGCGCACGTCCTGGCAGTCCGTCGACGAGGCCGCCGACACCGAGCAGCTCCGCCTCGCCCTGCGTGACTATCGCGAGCTGGCGGAGCGGCTGCTACGCCTCTGACCCACGCGCCCCGTCCGCCGTCCGGCGCCCCTGCCGCCACTCCCGTACGACCTTCTCGACGTCGTACGGCTTCTTGCCCAGGGGCGGTCCGGGCGGCGGCTTCAGCAGCATGTCGCGGATCTTGGTGTTGACGGCTGTGATGATCTTGCGGACCGCCCGCTCCGACGGAGCCGCGTAGGCCGCCTTGAGGGCGTCCTCCGCCTCCTTGCGCAGGGCAAGCGCCGGGGGCAGGACCGACAGGCCCTCGCGGGCCATCTTGCGCTTGATCCACCACAGTTCGTCGTACGGGGCTTCCAGATCGGTCGGCAGGGGTTCGCCCGTGCCTGGCAGGCTCTCGAAGTCGCCGCGCTCCTGTGCGTCGTGGATCTGCTTGTCCACCCAGGACTCGAACGGGACGCCGGGAGGCTTTCGCTCGGTCATGAGTTCATTGTGCCGGACGCGGTGGTGCCGGGCGATTTATCATGCGGCGTCGATGGCCAAACGGGCCGTCGTGCAAGACGTTTCAGGAGGAACGCACGTGCTCGAACTCACCATGGCCGTCGTGTCCGCGGCGGACGAGGGTGCCACGGCCGGCATGCTCATGGCCGACGCGCCCAGCGAGCCGGGTGCCGTGCTGCGGGTGGGCCGGGACAAGTCGGTGTGCCGGCTGGTGACACCGGACGACTGGCTGTTCGTCTCCCGGGTCCATCTGGAGTTCCTGTGCGGCCCGGACGGCGGGTGGCAGGTGACCTGGCTGCGGGGCTCGCAGCCCGACCCGTCCTCCGAGGTGCGGCTGACCGTGGGGCAGTACGCCCAGCCGATCGGCTACGGCGGGACGGTGCCGCTGCCCAGAGGCGGCAGCGGCGAGATCATCGTCCAGGACCGGACCGCCCCGCGCAGCGTCAACGTCGGCTTCTATCACGAGGCTTGAGACGCGGCGCTCGCCCGGCCCGCGTGACTCACAGCACGCGGGCCAGTGCGAAACCGTCCCAGCCCTTGCTGCCCACCGTCTGGATCGCCGTACCGCTCAACCTCGGGTGGCTGCCGATCAGTTCGATGGCGGCGCGGGTGCCCAGGACGTCCGGCGCGGTGCTGTCGGCGTCGGTGACCCGGCCGCCGCGCACCACGTTGTCGACGACGATGAGGCTGCCGGTGCTGGTGAGCCGGAGGGCCCAGTCGATGTAGTGCGGGTTGTTGACCTTGTCGGCGTCGATGAAGACCAGGTCGAAGGGGGCCGGGTTCTCGTCGGCCAGCTTGGGCAGCGACTCCAGGGCCGGGCCGACCCGCACCTCGACCACCTTGTCCAGGCCGGCCCGCGCGATGTTGCGGGTGGCCACCTCGGCGTACTTGGGGTTGTACTCCAGCGAGATCAGACGGCCGTCGGCGGGCAGGGCGCGGGCCAGCCAGATGGTGCTGTAGCCGCCGAGGGTGCCGATCTCCAGGATGTTCCGGGCGCCCTGGATCTCGGCGAGCAGCTGGAGGAACTTGCCCTGGGTCCCGGTGATGTTGATCATCGGGAGCTCCGCCGCCTCACTGTCGCGCAGGGCCGCCTGCAGGGCGTCGTCGTCAGGTGCGAGGTGGGTGGAGAAGTACTCGTCGACGTCGTCCCAGACCTGCGGCTCGCTCATCGCCTTACCTTTCGTATAGCTAGTTAGATGCGCTAACTACCCTTGTTCCCCGGCAACGACTCCCAGGATGGTGGATTCAGGCGATCGGCGCAGGTGGCTCGGGTGGGGCAGGGGGTGATTCCGGCCGCCGGGAGCGCCGTACGGCCAACGCGGCCGCCGCTGCCACGGCCAGGGCGAGCCCGCTGCTCACCGTCAGCAGCCAGGCCGGGATGCCGGCCACCGTGCGCAGCCGGTCCTGGTAGATCACCTGCTGGAAGGTGTCGTCGGCCGGTGCGCGGCGCAGTACGTGGTCGCCGGAGATGCGCTCCGGGTACGGGAACTCCTGGCCGATCGCCGTGAGGAACGGGGTGCCGCCGCCTGCCGACAGCGCTGCGAGTGGACCGGATTTCGCCTTCAGCCGTCCGGCGTAGGTGATCCGGGGGCGTTCGCCGCCTATCGGGGTCGCCGGTTCCATGCGGTGCGCGGCCAGGACGTACAGGCCCAGGGACTGCGGGGTGTCGGCCAGCCGGGACAGGCGCATCGGGTAGACCGGCTCGTCGGTACGGAACGTGAGGTGCAGGGGGTCCAGGGTGCCGGTGAGGGCCGTCGCCGTGGTGGCGGTGGTGGCGGTGGTGGATTGGGGGGTCAGTTTTACTGCCACGTACTCCCAGCGTTTTTGGACGTACGGGCGCAGGGCTCCGGGCAGGCCCTGGGGGAGGGCGAAGCCGTTGTCGTCCAGCCAGCGGTCCAGGGCGCCGGGGTCCGTGGCCGTCAGGCGGGCCACGTCGAAGGGGCCCAGGCGCTGTCGGCCGACGACGGCCACGGGGGGTTCGGCGCCGGGCCCGCGGCGGGGCGGGGCGCCTGCCATGCCGTCGCCGGTGACCAGGGGCCAGTCGCCGTCCTGGGGCCAGAAGTGGTGGCGTTCGCGGTGCACGGGGGCGGTGATGGCGTGCAGTGCGTCGAAGAGCTCGGGGTCGCCGAGGCGGACCGTCGCCCGGCTCGGCACCGGCATGATCCACGCGACGCGCTCGGCGTCGCCGCCGACCGTCAGCCGCATCACGATCTGCTCCCGCACCCCGTCCCAGCGGACCACGGACTCCTCACGGCCGACACTCACCCGCCGCTGGTCGCCGGGCACCATGGCCCCGCAGCCGCACGCCCACGCGGGCGCCGCGAGCTGGCCGAGCTGGAGCGCGAGCAACGCCAGGGCGACGGTGAGCGCCCCCCTCCGGGTTCCCTTGCGCCCCTTCCGCAGCGAATCCGCCATCGCGCGCAGCCCCTCCATTCCCGCGAGCCCCTTCACCGTGCCGACGCCAGGGCTTCAGACGGTACGGCGGATGATCCGGTTCCGGGGGCCGCGTTCCGGGATGTGACCGATCCCGCGCCCGTCATGGCGGCCACCCCCCGGAGGCGAGCGGACCGGCCCCGGACTATCGTCATCCGGACAAAAGGAGAGCGGACGACAGGTGAACCGGGGGTTGCCTGCGTCTCTCCGGCGGGCGGTTCGGGCGCATAGGGTTCGAAAGGATTCCTGGCGCGTTGTGACGAGTGGGTCGAGGCGGGGCGGGAGGCCGACGAGGCGTGGCGAATGCGGAGCACGGTGGGCGATCGGCGGAAGCGCTGGGCGGAGCCACCGCCGTCGGCGCGGTCCGGGCACGCCTGCGGGTGACACTGCTGGGCCTCTGGACGGTCGTCGCGATCCTCGCCGTCCGGCAGGTGGCCGTCGTCCTCGGTACCCCGCGCGGGGAGCGGCTGACGGATCTGGAGACCTGGGTCGGGCCGGACGGCGTCCTGCATGTGAAGGGTTCGCTGTACGACTCCACGCAGTTCACCGGTACCCCGTTCGGCGGACTCGTCCTCAAGCCGCTGACCCGCGCCGCCGAGCAGGCCCTCGGCTGGGGCTGGACCTTCGGCACCCTGCTGCTCGTCGTCGCCCTCGGCCTGGTCGCCGCCCGCGCCCTGCCCCAGCCGGTCAGCCGGCGCACCTCGCTGCTCGCCGCGCCCGTCGCGATCAGCCTGCTGATGCTGTCGCTGCCGGTGCGCAACACCCTCTACCTCGGCCAGACCAGCATCATTCCGGTGCTGCTGGTCCTGCTCGGCTGCTTCGCCGTGCGCGGAGAGCGGGCCAGCGGCGTCCTCATCGGGCTCGCGGCCGCCCTCCAGCCGACGCTGCTGCTGTTCACCCCGCTGCTCTGGTTCACCGGCCGCCGCCGGGCCGCGCTCGCCACGGGGGCCACCTTCGCCGGGTCCACGGTGCTCGCCTGGGCGGCGATGCCGAGTGACTCGTACACCTACTGGGTGCACCACATGGCCGGCGTCGGCCTCGGCGGACGCGCCGACGACCTCGCCAACCAGTCCCTGCACGGCGCCCTGCTGCGGTTCGGGCTGACCGGCCCGCTGGAGATCGGTCTCTTCCTGCTCCTCGGCGCCGCCGTCGCCGTCCTCGCGCTGCGCCGCGCGGTGCGCTACGCCCACGACGGGCAACTCCTCCTCGCCGTCGCGATCACCGGCTGCGCGGCGATCGTCGTCTCCCCGACCGCCTGGCAGCACCAGCTGCTGTGGGTGCTGCTCGCGGTCGTCGGCCAGGTCGGCAAACGGGCCTCCGACCGGTACGTCTGGCCGATCGCCGTCGTCCTCATCATGACCCTGCCGGCGAAGATGATGGTGCCGGACAAGGCGCTCTTCCACCCCCTGCGCGCCGACCTCGTCCTGCTCGCCGCGCTCGCCACCGCGGCCGTCGTCCCGTTCCTGTCCCGCACCTCGCCGTACTGGCAGACGCCCGTCCCGACGCGGTACGCGGACCGGGTCCCGGCCCGGTTCCGGCACATCCCGCTGGTGCCGTTCCTGCGCCGGGTGATCAGCCGCCCCAACCTGCTCTTCGAGCTGCTGCTGATCCGGGTCACCTACTACGCCTACGCCCAGATCCGGCTCGCCGCGGCCGGCGGTTCCAACTCGGCCGGCCGGGCCACCGCCGAGCAGCACGGCGCGGAGATCCACTCCATCGAACGCGCCCTCGGCATCGACATCGAGCACTGGGCGAACCACGCGGTGGTGAAGGTCGACTGGCTCCGCGGCTTCTTCGACTTCTACTACGAGTCGTTCCACTTCGGCGTGCCGCTCACCATCCTCGCCGTCCTGTACTGGCGCCGCCCCGTCGACTACCGCTGGGCCCGCTCCGCGATCGGCTTCGCCACCGTCTTCGCCCTGATCGGCTTCTGGCTCTACCCGCTCGCCCCGCCCCGCCTGATGCCCGGCCTCGGCTTCATCGACACGGTCCACGGCACGCAGGACTTCACCCAGCCCGACTACGGCACCCTCACCGAACTCACCAACCAGTACGCGGCGATGCCGTCCCTGCACTTCGGCTGGTCCCTGTGGTGCGGCCTGGTCGTCCTCGTCCTCGCGCCCAGGTGGTGGATGAAGGCCCTGGGGCTGCTGCACCCCCTGTTCACCGTCACCGCGATCGTCGTCACCGGCAATCACTGGGTGCTGGACGCGGTCAGCGGCGCGGTCGTCGTGGGCGCCGGCTTCGGGATGACGTATCTGCTCCAGGGCCCGCGTGCCCGGGTGGTGACGGCCCAGGCGGAGAAGGACACGCGGGTCTCGCAGGTCTGCAAGGTCACGCCCTGAGCGGTGCCATGGCCCAGGTGGGTCAGTGCGGTGCGCTCTCGTCGGTCCGGCCGGTGTCGGGGACGGAGGCGGCGGGGCGGGTGAGCCGGGCGACCGCCCACAGGGCCACGCCGACCAGCAGCAGGATCCCGGCGATCCGGTACTGGTCGGAGGGGCGTCCGGAGGACCAGGGCAGGACCAGGTAGAGGCAGGCGATCGCCCCCACCACGGGCAGCACCCGGCCGGCCCGGAAGTGCGGGGTCGCGACCGTGTCCCGGCGCAGTACGAGGACCGCCACATGGACTCCCGTGAAGACCGTGAGCAGCAGCAGCGACGTCGTCCCGCCCAGCAGCGCCACGACCGGGCTGTCGGGGTTCAGTGAGACGAAGGTGATGAGACCGAAGGCGATGCAGGTGGTCAGCACGATCGCCGCCTGCGGAGTGCGCCGGACGGCGTGCACCTTGGCGAGGAACGGGGGAAGCACCCCCTGCTTGCCCATCCCGTACAGCAGACGGCTGGCCATCAGCATGTTGATCAGCGCGGAGTTGGCCACGGCGAACATGGAGATGAACGGCAGTACGTCGGAGACGGGGAAGTCGGGTGCGGCGGTCGTCACCACCGTGGCCAACGGGGTCTCGCTGGCGGCGAGCTTGCCGACGGGGACCACGGCGACGGCGCAGACGGACACCAGGACGTAGATCAGGCCGGTGATGCCCAGCCCGGTGAGCATCATGCGGGGAAAGACCCGCGCCGGATCCCTGGTCTCCTCCGCCATGTTGACCGAGTCCTCGAAGCCGACCATGGCGAAGAAGGCCAGCGACGTCGCCGTGCTCACCGCCAGGAACACGTTCTTGTCGGCGGCCGTCTCGAAGGCGACGACCCGGGAGAAGTCCGCGTTCCCGCCGGCGATGAAGTAGCCGCTGATCAGGATGACGAGGAGCAGACCCGTCAACTCCACGGCCGTCAGCACCACGTTGACCTTGAGGCTCTCGCTGACACCGCGGAGGTTGACGAGCAGCACCAGGCCCATGAAGCCGAGGGCGATCAGCAGGACGAGGCCGTTGCCCGCGTCGATCCCGAAGCCGGTGACCAGGTTGGCCGCGAAGGCCCGCGAGGCCGCCGACGCCGAGGTGATGCCGGAGCACATCACGGCGAAGCACACCAGGAAGGTCAGGAATTGCTTGCCGAACGCCTTGTGCACATAGAGGGCGGCGCCCGCGGCCTGCGGATACTTGGTGACCAGCTCCAGGTAGGAGCAGGCGGTGACCAGCGCGACGGCGAACGCCACGACGAACGGCAGCCATGCCGCGCCCCCGACCTCGCCCGCGACCTGCCCGGTCAGCGCGTAGATCCCGGTGCCGAGGATGTCCCCCACGATGAACAGCAACAACAGCCCCGGACCCATCACCCGCTTCAGCGCGGGCTCGTCGTCGGTGCTGGTCCCGGCCGAAGTCGGTACATCCGTAGGTGACATGGCGTACTCCCTACCCGAGGGAGTGGGTGGGAATTCAACTGAGCGGAAAGGATGCCGGAAAGGGGTCAGCAGTGATTCCCCGGCCTTGACGAAGGACCGTACTCCGAGCTGATCCGGTACTCGCCGGGGGCGGTGACCGTGAGCCGGGTGAACTCGCCCTGCGGGGTGAGACAGCCGCCGCCGTCGACATGCAGCCAGGGTGAGTGGGCGACGCGCACGGTGGCGGTCCCGGCCCGGGGCATGCGGACGACGACGTCGGCGCCGGACGCCGACACGATGCTCGCGGGCGCCGACACCAGCGGTACGGCGTCCCGCACCCGGAAGACCCGCCAGTGCGCGTCCTGCCACACGGGTTCCAGCCAGTCGGGCCGGTCCTCGCGTATGAGGCGGGCCTCTTCCCTGGCGGGCCCGTCGGGCCTGGCCGAGGGAAGGACGACGAACCCGACGGCCCAGCGGTCCAGCCACGCCCGGTAGGTGGCGGGGGAGAACGACCCGTCGTAGAACAGCCGGGCCCGCTCCATGTCGAGCTGCCGGTTCCAGCCGCGGGCCATGTTGATGTGCGGGGCCAGCCCGCTGGCCTCGCGGTGGTTGCGGGCCGGGACGACCTCGACGCGGGTGCGGTCGGCGCCGAGCCGCTCCAGGGTGCGGATCACTCCGTGCGGCTCGGCGGCCCAGGCGGGCACGGTCGTGGAGACACGCAGATCGCTGACGGTCTTCTTGCCGACCCAGCCGACGGAGAGGACCAGCGTGACGATGAGCAGGGTCCGGCGGAGCCTGCTCAGGCGCGGCCGGGCCAGCAGGACGGCCAGGAGGGCGGCGGGGGCGAACAGCTCGGCGAAGCGCTCGACGTTCGTGCCGACGGGGGAGGGGACGAGGTACGTCAGGACGGTCCCGGCCGCGTAGACGACACCGCTCCAGCGGGCGACGCGCCAGGTGCGGGGGGCGAGGGCGGTGACGGCGAGGCCGAGGAGGGCGGGCTGCCAGACCCGGTCGGCGAACATCGGCTGCTCGCCCTTGAAGGGGAACAGGAGCGTGGTCGCGCCGACGGTCAGCGCGGGCGGGAGGAGCAGGGCGAGGGCGCGAGGGAGATCGCGGGTGAGCAGGAAGGCGGCCCCCACGACCGCCACGAACAGCCCGGCCACGGGGCTGGCCATGGTCGCCAGCGCGGCGTACCCGGCGGCGAGGACGATCCGTCTGTCCCGGGTGAGCATCAGACAGGCGGCGAGCCCGAGGGCGACGCCGAGCGCGAAGGTGGTGCGGCCGGAGGCCACGTTGCACCACAGGGCGAGCGAGGCGAGCAGGGCGGGGCCGAGGGGTCTTCGCAGGCCCGCCCGTTCCATCAGCACGGCCGCCAGCCAGGAGGCGGCCAGACCGGAGACGACGGTGACGGTGCGGACGCCGAGCGCGGCCATCAGATACGGCGAGATCAGGCTGTAGTTGGCGGTGTGCGTACCGCCGTACCAGAAGAGGTTGTACGCCGACTCACCGTGCCGTGCCGCGAATCCGGCCCAGGCGTACTGGGCCGCGAGATCGCCGCCGCCGGTCGCCAGGACGGCCCACCAGATCGCGTAGAGCGGCACGGTGGGCACGACGGCCAGCAGCGGGATCCGGTGGCGGCTCCACACCGTGCGCAGGAGCCGCTTGCGGGCAGGGCCGGCCGGCTGCGTCGGCGGCCTGGTGCGGGTGAGTTGTTCGGCTGGGACGACCACGTGCTCGAAGACGTCGATCCGGGCCCGGACGTTCACCGGTGAGCGATCGTGAGGAATGGCCGGTGTGGCAGGGGCCGGGCAAGCGGCGGGAATGCGTGCGTTCGCGGTACGGGGGTGACCTCGCGCGACTACTCTGGGCTACCGATTGGACACAACAGGTCCCCGGGCGGGCCGAGTTGCAAGAGAGGGGCCCCTGCGTGACCCAGATCAACACCCTCGATCCGGGCGCCTCGCCACTGGACTACTTCGGCTTCGAGCTGCGCCGCTACCGCGAGGCCGCCGGGCTGACCCAGAAGCAGCTCGGGGGGATCGTGTACTGCACCGGTTCGCTGGTCGGGCAGATCGAGACGGCCCGGAAGCTGCCGACGCTCCCGTTCAGCGAGCGGGCGGATGTGGCGCTGGAGACGGGCGGCCTGCTGTCCCGGCTGTATGTGCTGGTGATGCGCAGTCAACTTCCGGCCTGGTTCCAGCAGGTGGCGGAGCTGGAGTCGCGGGCGACCGAGATCTGCATCTTTCAGACGCACATGGTGCACGGACTCCTGCAGACCAGGGAGTACGCGCGTGCCGTGCTCGGTGTGCTGGACGACACCAACCTCGACGACCGCACCGAGGTACGGCTCGCCCGTCAGCGCATCTTCGACAAGGGCGAACCGCCGGTCTTCTGGATGATCCTGAGCGAGGCGGCGCTGCACCAGGAGATCGGCGGTCGGGAGACGATGCGCGGCCAGCTGGAACGCCTGTTGTCCTTCCAGCGCAATCCGAGGATCAACGTCCAGGTGCTGCCGTTCACGGCCGGAGCGCACGCGGGGATGCAGGGCGCGTTCAACATCTACCGCGTCCCGGGCGAGCCGACGATCGTCTACACCGAGGGGTACGGCAGCGGACATCCCACCGCAGACCCGGACATCGTCAAGAATTGCGCGCTCCGATACGATCATCTTCAGGCCGCTGCTCTCTCCCTCAAGGACTCGGCGGAGTTGATCCGGCGTGTGATGGAGGAGCGTTATGGAGAGCATCGGCACTCCGGCGGGGATCCGGTGGCGTAAGTCCAGCCACAGCGCTGACGAGAGCGGTGACTGCGTGGAGATCGCCGAGGCGCCCGTCGTCGTCGCCATACGCGACTCGAAGAACTCGGCGGGCCCGATCCTCGCCTTCGGGCCCACCACCTTCACGGCGTTCGTGCGATGGGCTACAGCCGCTGAATGATCGTGCCGGTGGCCAGCCCGCCGCCCGCGCACATCGTCACCAGCGCGAACTCCTTGTCCACGCGCTCCAGTTCATGCAGTGCGGTCGTGATCAGCCGGGCCCCGGTGGCCCCCACCGGATGCCCGAGTGCGATCGCGCCGCCGTTCACGTTCACCTTCTCCAGGTCCTGCTCGAAGACCTGCGCCCAGCTCAGCACCACGGACGCGAACGCCTCGTTGATCTCCACGAGGTCGATGTCCTTCAGCGACATCCCGGCCTTGCCCAGCACCGCCTTCGTCGCGTCGATCGGGCCGTCGAGGTGGAAGTGCGGGTCGGCGCCCACCAGTGCCTGGGCCACGATCCGCGCCCTCGGCCGCAGCTTCAGCGCACGCGCCATCCGTTTCGACGCCCACATGACGGCCGCCGCGCCGTCGCTGATCTGCGAGGAGTTGCCCGCCGTATGGACGGCCGTCGGCATGATGGACTTCAGGCCCGCCAGTGCCTCCATGGATGTGTCGCGCAGGCCCTCGTCCTTGTCGACCAGCCGCCACATGCCCTGACCGGCGCGCTGCTCGTCCTCGGTGGTCGGGACCTGGACGGCGAACGTCTCCTTCTTGAACCGCTCCTCGGCCCAGGCGGCGGCGGCCCGCTCCTGTGAGAGCAGGCCGAGGGAGTCGACGTTCTCCCGCGTCAGCCCGCGGTGCCGGGCGATCCGCTCCGCCGCCTCGAACTGGTTGGGCAGGTCTACGTTCCACTCGTCGGGGAAGGGCTTGCCGGGCCCGTGCTTGGAGCCCGAGCCCAGCGGCACCCGGGACATCGCCTCGACACCGCAGCTGATCCCGACGTCGATGACGCCCGCCGCGATCATGTTGGCCGTCATGTGCGAGGCCTGCTGCGAGGAGCCGCACTGACAGTCGACGGTCGTCGCCGCCGTCTCGTACGGCAGGCCCATGGTGAGCCAGGCCGTGCGCGCGGGGTTCATGGACTGCTCGCCGGCGTGGGTCACCGTGCCGCCGACGATCTGCTCCACACAGTCGGCGGGAATGCCGGTGCGGCCCAGGAGTTCGCGGTAGGTCTCGCCCAGGAGATAGGCGGGGTGGAGGTTGGCGAGCGCGCCGCCGCGCTTGCCGATGGGGGTGCGTACGGCTTCGACGATCACGGGTTCGGCAGCCATGGGTGCGGATCCTCTCCGAGGGCTCTGCGGAACTAGGCGGAACTAGTACGCGTTCTAGTTCTGTGTTGCAGTGTGCTGACGAAGGTTCAATCACTGCAAGGGGTGTGCGCGGAACTGGGACGTTCACGGCTATTGCCAGTTGTAGAACCCGTTACTACCGTCACGATGACCCTTTGCTGATGGACCGTCAGGAGCTGTCATGCCCTGTCCAGCGCTTCCCGACGGGTTCGACTTCACCGATCCCGATGTGCTGCACCACCGCGTACCCCTCCCGGAGTTCGCCGAGCTGCGCCGCGCCGAACCGGTCCGCTGGATCCCGCAGTCGGGCAACGTGGCCGGGTTCCAGGACGAGGGCTACTGGGCGGTGACCCGGCACGCGGACGTCAAGTACGTCTCGACGCACCCGGAGTTGTTCTCGTCCTCCCTCAACACCGCGATCATCCGCTTCAACGAACACATAGAGCGCGACGCGATAGACGCCCAGCGGCTGATCCTGCTCAACATGGACCCGCCCGAACACACCCGGGTCCGCCAGATCGTCCAGCGCGTGTTCACCCCGCGCGCCATCCGCGCCCTGGAGGAGCGGCTGCGGACGCGGGCCCTGACGATCGCCGCCAACGCCCGGGACCGCTCGGGCCCCTTCGACTTCGTCACCGAGGTCGCCTGCGAACTGCCCCTCCAGGCCATCGCCGAGCTCATCGGCATCCCGCAGGACGACCGGGCCAAGATCTTCGACTGGTCCAACAAGATGATCGCGTACGACGACCCCGAGTACGCCATCACCGAGGAGGTCGGCCAGGAGTCGGCCACCGAACTCATCGCCTACGCCATGAACATGGCCGCCGACCGGAAGGAGTGCCCGGCGAAGGACATCGTCAGCACCCTGGTGGCGGCGGAGGACGAAGGCAGCCTGCGCTCGGACGAGTTCGGGTTCTTCGTGCTGATGCTGGCGGTCGCGGGCAACGAGACGACCCGCAACGCCATCACCCACGGCATGCACGCCTTCCTCACCCACCCCGAGCAGTGGGAGCTGTACAAGAGGGAGCGCCCCGAGACGGCCGCCGAGGAGATCGTCCGCTGGGCGACCCCGGTGGTCTCCTTCCAGCGAACCGCCACACAGGACACAGAATTGGGCGGGAAGCGCATAAACAAGGGAGAACGGGTAGGCATCTTCTATGCCTCGGCTAATCACGATCCCGAGGTCTTTGAAAACCCGGACGCGTTCGACATCACCCGCGACCCCAACCCCCACCTCGGCTTCGGCGGTGGCGGCCCCCACTACTGCCTGGGCAAGTCCCTGGCGGTCCTGGAGATCGACCTCCTCTTCAATGCCGTGGCCGACGCGATGCCCGGCCTTCGACCGGCCGGAGACCCGCGCCGCCTGCGCTCGGCGTGGATCAACGGGGTGAAGGAGCTCCGGGTCGCCGCAGACTGACGTACGCCGCACGCCGCGGACCGGCGCGCGCGGCCGGCGTCGGTCCGTCCCGAGGGAGGCAGGAGCACCCCTATCCCTACGCCCCGTTCCTGCCTCCCCCGAGACGTCGGCGTGCGTACACGCAGCCGTACAAGCAGGCGTGCACGCACGAAGGCGGCGGCCCCGGGGATCGGGGGCCGCCGCCTTCAGTCCTGTCTGGCCGGGTCGGCTCAGTACCAGTTGTTGGCCTGCCAGAAGTTCCAGGCGCCGCACGGGCTGCCGTAGCGGTCCTTCATGTAGTCCAGGCCCCACTTGATCTGGGTGGCCGCGTTGGTCTTCCAGTCGGAACCGGCGGAGGCCATCTTGTTGCCCGGCAGGGCCTGGACGAGGCCGTAGGCGCCGGACGAGGCGTTGGTGGCGTTGACGTTCCAGTCGCTCTCGTGGTCGACGATGTTCGAGAAGCACTGGTACTGGGCCGAGTCCGCGATCATCTTCTTCGCGGTCGCCTGCGCCGAGGAGGTCGAGGTCGCGGCCTGCGCGGGGGCGGCGGCGAACAGCGTGCCGGCGGTGGCGGCGGCCAGAGCGGCACCGGCCAGGGCCTTCTTCGGGGCGGAGAGACGGCGGAAGAGGGAAACGGCGGACACAGTGAGCCTTTCATCGGGGACAGGGCGCCGCGGGCATGCCGGAACCACGCGATGCGAGGCGGGGGGCATGCATCGGCGCCGCGGCCCTGTGGGGCACGTCGGCGCCGTGCGACGTCATCCAGAGAAGCAGCCCGGGAAGGTGTCCGCAATGAGCCCTTTTGCTAGTTGTGGTCGTAAGCGGGAGGAAGGTCGTTTGTGTGACGTGGCTCTCAATGGGCAGGTCAGAGGCCATTTTGGCGTGAGCATGGCGTCTGATTTGTCCGACTAGGGTGGTTAGTAGGTGATCTGGCTCATGTGGGGTGCTTCACCGGGTACGTAACGGTCCGCGCGCGGAGCTTCACCGTGCGGGTGCGTCGAATGTGACCGGGCTCTCGAAGGCAGCCCGGCGCGTGGCCCGGCGCAGCGCCCTGAGGATCGCCGGGCCGAGGGTGAGTGTGAGGATCACGGTGACGACGGCCCTGCCGAGGTCCCAGCCGAGCGAGGTGGCCAGGCAGTACGCGACGAAGCGGGCGAGGTTGGCCAGGGGCCCGGCGTCCGGGTCGGGGGCGATGTTCGAGCCGTCCGCGAGCAGATACGGCCAGCCCTGCATGTTCATCACCGTGCCGTACGCGAACGCGGCGAGGAAGCCGTAGCCGGCCAGCAGGAGCAGCTCACCCCGGCCGCGCAGCCGGTCCGGGCCCGGCAGCAGCCCGGCGCCCATCGTGAACCAGCCCATCGACAGCATCTGGAACGGCATCCACGGGCCCACCCCGCCCGTGAGCAGGGCGGACGCGAACATCGTCACCGAGCCGAGCACAAACCCGAAGCCGGGGCCGAGGACCCGGCCGCTGAGCACCATCAGAAAGAACATCGGCTCGATCCCGGCCGTCCCGGCCCCCAGCGGACGCAGCGCGGCGCCGGTCGCCGCCAGCACGCCCAGCATCGCCACCGCCTTCGGGCCGAGCCCGGACTCGGCGATCGTCGCGGCGACGACGGCGACCAGCAGGAGCAGCAGGCAGGTGAACAGCCACGGGGCGTCCTGGGCATGCGCGCTGACCTGCGCGGCGGGCGGGGCGAGAAAGGGCCAGCCGATCGCCGCCACGCCGACCGCGCTGACGAGGAAGAGGGTGGCGACCGAGCGGGGTCCTAGGCGGACGGCTCGGGCTTGGGGAGTGGGGCGGGTCTGGGGAGTGGAGGGGGACTGGGGAGTGGGGGGGTCGGTCATGTGAGGGCCTCTCGGACTTCGGCGACCGTGAGCCACTTCTGGGGGGCCAGGATCTTGGCCACCTGCGGGGCGAAGGAGGGGGAGGCGACCACTACGTCCGCCGCCGGGCCGTCCGCGATCACCTCGCCGTCGGCGAGGAGTACGACCCGGTGGGCGAGCTCGGCGGCCAGCTCCACGTCGTGCGTGGCCAGGACGATGGAGTGGCCCTTGGCGGTGAGGCCGCGCAGCAGTGTGACCAGGCGGGCCTTCGCCGCGTAGTCGAGGCCTCGGGTCGGTTCGTCGAGGAGGAGCAGCCGAGGGCGGGCGGTCAGGACGATCGCCAGCGCGAGTGTCAGGCGCTGGCCCTCGGAGAGGTCGCGTGGGTGGGTGTCGTCGGGGATGTCCGGGAGCAGTTCGGAGACGAGGGTGCGGCAGGTGCCGGGCGCCGCGCCTGCGTCGGCGTCGGCGGTTGTGCACTCGGCGGCGACCGTGTCGGCGTAGAGGAGGTCGCGGGGTTCTTGCGGGACCAGGCCGACGGTTCCGCCGAGGGTGACCGAGCCGGCGGAGGGTTTGGTGAGGCCGACCAGGGTGTTGAGGAGGGTGGATTTTCCGGCGCCGTTGCGGCCCATGACGGCGATGGTTTCGCCGTGGGTGACGGTGAGGTCTACGTGGCGTAGGGCCTGGACGTGGTCGCGGGTGACGGCCAGGGCTCGTACTTCCGCTGCGTGGGGGGTGGTGGGGGTGGTGGGGGTGCGCCTGCGTCGGAACCATCGGCGGTTGGTGGTTTCTTCGCCCAATGGCTCGGGGGGTGTCGCGTGTTGGCGGGTGCGGGTTGTCCGTGGCTGGTCGCGCAGTTCCCCGCGCCCCTTAAGGGCGATTTCGTCCCGTGCCTCAAGTTGGTGCCGTAGCTCTGCTGCCTTCCGTCGCGCGTCTCGGATCGTCAGGGGCAGGGGTGACCAGCCGGCCAGGCGGCCCAGGGCCACGACCGGCGGGTACACCGGGGACACGGCCATGACCTCCGCCGGGGTGCCGAGTACGGGGGCCTCGCCGGGGGAGGGCAGGAGGACGACCTGGTCGGCGTAGTGGATGACTCGTTCCAGGCGGTGTTCGGCCAGCAGGACTGTCGTGCCCAGGTCGTGGACCAGGCGTTGGAGGACCGCGAGGACCTCTTCCGCGGCGGCCGGGTCCAGGGCCGAGGTCGGTTCGTCCAGGATCAGCACCTTGGGGTGCGGGGTGAGGACCGAGCCGATCGCGACGCGTTGCTGCTGGCCGCCGGAGAGGGTGGAGATGGGGCGGTCGCGGAGGTCGGTGAGGCCGAGGAGGTCGAGGGTCTCCTCGACGCGGCGGCGCATGACGTCGGGGGCGAGGCCCAGGGACTCCATGCCGTAGGCGAGTTCGTCCTCGACGGTGTCCGTGACGAAGTGGGAGAGCGGGTCCTGGCCCACCGTGCCCACCACGTCGGCGAGTTCGCGCGGCTTGTGGGTACGGGTGTCCCGGCCGGCGACCGTGACACGGCCGCGCAGGGTGCCGCCGGTGAAGTGCGGGACCAGGCCGCTGACCGCGCCGAGGACGGTGGACTTGCCGACGCCCGACGGGCCGACCAGCAGGACCAGTTCGCTTTCCGGGACCTCGAAGTCGACGCCCTGGACGGTGGGTTCGGTGGCGCCGTCGTACGTCACGGAGACGTTCTCGAAGCGGATCACGACGGCTCCTCGGGGGCGGCGGGAGGGCGGGATACGGGAGTGCGGGGTGCGGGGCTGACGAAGGCCGGGAGCAGGCCGAGGAGGACGGCTGCCGCGGGCCACAGGGGGAGGGTGGGGGCGACGAGGGGGACCACGCCGGGGTGCAGGGCCGCCGGGTCGCGGGTCGCGGCGAGGGTCAGCAGGGCGGCGACCGCGGCGCCGGAACCGGCGATCAGCCAGGCGCGGGCGTCCCAGCGGTCCGGGCGGTACCGGGTGCGCAGGGTGCGACGGCCGCCGAGGCGCAGGCCTGCCAGGGCGGCGGCGAGTCCGGCGAGGAGGACCGGGAGACCGTAGGTGCCGCCTTCGGCGGTCAGGAGGCCGTACGTTCCGGCGCAGACGCCGAGCAGGCCGCCGAGGGTGAGCGCGGTGGTCGTACGGCGGACTCGGGGCGGGACGTCGGCGGTACGGCCGTAGCCGCGGGCGTCCATCGCGGCGGCGAGGGCGACCGAGCGCTCCAGCGCGCCCTCCAGGACCGGGAGTCCCACGTGCAGGAGGCCCCGGATGCCGCGGTCGGGGCGGCCGCGCAGTCGGCGGGCGGCGCGCAGGCGTTGCACGTCGGCGATGAGGCTGGGGGCGTAGGTGAGGGCGACGACCACCGCGACACCCATCTCGTACAGGGCGCCGGGGAGGGACTTGAGGAGGCGGGCCGGGTTGGCGAGCGAGTTCGCGGCGCCCACGCAGATCAGGAGAGTGGCGAGTCGCAGCCCGTCGTAGAGGGCGTGGACCAGGGTCTCGGCGGTGACCCTGCCACCGAGGCGGATGCCCTGCGCCCAGTCGGGGAGGGGGACTTCGGGGAGGGTGACGATCACATGGGTGCCGGGGAGGGGAGAGCCCAGGACCACCGCGAAGAGGAGACGGATGAGGAGGACGGCCAGGGCGAGCTTGACGAAGGCGGAGTAGGAGCGGGCCCACGGCGCTTGGGGGCGGCAGGTCACCACCACGTAGGCCGACGTCGCTATGAGGAGGGCCAGGACGAGCGGATTGGTGGTGCGGGTGGCCGCGGTACCGAGGGCGAGGGACCAGAGCCACCAGGCGCCCGGGTGCACATCGCGGCCGCGGAGGTGTGCCTTACCGCGCGTGTTCGCCTGACTGAGCGCGCCCCGAAGGGGCGCGGGGCTGGATCGATCTGCGGCTCCGCCGCGGGGGGGGCGCCACCCCCAGGGTGCCCCGCCGGGCCCCCCGCCCCCCCCCGGCCCCCCCCCGGGCGCCCCTACGAGAGAGAGAGAC
>NZ_JBHYJA010000017.1:26402-148123 GCF_042740355.1 Streptomyces sp. NPDC059010
CGCCCCCCCGCGGGGCCGCCCCCGCCCCCTCGGTGGCGCCTCGCCCCCCCCGCCCTCGCGCGCCCCGGGGGGGCAGCCGCAGATCGATAGAGTCAGCGGAGCGCTCAGGCATCCCTGCGCCGCCGTGCCTGCCAGAGCGCTGCCGCGCCCAGAACCGTCACCACGGCGATTCCGGCCACCAGGCCCAGTGCGGGGCCGTCGTCGCCCGAGTCGGCGTTCTGCTCCGTGGCGCTCTTCCCAGAGGCGTTCTGGTCTTCCGCGGCCGTCGGTTCCTTCGCTCCCGACACCTGCTCGCCGCACCCCTTCTCCGGGTATCCGGTGATCGCGCAGAGCAGGGCGTTCGTGTCGTAGCGCAGGGGTTCGGCCACCGCTGCGAGGGCCTCTGCCGCGGTCGCGTCCTCGCTCACGCGGGCGCATACCGTACGGCGGGCCGGGGGCGTCTCGCCCGACGGGGCGTCCGCCGCCGTACCGAAGTCGATGACCAGCGCCACCCGCTTCTTGCCGTCCTGGGCCGGGGTGCGCGCGCAGATCACCTCGAACACGGCGGCGCCCCTCGGCCGTGCCGCGTCCTTGGAGTCCTCGCTCACCGCGAACCGGAAGCCCTGGACGTCGCCGTCGGAGGGGCGGGCGGTGGAGGGGCCCTGGGTGGCGTAGGTCCAGGTGTCGCCGGCGCGGTCCCAGAAGGACCAGTAGCGGTAGCCGGTCGCCTGGGCGGCCTGGGCCGCGCCGGTCAGGAGGACCAGCGCGGCCAGGAGCGTGGCGAGCGTGCGCCGGATCACGGGCGACGGCCCTTGGTGCGGCCGCTCAGCAGGAAGCCGACGCCGATGCCCGCGACCAGGCAGACGCCGACGATCCACCAGACGCCGACGCCGTTGTCGTCGTCCGCCTTCTGCTCGGACGCCTTTGCCGACTCCGCCGCCGTCGTCCGCGGTGCGGGACCCTGTGCGTTGAGCTGCTTGACCAGGTCCGTGCCGCCGAAGTCACGCGGGTCGGCGCCCGCCGCGTCGGCGGCGAGGATCAGCTGGGCGTAGGCGGCGGGGCCGCTCTGCTTCGCCCAGGCCGCGGCGTTCTTCTCCAGCCACTCCAGGGGCTTCTGGGCCGCCGAGGCACCACCCTGTACGGCGAGCGCGACGACCACGTCGGCGGTGTTGCCGTAGTCGGGCTGGTCCTCGGCGCCGGCGAGGGCGGACTTCAGGTGGCCGTCCTTCGCCACGGCGTCCGCCAGGTAGGAGGCGCCGTTGGCCGAAGCCTGCTCCGGAGTGAGGTCAGCCGCGTCGGTGCAGGCGATGTCCTTCTTCTCACCGCCCCGCGGCGATATGCCCATCCCCAGCGCGCCGACGACGGCCGCAGCCGTAGCGTCCGCGTTGGCCGACAGCTTGCCCTTCTTGTCGGGCTGGTAGGCGAAGGCGCCGCCCTTCGCGCACGGCAGGGCGAGCTTCAGCAGAGCGTCGTAGGGTGACTTGCCGTCCTTGCGGATCTCGGCGGGGTCGTCGCCGAAGGCGTGGAGCGCCCCGATCACGACGGACGTCGAGTTGGCGTCGCTGGCTCCGCCAGGTGTGTAGCCCCAGCCGCCGTCCTTGTTCTGCACGGACTTCAGCCAGGTCACCGCCTTCTTGACCTCGGTGTCGCGCTCACCGACCGCGGCCAGGCCCTGGACGGCGACGGCCGTGCTGTTGGTGTCCACCATGGCTTTGGCGTCACACGCCTTGGAAGGGTCGGCGCGGAAGGCCGTGAACGCCCCGTCGGCGCACTGCTGCCCGGCCAGCCAGTCGACCGCCTTGGCGGCCGGCTCCAGCTTCATCCGGTTCTGCGCGATCAGCGCGAGCGACTGGCGCCAGACGCCGTCGTACGTCGGGTCGGTGGTGCCGTACAGCCCGGCCGGGAGCGAGGCGGACGGCGACGGGGTGGCGGCCTGGGCGACCGGGGTCGCGACGCCGATCACGGTGACGGCGGCCAGGACCGCGGCGCTGCGGCGGACGTACATGATCGGCGGGTGCCCTTCCCTAAGGGGAACCGGGCAGCACAGGGAGGACCCCCGGGCGGCTCGGCTCCGTATACCTCGACGGTGCCGCACTCCGGCCCACTGCCGGGGTACGTGAGCCGGTCACGAATCCGTACCGGGCGATCCGGCTTGCCAGTTGCAGGCTCACGGTTGCGGGTCAGCGCCGGTTTTGCACCGGCTTCCCCCTGTACGGGTGTGATGACGACGCCGACACTCTACCCGCCCGTAACCGGCCCCCTGAGGGGCGCCTGTGCGGGCGGGCGGTCGGGCCCGGCGGCGCGACCCCCGCAGCACAGGAGGCTCAGCCGTCGGCCCTCGGGGTGGGGCCGCCGAAGGGGAGGTGGAGGGTCCGCGAGGTGAGCAGCCAGGTGCCGTCCGGCTGTCTGCGGAAGGCGTCCTCGTAGTGGCCGATCTGGACGGGCGGGCCCGCCGGGACGATGCCGCCCTCGTGGCCGTCGACGCGGTAGGTCGTGAAGTACGAGGTCGCGGTCGCCGTGTCCGGGGCCGTGACCGTGACGAGGACGTTGGACATCATGCGGCGGGAGAGCCGGTCGGCGGGGCGGGAGCCGAAGTACGCGCGAAGCGCGTCCCTGCCCTCGACCGACCGATCGCCCTCCGGCCAGGACCAGACGCCGTCCTCGGTGAACAGCTCGGCGACAGAGGCCGGTTCGCCGAGGTCGAGGCGGTGGACGAAGTCGATGATGACGCGCTCACAGGCGCGTTCGGCGAGAAGGAGCTCCATGGGCACGTATTAAACGGCCCCGTACGTCACCTCAAGCCGCCACGGACGTCGCCTCAGACCGCCACGTACGTCACCGGCTCGCTCCCCGTCACCGCCTCCGCCCTCCCCAGCTTCACCAGGCGTCGCAGATGCGCCTCCGCCTCCGCGATCGCGATGTTCCTTGAGGGGTACGGGATTTGGTCCCAGGGGCGGTTCCACTCCATGCGCTCGGCGAGCTGCCAGGGAGTGAGGGGTTCGGCGAGGAGGGTGAGGAGGCCGGTGAGGCGGGACTCGTGGTGGTCCAGCAACTGCCGTACGCGTGACGGCGCGTCGGTGAACGTGTGCTGGTGGGCCGGGAGGACCTCGGCGGGGGACAGGTGGGCGACACGTTCGAGGGAGGCCAGGTAGTCGCCCAGGGGGTCGGTGACGGTCGTGTCGTCGGGGTCCTCGTAGAGGCCGATGTGCGGGGTGATCCCGGGGAGCAGATGGTCGCCGGAGAACAGGCGTCCGTGGCCCGGGAGCCGGGCCGGGTGGTCCTCCTCCAGGTGCAGGCAGACATGGCCGGGCGTGTGACCCGGGGTCCAGATCGCGCGCAGGCGGCGGCCGGGGAGGTCGAGGAGTTCGCCGGGGACGATCTCGCGGTCGGGTGCGGCGGGGGAGAAGCCGGGGAGCGTGCTCGGCCGGCGGGCGGTGCGCAGCGGGGCCACGTGCGCGTCGGGGGCGCCGGCCGCCGTGAGCTTGGCCGCCATGTAGGAGAACCACCGCTCGGGCCGCGTCGTCCGGGTGCGCCGTACGATCGCCGCGTCCGCCGCGTGCATCGCGATCCAGGCGCCGGAGGCCTCGCGCACCTTGCCGGACAGGCCGTGGTGGTCGGGGTGGTGATGGGTGATCACCACGCCGTGGATCTCGGCGGGCGCGGTGCCGCAGGCCGCGAGCCCCTCCGCGAGGGTGTCCCAGGACGCCGGGTCGTCCCAGCCGGTGTCGACGAGCACCGGGCCCCGGTCGGTGTCGACGACGTACACCAGGGTGTGGCCGAGAGGGTTGTCGGGGATGGGGACCCGGATCGACTTCACGCCGCCGCCGTGGTCGTACATCTGCGTCATGGGTTCCCCAATCGCCGCGACACGTTCCGGCCGACCGGATCACTATAACTAGAACAGGTTCCGATGGGAGCCCGAGTCATCTACGTGCGGTCCGTGGACTACTCGGGGCGGAACTGGTATCAGTGCGTAGATCTGATGGATCGTCAGAGTTGCGCTCCGGGGAGGCAGTCGGCCATGACCGAGCTCGTGGAACACGGACAGCTGTTCATCGGCGGGGAGTTGACCGACCCCCTGGGCAAGGACGTCATCGAGGTGATCTCGCCGCACACGGAGGAGGTCATCGGACGCGTCCCGCATGCCTCGTCGGCCGACGTCGACCGGGCGGTGGCGGTGGCGCGCAAGGCGTTCGACGAGGGGCCCTGGCCACGGATGAGCCTCGACGAGCGCATCGAGGTCGTCACCCGCATCAAGGACGGAATCGCCGTACGGCACGAGGAGATCGCCCGCGTGATCTCCTCCGAGAACGGCTCCCCGTACTCCTGGAGCGTCCTCGCCCAGGCCCTCGGCGCGATGATGGTCTGGGACGCGGCGATCACGGTCGCGCGGAACTTCACCTACGAGGAGACCCGCGACGGCGTCCTCGGCAAGATCCTCGTCCGGCGCGAACCGGTCGGCGTCGTGGCGGCCGTGGTCCCCTGGAACGTCCCGCAGTTCGTCGCCGCCGCCAAGCTCGCCCCCGCGCTGCTCACCGGCTGCACGGTCGTGCTCAAGCCGTCGCCCGAGTCACCGCTGGACGCCTATCTCCTCGCCGAGATCGCGAAGGACGCCGGGCTGCCGGAGGGCGTGCTGTCCATCCTTCCCGCGGACCGCGAGGTGAGCGAGTACCTCGTCGGGCACCCGTCGGTCGACAAGGTCTCCTTCACCGGCTCGGTGGCCGCCGGCAAGCGCGTCATGGAGGTCGCCGCCCGCAATCTCACCCGCGTGACACTGGAGTTGGGCGGCAAGTCGGCGGCCGTCGTCCTGCCGGACGCGGACGTCGAGGCGACCGTCGCCGGAGTCGTCCCGGCGGCCTGGATGAACAACGGCCAGGCGTGCGTCGCCCAGACCCGCATCCTGCTCCCGCGCTCCCGCTACGACGAGTTCGCCGAGGCCTTCGCCGCGGCGGCCGGCGCGCTGGTGGTCGGCGACCCGCTGGACCCGGCGACCCAGGTGGGCCCGCTGGTGGCGCAGCGGCAGCAGCGCAGGAACCTCGACTACATCCGGATCGGCCAGGAGGAGGGCGCGAAGATCCTGGTCGGCGGCGGGCGCCCACAGGGGCTGGAGCGGGGCTGGTATGTCGAGCCGACGCTCTTCGGGGACGTCGACAACTCCATGCGGATCGCCCGCGAGGAGATCTTCGGGCCGGTGATCTGCCTCCTCCCCTACGGCGACGAGTCCGAGGCCGTGAAGATCGCCAACGACTCCGACTACGGCCTGAGCGGCAGCGTCTGGACGGCCGACACCGCGCACGGCATCGAGGTCGCGCGCCGGGTCCGTACCGGCACCTACTCGGTGAACACCTTCAGTCTCGACATGCTGGGCCCGTTCGGCGGCTACAAGAACTCGGGCCTGGGGCGGGAGTTCGGCCCCGAGGGCTACGGCGAGTACCTGGAGCACAAGATGATCCACCTCCCGGCGGGCTGGGAGGCGTAGGGGATGGGTGAGCGCAATGGGTGACCGCTGGCATGTCGAGGTCGACCGGTCGGTGTGCATCGGCTCGGCGCAGTGCGTCCACCACGCCCCCGGCGACTTCCGCCTCGACACCGGCCGCCAGTCCCATCCGGCCGCCCCGGAGACCGACGCGAACGAACGGATCCTCGCGGCGGCGGAGAGCTGCCCGGTGGAGGCGATCGTGATCACGATGCTGGAGAGCGGGGAGCCGGTCTTTCCCCCGGAGGAATAACGCCAGAAAAATCCCTTTCGGGGGGTTCATTTCCGATGGGATGTTCTATTCTGGAAATCGGCCTACGAGGCGAGTGAGGGAGTCCGAACCGGAGTAGCCGACTCTGGCGAGAAGCAGACGGCTTCCGCTGGGGCCGACATCGACGGTCCGGGCTGAGAGGCCGGAAGGCAGCAGTCGGGCCGGACGGCGACCCCCGGAACCTGATCCGGACCATACCGGCGAAGGGAACCCGTCTCGTAGGTCTCAGTCATACCCGGGGGCCTTACTTGCCGGCCTTGCCTGATCCCTCCGGATTCGTCAGGTCGATCAGGCGGCACACCGTCTCGATGTCGATCTTGACCTGGGCGATCGAGGCGCGGCCCGAAAGCCAGGTGATCAGGGCCGAGTGCCAGGTGTGCTCGATGACGCGGACGGCGGAGAGCTGTTCGGGCGTCGGGTTCTCCAGGCCCATCGCGTCGAGGATGATCACCGTCGTCTGGCGGGAGACCTGGTCGACCTCGGGGGAGACGCTGCGGTCGGCGAAGGTCAGGGCGCGGACCATGGCGTCGGCGAGGTGCGGCTCGCGCTGCAGGGCACGGAAGGCGCGCATCAGGGTCTCCGCGACCCGCTCGGCCGCCGTCTCCCCCTGTGGCGGCTTCTTCCGCAGCGTGCCGTGCATGTGCTCCAACTGGTCCTGCATCGTGGCGACCAGCAGATGGATCTTGGACGGGAAGTAGCGGTACAGGGTGCCCAGGGCCACCTGTGAGGACTCCGCGACCTCCCGCATCTGCACGGCGTCGAAACCGCCCCGGCTGGCGAGCTGCGCGCTGGCGTGCAGAATGCGCCGCCGCCGGGCCTCCTGCCGCTCGGTGAGGGGCGGGGAGGAGGAGCTCGCGCTACTGGCTTCCGCAGGCATGGATCCCGTTCCGTGACAGTCGGTGAGGGTGGGTGACCGGACAGAGCATGCCAGGGCGGCGGCCGTGGCGTGAATCACCTGATCCATCGCTCACAGCGGCACTACCTGCCGGTAGATTCAGAGCCTCTTGAACGATCAAGTCTGAAACTTGTTCTAGATTAGCCTCCCCGCGTAATCTCGCGGGACAATGCAGGGAGAAGGGGGCCCAGAGTGACCGCTGAGGCCAGGGAGGCAGGGCCCTCGGAGGACCCGGCCGCCGACGGCGAGCGACCGCTCGACATCGCGCTTCTCACCTATAAAGGGAACCCGTTCTGCGGCGGCCAGGGCGTCTACGTACGACACCTCTCCCGCGAGCTGGCCCGCCTCGGCCACCGCGTCGAGGTCATCGGCTCCCAGCCCTACCCGGTCCTCGACGAGGACGCCGACCACGCCGGCCGCCTCACCCTCACCGAGCTCCCCAGCCTCGACCTCTACCGCCAGCCGGACCCCTTCCGCACCCCGGGACGCGACGAGTACCGCGACTGGATCGACGCGCTGGAAGTGGCGACCATGTGGACCGGCGGCTTCCCCGAACCGCTGACGTTCTCGCTCCGCGCCCGCCGCCATCTGCGCGCCCGGCGCGGCGAGTTCGACGTCGTGCACGACAACCAGACGCTGGGATACGGCCTGTTGGGCGACGTCGGCGCGCCCCTCGTCACCACCATCCACCACCCCATCACCGTCGACCGCCAACTGGAACTGGACGCGGCCGAGGGCCGGCGCCGGCGGCTGTCCGTGCGCCGCTGGTACGCCTTCACCCGCATGCAGAAGCGGGTGGCACGCCGCCTGCCGTCGGTCCTCACCGTGTCGGGCACGTCCCGCGAGGAGATCGTCGACCATCTCGGCGTACGGCAGGACCGTATCCACGTCGTGCACATCGGCGCGGACACCGACCTGTTCTCGCCTGATCCCTCGGTACGCTGGATACCGGGCCGCATCGTGACCACCTCCAGCGCCGACGTCCCGCTGAAGGGCCTCGTGTTCCTGGTCGAGGCACTCGCCAAGGTCCGCGCCGAGCACCCCGACGCCCACCTCGTCGTCGTCGGCAAGCGGCCCGAGGAGGGCCCGGTCGCGCAGGCCATGGAGCGGTACGGCCTCGAAGACGCCGTCGAGTTCGTCAAGGGCATCTCCGACGCCGAACTCGTCGACCTGGTGCGCTCGGCGCAGGTCGCGTGCGTGCCGTCGCTGTACGAGGGCTTCTCCCTGCCGGCCGCCGAGGCCATGGCGACGGGCACCCCGCTGGTCGCCACGACCGGCGGGGCGATCCCCGAGGTCGCCGGACGGGACGGCGAGACATGTCTGGCGGTGCCGCCGGGCGACGCGGGAGCACTGGCCGCCGGGCTGAACCGACTGCTGGCCGACCCCGAGCTGCGCGCGAGACTCGGCACCGCCGGACGCGAGCGGGTGCTACGGCACTTCACCTGGGCGCGCGCCGCCGAGGGCACCGTGGCCCGGTACCGCGAGGCCATCGCCCGCTCGGCGGGCAGCGAGCAGGCCCGCTCCTCCGCGAGCCCGGCACCGGACCGCCCCGCGGCCGCACAGACCTTCGCCACCAAGGAACTCGCCGCATCCAACCCCGAAAGCAGGGCCACGTGCTGACCGTCGACTTCTCCCGGTTCCCGCTCGCCGCGGGCGACCGCGTCCTGGACCTCGGCTGCGGTGCCGGCCGGCACGCGTTCGAGTGCTACCGGCGCGGCGCCCAGGTCGTGGCGCTGGACCAGAACGGCGAGGAGATCCGCGAGGTCGCGAAGTGGTTCGCGGCGATGAAGGAGGCGGGCGAGGCACCCGAAGGGGCCACCGCGACGGCGATGGAGGGCGACGCCCTGGCCCTCCCCTTCCCCGACGAGTCCTTCGACGTCGTGATCATCTCCGAGGTCATGGAGCACATCCCGGACGACAAGGGCGTACTCGCCGAGATGGTGCGGGTGCTCAGGCCCGGCGGCCGGATCGCCATCACCGTCCCGCGCTACGGCCCCGAGAAGGTGTGCTGGGCGCTGTCCGACGCGTACCACGAGGTCGAGGGCGGCCACATCCGCATCTACAAGGCGGACGAACTGCTCGGCAAGATCCGCGAGGCGGGCCTGAAGCCGTACGGCACCCACCACGCCCACGCCCTGCACTCGCCCTACTGGTGGCTGAAGTGCGCGTTCGGCGTCGACAACGACAAGGCGCTGCCGGTGCGCGCGTACCACAAGCTGCTGGTCTGGGACATCATGAAGAAACCACTGGCCACCCGGGTCGCCGAACAGGCGCTGAACCCGCTGATCGGCAAGAGTTTCGTGGCGTACGCGACCAAGCCGCACCTCCCCCGGGTGGACGCCAAGTGACCACCCCCCGGACAGAACACCTCGTCCTGCCCGGGGTCCTCACCGCCGAGCAGGCCGCCGCGACCGTGGCGGGGATCCTCGCCGTGCAGCGGGAGGACGGGGCGATCCCGTGGTTCCGCGGGCACCACCTCGACCCGTGGGACCACGTCGAAGCGGCGATGGCCCTGGACGCGGCCGGTGAGCACACCGCCGCCGAGCGCGCCTACGACTGGCTGGCGACGCACCAGAACGACGACGGCTCCTGGTACGCCGCCTACCAGGACGGCGCCTTCGACGACGTCACCGACACCGGGCGCGAGACCAACTTCGTCGCCTACATCGCCGTGGGCGTCTGGCACCACTACCTCTCCACCGGCGACGACACGTTCCTCGACCGCATGTGGCCGTCCGTCTACTCCGCGATCGAGTTCGTCCTCCGGCTCCAGCAGCCCGGCGGGCAGATCGGCTGGCGGCGCGACGAGGACGGCACGGCGACGGCCGACGCCCTGCTGACGGGCTCGTCGTCCATCCACCATGCGCTGCGGTGCGCTCTGGCCATCGCCGAGCAGCGGGAAGAGACACAGCCGGACTGGGAGTTGGCCGCGGGTGCCCTGCGGCACGCGATCCGCCGTCACCCCGAGCGGTTCCTGGACAAGGACCGCTACTCGATGGACTGGTACTACCCGGTGCTGGGCGGGGCGTTGACCGGCGCCGAGGCCAAGTCCCGGATGGAGGAGAGCTGGGAGCGGTTCGTCGTTCCCGGGCTCGGGGTGCGGTGTGTCGTGCCCAACCCCTGGGTGACAGGCGGCGAATCGGCCGAACTCGCGCTCGCCCTGTGGGCGATGGGGGAGTCCGACCGGGCGCTGGAGATCCTCCAGTCCATCCAGCATCTGCGGGATGCGGAGAGCGGGCTGTACTGGACCGGGTACGTCTTCGACGACGACGCCGTCTGGCCGCGCGAGCTGACGACCTGGACGGCGGGGTCGCTGCTGCTGGCCGTCGCCGCGCTGGGCGGGCACGAGGCGACCTGCGCGGTGTTCGGCGGGGACCGGCTGCCCATGGGGCTGGACCCGGACTGCTGCGACGCCTGAGAGCCCGGGTGCGGGGCGTTCTAGTGGCGGTGGACTCGATTGGCTATCGCGTGGCCGACGAACAGGTAGACCACCGCCGCCAGCCCGTACCCGGCCACGACCCTCGCCCACTCCGCGTCGAACGTGAACAGGTCGTGCGACCAGCCCGCCAGCCACCGCGCCGCGTCATGGACGAACTGGACGAGGTCGTTCGCACGGTTGGCGTCCAACAGGTACATCAGGATCCACAGGCCCAGGATGAAGGCCATCACGTCGGCGACGATCGCTATGACCGTGCCGGCCTGGTTCGCACCGTTGCGATATCGAGGGGACATGCCCGACGAGTAGCCCTTGAATCCTGGATGAAACCCGACGCGCAGGGCTATGCGCCGGGCTACGAGTCGGGCTCCCCGGCGGGCTATGAATTGAGCTCGGCGAGCACCCGCAGGGTGTGCGGGTCGGGCGCGAGGGCGAGCAGATCGGTCACCGGCCCCTTCCGCCACAACTCCAGCCGCTCGGCGATCCGTTCACGCGGCCCGACGAGAGAGATCTCGTCGGCGAAGGCATCGGGCACGGCGAGGACGGCCTCGTCCCGGCGTCCGTCGAGGAACAACTGCTGAATCCGCCGCGCCTCCCCCTCGTACCCCATCCGAGCCATGAGATCGGCGTGGAAGTTGCGGGCCGCGTGGCCCATGCCGCCGATGTAGAAGCCGAGCATGACCTTGACGGGAAGCAGCCCTTCGGCGACGTCGTCACAGACCCGCACCTGAGCCATGGGAGCGACGACGAACCCTTCCGGCAGATCGGCCACCGCCTCCCCGTACACCCCCTCCGGCCTGCTCGGCGACCAGTACAGCGGCAGCCAGCCGTCGGCGATCCGGATGGTCTGGGCGACGTTCTTGGGACCCTCGGCGCCGAGGAGGACGGGGAGGTCGGCCCGGAGGGGGTGGGTGATGGACTTCAGAGCCTTGCCGATACCGGTGGCGTCCGGACCCCGGTACGGGTGGGAGTGAAAACGCCCGTCGAGCTCGACGGGGCCCTGGCGCGCGAGGACTTGCCGTACGACATCGACGTACTCGCGCGTGGCGGTCAGCGGCGAGGCGGGGAACGGCCGTCCGTACCACCCCTCCACCACCTGCGGTCCCGACAGCCCGAGCCCCAGCATCATCCGGCCGCCGGAGAGGTGGTCGAGGGTGAGGGCGTGCATGGCGGTCGTGGTCGGGGACCGGGCGGCCATCTGGGCAACGGCCGTGCCGAGCCTGATGTGTGACGTCTGGGCGGCGATCCAGGTGAGCGGCGTGAAGGCGTCCGAACCCCAGGATTCAGCGGTCCAGACGGAGTCGTAGCCGAGCCGCTCGGCCGCCTGGGCGAGGGGGACGTGGTCCGCGGAGGGGCCACGCCCCCAGTAGCCGAGTGCCAGCCCGAGCCGCATACGCCTGCCTCCTGACGGAGCGTCAGATGGGAGTGTGGGGCTGCGACTGTACGACAACGGCCCCTCACCGGGAAGGGTGAGGGGCCGTCGTCATACGGCTTGGCTGCTCAGCCGCGCTGGATACCCGAGGTGTCCTGCAGCACGCCGCGACGGCCGTCCTGCGTCTGGGCGACCAGGGCCGGACCGCGCTGCTCGACGGCCAGGTACCAGGTACCCGGCGCGAGTTCGGCGATCGGAGTCGGCGAACCGTCCTCCGCGAACAGCGGACGCGCCACGGGCACGGCGAACCAGAACGGCGAGAAGTCAGCGGCGGGCGCAGGAGCGGGAGCCTGCGGCTGCCCACCCCCGAAGGGCTGACCCGGCTGAGGCTGCCCACCGTAGGGCTGCTGCGGCTGCGGCGCACCGGCACCCGGGTACCCGTAACCACCCTGCGGCTGACCGCCGTAGGGCTGCGGGGCGGCGGGGCGGGGGGCCGGGAGGAGGGCGGCCTGGAGGGCGGGGACCAGGGGGGTGGCGATGGCGGCGGCGGCGAGGAGCAGGGTGGCGATCAGCATGAGGATCAGCCCAGTGCCCGCGTCGGGGCCGGAAGAGCCTCCGCCGACGTTGTTCAGGCCGCCCGCTGGGTCGAAGACGTTGCCGAGTGCGCTCCAGGCGGCGAAGACGGTGAAGGCGATCCCGAACTGGCCGAGGTCCAGACCGGCGACCTTGGGCACCTGCGGCAGCCCCCGGGCGACCACGATGAGCGCGGCACCGATGAGGCCCGCCAGGACAACGCCCAGCAGGAGCGGTCCGCTGCCCCAGGCGTTCGGCATGTCGATGCCCGCGGCACCTTCGTCGGAGTAGAGGTCGAGGAACGACGCGATCAACAGCAATACCGCTGCCCCGATCACCACGCCGTCGCCTCTAGTGAGGGAGCGGATATTCACTTCAGGTCCTTCGTCAGTCGTCTCGTCATCGGCATCGCTGGAGGCGTCGCTGTCACCATGTCGCCGTAAGGCCCCGGTGCGAAGCGCAGGGGTGGCCCCTCATCGTATGGACGACCTTATCGTCCGACCGACGAGGGTGTCCGCCGGGATCAGCCCGCTGATCACTACCCGCGCAGGAAACTCACGATTCCCTCAGAGATCCCCCGCGCTGCCTTCTGTCGCCACGCGCCGTCGGTGAGCAGTGCCGCGTCCTTGCTATCGCGCATGTTGCCGCACTCGATGAACACCTTGGGAACCGTTGACAGATTGAGACCGCCGAGGTCCTCGCGTGTGACCAGTCCGGTGCCGGCGCCGACGTAGTTGGAGGGGGCGCTGCCCGTGACGCGGACGAAGGAGCCGGCGATGCGCTCGCCGAGGTCACGGGAGGGGGTGACGATGGGGCCGGTGTTCGCGGCGCCCTTGTCCACCTTGCCGGGGAGGATGACGTGGAAGCCGCGTTGGCCGGTGGAGGCGCCGTCCGCGTGGATGGAGACGACGGCGTCGGCGTGGGCCTTGTTGCCGATCTCGGCCCGCTCGTCGACGCAGGGGCCCCAGGAGCGGTCGCCGTCCTGTGTGAACTTCACCGTGGCGCCCTGCTCATGGAGCAGCGTGCGCAGCCGGTGGGCGACGTCCAGTGTGAACTTCGCCTCGGTGTAGCCGTCGTTGGTGGACGTGCCCGTCGTGTCGCACTCCTTCCAGTTGGTCCCGATGTCCACCTTGCGGTTGATTTCGGCCGTGTGCTGGAAGTTGTTGGGGTTGTGGCCCGGGTCGATGACGACGACCTTGCCCTTGAGGGAGCCGGAGGCGGCGGGGGCGGAGGTGGAGTCGGCCGTCGGGTCGTCGGTGGGGGTCGGGCCCGGCGGCTTGTCGTCGCTCGTCGCGGAAATCGTCGGTGCCGTGTCCGACGGCCGTACGGCCGCGTTGCCCGACCCGTCCGCGTCGGCGGAGTCACCCAACGCCTCGTACATCACCCACCCCAGCAGCGCCCCCGGCACGAGAGCTGCGGCCGCCACGGTCAGGGCGCGGCCGCGACGGCGGCGGGGCTGGGGAGGATCGAAGTCCGGACCTACGTACGACACGCCTGCCACCATACGGGGCGACCACGGCCTTCGCGGGAAGCCCCGGCCGAGCCGCGCGGAAGATCAGACCGCGCAGATCAGACCCCTGTCCCCGGCAGATCCGGCCCCTGTCCCCGGCGGATCAGGCGCGTGCCCTCGCGAGATCAGGCGCCTTCCCCCATGCGCCGCAGCACCCGCAGCGACTCCGTCGCCGACACCTCCGTGAACGCCCCGGACTCCAGTGCCCGGAGGTAGATCCGGTACGGGGCCTGGCCGGTGAACTCGTCCTTCGGGTCCGGGAACACGTCGTGGATGACGAGCAGTCCGCCCTCGGCGACACGCGGGGCCCAGCCCTCGTAGTCGGCGTTCGCGTGCTCGTCGGTGTGGCCGCCGTCGATGAAGACCAGGCCGAGGGGGGTGCCCCAGACCTCCGCCACCTGCGGCGAGCGGCCGACCAGGGCGACCACGTGGTCCTCCAGCCCGGCCTTGTGCAGTGTGCGGCGGAACGTCGGCAGCGTGTCCATCAGGCCGAGCTCGGGGTCGACCGTCTCGGGGTCGTGGTAGTCCCACCCCGGCTGCTGCTCCTCGCTGCCGCGGTGGTGGTCGACCGTGAGGGCCGTCACCCCGGCCTCGCGGGCGGCGTCGGCGAGCAGGATCGTGGAGCGGCCGCAGTAGGTGCCGACCTCCAGGAGGGGGAGGCCGAGTCGGCCCGCCTCGACGGCCGCCGCGTAGAGCGCGAGCCCTTCGTCCACGGGCATGAAGCCCTTGGCCGCCTCGAACGCGGCCAGGATCTCCGGCTTGGGGGCCGTGGACATGGGGTTCCTTTCGGTCGTACGAGCGTATGGGCGCCCATGCTGCCGCACCCCCTGCCGGTGAAGCGACAGGGGGTGCGGGTGGGGTGGATCTCAGCTGAGCCGGATGACTCGGGTGAGCCGGACGACTTGGGTAAGCCGGACGACTCGGGTGAGCCGGATGACTCGGGTGAGTCGGGCGCTCCGGTGGCTCAGGCGGTGACCGTCTCCGCGGGCAACGACAGGTCCAGGTCGACCGCGCTCTCGTCCCCCGCATGCGTCGCCGACGAGGCCAGTGGCGCGTGGCCGTCGGCGCGGGCGGCCAGGACGTAGGAGCCCTGGGCGGGGACGGTGAGGGCGTAGCTGCCGTCCTGGGCGGAGAGGGTCGCGCCGGCCTGGCGGCCCCGGCGGTCGATCAGGGTGACCTTGGCGCGGGGCACCGGCGTGCCTCCGGCGTCCAGGACCCGGCCGCGGAACCCGCGCAGGGCCTCCTCGGCGCGCTCCAGGTTGGCGTCCTCCTCGCTGCTGGCGCGCAGCTGCGGGTGGGCGGCGGCCGGGCGCTGCTTCGGGAGGAAGAGGGCCAGGAGCAGGCCTACGGCGACCGCGGCCGTCGCGATCAGGAAGGAGACGCGGAAGCCGTGCATGGTCGGGATCTCGACGCCCCCGACGTTGTTCGCGGTGTTCGCCAGCACCATGCCGATGACGGCGCTCGACACGGACGTACCGATGGAACGCATCAGCGTGTTGAGGCCGTTCGCCGCGCCCGTCTCCGAGGCCGGGACCGCGCCGACGATCAGTGCGGGGAGGGAGGAGTAGGCGAGGCCGATGCCGGCGCCCAGGACGACCGCGATGACCAGGCTCTGCCAGGGGGCGCTCATGAGGCCGAGGCCGGCGCCGTAGCCGATCGCGATGATCAGCATGCCGAGGATCAGGGTGACCTTGGGGCCGTACTTCGCGGAGAGGCGGGCGTAGACGGGGGCCGTGAACATCATCGTCAGGCCCAGCGGGGCCACCAGCAGGCCCGCGACGACCATCGACTGGCCGAGGCCGTAGCCGGTCTCCTTCGGGAGCTGGAGCAGCTGGGGCAGGACGAGGGAGACGACGTAGAAGGAGACGCCGACCATGATCGACGCGAGGTTGGTGAAGAGGACGGCGGGGCGGGCCGTGGTGCGCAGGTCGACCAGGGGGGCCTGCGCGCGGAGCTCGTAGACGCCCCAGAGGAGGAAGACGATCGCCGAGCCGGCGAACATGCCGAGCGTGGTGGCCGACGTCCAGCCCCAGTCGCTGCCCTTGGTGATGGGGAGGAGGAAGAGGACGAGACCGGCGGACAGGCCGAGTGCGCCGAGGACGTCGAAGGAGCCTTCCGCGCGGACCTTGGACTCCGGTACGACGAGGAGGGTCAGGGCGATGGAGAGGACGCCGAGGCCGGCGGCGCCGTAGTAGAGGGCGTGCCAGTCGGCGTTCTGGGCGACCAGGGCCGCGGCGGGCAGCGCGAGGCCGCCGCCGACGCCGATCGAGGAGCTCATCAGGGCCATCGCCGAGCCGAGCCGCTCGCGGGGCAGCATGTCGCGCATCAGACCGATGCCGAGGGGGATCGCGCCCATCGCGAAGCCCTGGAGGGTACGGCCGACGATCATGGGGATCAGGTCGCTGGTGACCGCGCTGACGAGTGCGCCGATCACCATGACGGCCAGGCTGGATATCAGCATGCGCCGCTTGCCGTACAGGTCGCCGAGGCGGCCCATGATCGGGGTGGCGACGGCGCCCGAGAGCAGGGTGGAGGTCAGGACCCAGGTGGCGTTGCTGGGCGCGGTGCTCAGCAGCTGCGGCAGGTCCTTGATGACCGGGACGAGCAGGGTCTGCATCACCGCGACAACGATGCCCGCGAAGGCGAGGACCGGGACGAGGGCGCCGGTTGCTCTGCCGGTGGGCTGGTCGTTCGTCGTTTGTGTCATGTGAGTGGACAACTCGGTGTGCCTGGGCAACTATTCCGATGCTTTGGCCAGCTAACGATTTCTTGACCTTTTCTTGATCTCTTGACCTTCTCTTGGGGGGAGGGGCAAAGAGGGAGGGCAGGCCTAGGTCGCCGGGGTCGCAGGCCTAGGCCGAAATCCCGATGCCAGGAGTGTCCGGTCGTTGAGAGCATGACACCCATGCTCGAAGCCGCCGACACCCCGACCCGCACCTCCCGCCCTGCCCCGCCTCCGGCCTGGCTGGTGGTGGCGCTCGCCTGCGCCGGGCAGTTCCTGGTCGTCCTCGACGTGTCCGTCGTGAACGTGGCGCTGCCGTCGATGCGGGCCGATCTGGGGCTGAGCGCGCAGGGCCTGCAGTGGGTGGTGAACGCGTACGCGATCGCCTTCGCGGGGTTCATGCTGCTCGGCGGGCGGGCCGGGGACCTGTACGGCCGTAAGCGGATGTTCCTCGTCGGGCTCGGCCTGTTCACCCTGGCCTCGCTGGGCGGCGGGCTGGCACAGGAGGGCTGGCAGTTGCTGGCCGCGCGGGCCGTGCAGGGGCTGGGCGCGGCGGTGCTGGCACCGTCGACGCTGACGATCGTGACGGCGGCGGTGCCGGAGGGGGCCGCGCGGGCCCGGGCCATAGCGACATGGACGGCGGTCGGCGCGGGCGGCGGCGCGGCCGGCGGACTCGTCGGCGGAGCGCTGGTGGACCTGCTGTCGTGGCGCTGGGTGCTGCTGATCAACGTGCCGGTGGGGGTACTGGTGCTGGCCGGTGCGATGCGCCGGCTGACGGAGAGCCGGAACGGCGACGGGCGGCGACTGGACCTGCCGGGCGCGGTGCTGGTGACCGCCGGTCTCGGCACGCTGGCGTACGGCATCTCGCAGACGGAGGCGTCCGGCTGGACGGCGGCCGCCACGGTCGTACCGCTGCTGGTCGGTCCCGCCCTGATCGGCGTCTTCCTCGTCGTCGAGTCGCGTACGGCGGCTCCGCTGATGCCGCTCGGACTGCTCCGGCTGCGGGCGGTGTCGTCGGCGAACGTGGCGATGTTCCTGTCCGGCTCGGCGATGTTCTGCATGTGGTTCTTCATGACGCTGTACGCGCAGAACGTCCTGCACTACACCCCGCTGGAAGCCGGTCTGGCCCTGGTGCCGAGCTCGCTGTCCGTGATCGTCGGCTCCAAGCTGGCGCCGCGGCTGATGCGGGCGGTCGGCGCACGCAACGTGGCCGTGCTGGGCACGCTCGTCGCGGCCGTCGGCTTCGGCTGGCAGTCGACGCTGAGCGTGGAGGGCGGGTACGTGACCTCGATCATGGTTCCGGGCGTCCTGATGATGCTGGGCGGGGGCCTGGGGATAACGCCGCTCGCGTCTCTGGCCACCTCCGGGGCGCGGCCGGGTGAGGCCGGGCTGGTGTCGGGGCTGGTCAACACCTCCCGCACGATGGGCGGTTCGCTGGGGCTCGCGGTCATGTCCACGATCGCCGCGGCCCGGTCGGCGGGGAGCGGGACGCCGGGGGCGTTGACACAGACACCGCAGGCCCTGACGGAGGGGTACGCGCTCGTGTTCCGTACGTCGGCGGTGGTGCTGCTGGCGGGGGCGGTGCTGATGCTGGTGTGGCTGCCCAGGAAATCGTCCGCGTCCTGAGGCGGTCCGGATGTCCCAAGGCGGTCCGGATGCCCCAAGGCGGTCCGGACGTCCTGAGGCAGTCCCGGGGCCGTCCCCAGGCCGTCCTGCGGCCGAGGAGAACTTTCGAGATCGGGGCAACGGTTCGGCCGGCCCATGGACTCCTTTGAATATCAAGGAGGTGCCCATGGGGGATCGCAAGGCGGCTCGGGACTCGGAGTTCCAGAGCTTTGTCATCGGCCGCTGGCCGCGGCTGATGCGGACGGCATTTCTCCTCACGGGGGAGCAGCACGCCGCGGAGGACCTGGTCCAGTCGACGCTCGAACAGGTCTATGTGGCCTGGCGCAGAGTCGGTTCGGCCGATGACCCGGAGGCCTATGTCCGGCGCGTGATGATCAACGCGCACGCACGTAAACACCGCAAACGGCTCAGGGAGTTCCTCGCACCGAAGGACGACTCCGGCCTGCTGCGCGAGGTACCGGACAGCGGCGACCGCATCGCCCAGGCCGAGGACCGGGGCGCTCTGCTGGCGGCGCTGGCCCAACTGCCGCCACGGCAGCGGGAGGCGGTGGTCCTGCGGTACTGGGAGGACCTGACCGAGACACAGACGGCGGAGGCGATGGGCTGTTCCGTCGGCGCGGTGAAGAGCAACGCGGCCAAGGGGATCGCGAAACTCCGCGCCATACCGGGACTGGCCGAGATGGTGACGCAGGGAGGGCGCAGTCGATGAGCGCGGACCGGGAGACGAACCACGGCATGACCAGCCACGACATGACCAACACGGACATCGCCCTGCTGCTGGCCGACGCCGCGGACGAGGTCGAGATCGGCATAGCCCCCTACCAGGCGGTGCTGCGCGGCGGACGGCGGCGCAGGGCGCGGCGATGGGCGGTGACCGCGGCGACGGCGCTGGTGCTGGCCGGGGCGACGGGTGGGCTCGCGGCGGCCGGGCTGCGGGGCGGGGACGGACAGCGGACGCCACCGGCGGCCACACAGCCGGCGACCGAGGAGCAGCGCAACCTCTACCAGGCCCAGCGGACCACCCTGGCGATCGGAACGGACCAGGGCAAGGCGTGGCGGGTCGCCATCGACGTGTGGCCGGCGCCGCGCGACGAGGCGGAGGCGGCGGGCCAGTGGGCGGCGATGGGCCACTACTCGTACGGCGAGCGGCCCGCGGACGCGAAACAGTCCTCCGATCTGGTCGGCAAGAGCTCGTACTTCGTGTGGCGCAGCGTCGGGGACGACGAGCAGTCGGTGACGCTGCTGGGCACGTTCGCCGAGGGGGACACCCTGTCGGGCAAGGACATCGAGCATGCCTCGCTCCCCCTGGACCCGAACTCCGCCGGCCCTCACCGCCTGGTCATCGGCCAGGTCGCCACGACCGCCCAGCGCGTCACCTGCACCTGGGCGGACGGCACGGCGACCGAGGTCCGCAGGGTGCCCAAGGGATACGACCTCAACAGCGACGACCAGGTGATCCGCCCGGCGGACGGATCGCCGACGAACTGGTTCGTGTGCCTGGCACCGCAGGGGACGGAGTACAAGTCGGCGAAGGTGACGAAGTAGACGAAGCGGAGAGCAGATGAACAAAGCCCGGTCGGCGTCGCGGAGAACGCCGCTCTGACGGCCATGGGGGCGGGGGCTCCCGGGACTTCGCCCCGTCCCCGCGGTGATGCCCCCAACCCCACCGCCCCCGCTCCGCACACGGCCGTCGACGGCGTCTGTCCGGGCCCCTCATGCACTCCCTGACCTGGGCGTTCAGGCAGCTCCGGCATACGATCGCCACACCGGAAAGGGGGACCGGATGGACCGGCACATCCGCTCGGTGGACGACGTACTGCGGCTCCTGGACGGCATGTTCGGGCGGGAGGCGGACCGCTGGACAAGCGGCGCCGCCGACTGGTGGGACGAGTTCTTCCTTTGATCTTGGCCAGTGCTCCGGCTTCAGGCCGGATGGTGAAGGCCATCTCAGGACTGCTCTGACCTGCGCTGTGGGCATGGGTCTGCAGTGTCAACCTCAGCCCACGGGACGCTGCTGCTGCTCGATGTACTGCTGTACGACGGTCAGCTGCGCCCCGCCGCAGCTTCCGGCGAAGTAGGAGCCGGACCAGAAGTGTCCGCCCCACAGGTACCGGCGCACGTGGGCGTCGTACTCCTTGCGGAGCAGGCGGGCGGAGACGCCCTTGAGGGAGTTGACCAGTTTGGAGAGCTGGACTTTGGGCGGGTAGTGGACGAGCAGGTGGACGTGGTCCTGTTCGCCGTTGAACTGCTTCAGGTCGGCCTCGAAGTCCGTACACACGTCGCGCATGATCGTCTCGCAGCGCGTCAGCATCTCGTCCGTGAATGCCTTACGTCGGTACTTGGTGACGAACACCAAGTGGACGTGCAGGTTGTAGACGACGTGGCGGCCGGTTCTGACATCGGGATTTGGATTCCAGCGCGGCGACATGAACCAACTGTAGTAATGTGATCGCTGTGAGTGAACTCGGCCTGGTGAAGCGGCAGTTCGGGCACCGTGCCCGACTGGCGCTGCGCCCTGCCGAGATCCGGCTCATTGATGACCATGCGCATGCGGCCCGCACCATGTGGAACTGCCTGCACTCCTGGTGGCAGATGACGCCGAAGAGCGACGCGAAGCTGTCACTGGCTGATGCGGCGATCCGGCAGGCCCGCAAGGACCTCGATTACCTCGCCGTCCTGCCCGCTCAGGCCGCGCAGGCCGTCTTGAAGACGTACCTGCGTGCCTGGGTGAACTGCTGGGAAGGCCGGGCCGACGAGCCGAACTATAAGGGCCGCTTCCGCTCGCCGATGTCCGTGGACATTCCGCAGAGCCGGGACCTGAACATCGTCCGAGTCCACCGCCGGTGGGGCATGGTCAACATTCCCAAGGTGGGCCGGGTCCGCTTCCGCTGGACCAAGGATCTCCCGGTGGGCAAGCGGGCTAACAAGGAGAACCGGATCACCGGCGCCCGGCTGGTCAAGGACGCGTTGGGCTGGCACATCGCCTTCCGTGTCCAGACCCTCGAACGCGCCCCCGAGCCCCACCGGGGGCCGGAGGCCGGCATCGACGCCGGAGTGAACATCCCCCTGGCCCTGTCGAACAAGGACCACCAGGACCACGGGCGCCCTGCGCGCCTGCCAGACGGTGACTCCGACCGTGACAAGTGGCTCACCCCGAAGGAGAAGGTCAAGCGCCTCAAGCTGGAGCGGCAGGCCGCGCACCGCAAGACGTTCCGCAAACGCGGGGAGAAGACCTCCAAGCGTTTGCAGCACACCTACGACCAGATCAAGCAGCTTCGAGCAAGAGCCACGCGACGAGCCCTTGACTGGCAGCACCAGACGACCACCTACCTCGCCCAAACGTACGGCGTGCTGGTGGTCGAACAGCTCAACATCCTCGGCATGACCAAAGCCCCCGCGCCCAAGCCCGACCCCGACAACGCGGGAGCGTTCCTGCGCAACGGGGCCGCCGCGAAGGCCGGACTGAACCGCTCCATCGCCCAGGAGGCGTGGGGGCGGACCATGACGATGCTGACGTACAAGACCGCCCGCTACGGCGGCCGGCTCGTCAAGGTCCCCGCTCCGCATACCTCCCAGCGATGCTCCGCCTGCGGATTCACCGTCCCCGGCAGCCGAGAGAGTCAAGAACTGTTCGTATGCAAGAACCCTGACTGCGGCTGGACGGCGAACGCCGACTGGAACGCAGCGAGGAACATCTTGCACCTGTACCGGATCGGCCACGTCATCGTGGAGGTCCCGGCCGCCGGAAGGCGCGGTCGCAGGGCGGGTAAAACCGTCAAACCCACCGCAGCAACGTAGGCGGGAATCCCCTTCCTGAGCTTGCGAAGGGAGGGGAGAACTTCAAACCGACCGCTCCAAGCCCGTGCCGTTCTTCGTGGACAAGCCCGACGAGAACCTGGTCTCCTACCTGGACCGCGGCCTGGTCACCGGCGGCTGAGCCCTCGACCTGGGCTGCGGCCCCGGCCGCAACGCCCCCGACGGCCACTTCGCCCTCGCCTGCTTCGCGGCCGGAGGCATGGGGTCGGAGCTCTCCGACGCCGAGTTCTACGGTTCCGCACGCCTGCACGGCGGACTCGCCTACACCCCCGAGTCCCTGCGCCGGATCTTCTCGGACCTGACGGAGATCGAGCTCCGGCGTATGAAGGATGAACCGGCCGATTCACCATGGTTCGGGGAAAGCTTTCTGTGGACGGCGTTGTTCCGCCGACGGTCGGTCCTGTAGTTGCTGAAGGGCCTCGGCAGAGCGGTCCGGGGCGCCAGGATGGCGTGTTCGTGGGCGTATATGGAAGCCGATCGGGGAAGAGGAAACGCTAGCGCGACTTCTACTTGTGGTCATTGGTCTCAACCACCTTGATCGGTAGAAGTCGAGTCCCGTTTCTGGCCGAAGGGGGGAGCCAGTGGCCAGTCGCGTTCTTGTCACCGGTGCCGGTGGTTTCATCGGGGGATATTTGGCGAAGGCGCTCCTGGATCTCGGGTATGAGGTCAGGTGTGCCGACATCAAGCGATATGGAAAATGGTGGCAGTCATGGGACACCGACAATCGCATCGGTGATCTCCGTGATCCGGGGTTATGCTGCCTTCTGATGCGGGATGTGGACATGGTGTTCCATCTGGCTTCGGACATGGGCGGCATAGACTACATAAGCCGCCACGATTTCAGCTGCGCGTCCTCGGCCGCGATGACCGTCAATTTGCTGCGTGCCGCGACCTATGCGCAGGTGTCGACGTTCGTCTTCGCGTCCTCGGCCTGTATCTACCCCAGGTCCCTTCAGGGGCTGGACGCGGAGCCGCTGGTGGAGAGCCGGGTGCAGCCCGTGGATCCGGAAGGCGGATACGGGTGGGAGAAGCTCTTCTCCGAGCACCTGTGCAGCTATGCGGCCGGGCTGATCCCGAACATCAGGGTGGCGCGTCTGTTCAATGTCTATGGCCCGTACGGGGCATGGAACGACGGCAGAGAGAAGGCTCCTGCCGCGCTCTGCCGCAAGGTCGCGCTCGCGTCCTTACAGGGGCGCACCGACATTTGCGTGAATGGCGACGGAACTCAGACCAGGAGCTTCCTCTACATCGACGACTGTGTCTCGGGCCTGCTGTCCCTGGCTCGCTCGGGATATGACGCGCCGGTAAACCTCGCCAGTCTGGAGTTGGTTTCCATCGAGGAGCTCGCACTCCTCGTGGGATCCGTCGCGGGAATCCGGGTAGACCTTTCCTTCGACCTGACCGCGCCATGCGGTGTTCAGTCGCGAGTTCCGGACACGGAGCGCGCTCTTGGCGAGTTAGGGTGGCGAGCGGCTACTTCGCTGGAACACGGAATTCGACTGACGTACAAGTGGATAAACGAGCAGCTTCTCCGGGAGCTGGATTCAGATCCTGCTGGATCTGCCGTAATCTTCGCCGAGTCTGAATGAGTGGTGCCACATGGATCTGTCATGGATCGACGCTGAACTCGGCAGGGCGTTGCACCGCTTCCGGAGTGCGGCGCTGGAACCGGTGAAAGTCACCCGGTCCGGCCCCAACGTGCAGACCGACCTGGACCAGCGGACCGATGAGCTCCTCCGCAGAGCGCTGAAATCAATCGCGGACGTTCCGATCATGTCGGAGGAGCGGCCCGAGGAGTATTTCGGACGCTCCGGTCACTGCTGGATCGTCGATCCGATCGACGGCACCCTCAACGCCGTGGCCGGCACCGATGACTTCGCCATTTCGGTCTCGCTGGTCGATGCGGCGAACCTGAAGTCGCTGGCGGGTGCCGTCTATCTGCCCAGGACGGGTGTCCTCTACAAAGCGGTGCAGCGCCGGGGAGCCTTCCGCAACGACCGGATCCTCGCCGTACAGGGCGACGAGTGGCAGCGGGTGAGGGAGAGTCAGAGGATTGTCTCCTTCGGCGTTCCCAAGAACGGCTCGGCGGTGGCCCGGCGTATGTCGGATGCGCTCTTCGAACTGTATTCGGGTGGCTGGATCACCCGCCAGACCGGGGCGGCCTCCATCGACATCTGCCGGGTGGCCGGCGGAGCGTGGTCCGCGTTCTTCGAATACGGCCTGATGTACTGGGACTTCGCGGCGGCTTCCCTGGTCGCCGAGGAGGCCGGATGCTCGGTGTGCGCCATTCCCAGTACTTCCTACGGAGCCGACCAGGTGCCGCTTGAGTACGATCTCATCGTCGCCCGGACTCCGGAGATCCTCGAAGAGATCGCGGCCGCCGTGGGTCTTTCCAGGACACATGCGGTAGGCCGCGAATGATCGTTTTCAGTACCGTCATGTCCGTCATAGGAGTGCTGCCGGTCATTGCCGCGGTGTGGTACTGGGTGCAGCGGTTCGGCAGAGGCCGGCACATCCTGCAGTTCACTCGCGCGTCTCCGATCGACCTCGTCCTGACCACGTCGGCGGTGACCGAAGCCATTCACGGTGCCCCTGCCAGCCGTCCGCTCACGGGATACGGTCAGGTGCGGGCGGTGGCGAGCTGTGCCGGGGTGCTGGCCTCGCTCTATCCCCGCAAGGACGTCTACATCCATCTCAGCGGCTTCATCCGGAACCGTCTCGATCGAGACCTGGTCATTCTCGGCGGGCCGGCCAAGAACGAGGCCGCGCGTGCGATGCTGGAGGATCTGGCACTTCACCACGAGATGGCCGACTTCGTCTTCGACGACATCGACGACACGCTGAGGATAGACCTGCAGAACGGCCAGCCGTTCTCCGTCGAATCATTCACACCGGGCATAGTGAACGGTTACCCGGGCAGGGACTGCGGCCTCGTCATAGCCACCTTTCACCGCGGACAAGGAGGTAGATACCATCGGCGCATACTGTGCGCCGGATTCACCACCTACGGCACCTATGTCGCGGCTGAATACCTCTTCGGTGACCTGATCAAGATCTCGCCGCGGCGGCTTTCGAACATGGTGGGGAGCCGGCGTATCGGCAGCCGGTTCGCCTTTGTCTGCGTGGTGTCCGCGCGGTTCTCCCGAGGTGAGTGCATAGAGATACAGCCCATGTACATGGCGGAGTTGCGTATGCGCGGGTGAGCGTTCGCGGCCGACTCCTAGAGCCACCCCTGCCGCCGGGCCTCCCGCAGGGCCTCCCTGTGGTTGCCGGCCCTTGTCTTGGCGGTGGCGGAGGTGAGGCAGGCGTGGACCGTCTGCTCGGGGAGGTTCAGACGGGTGGCGATGTCGATCGGTGCCGTGCCGTCGGCCGCGGCCTTGAGGACGTCGCACTCCTGGGGGGTCAGCGGGTTGGGGACGGCATCGCGGGCCGTCGCGGCGAGCGCCGGGTCGATCACCCTCTCGCCGGTCAGGACCCGGCGGATCGCGGTGGTCAACTCCTCGACGGGGGCGTCCTTCACCAGGAAACCGGCGGCGCCCGCGGCCATGGCACGGTGGAGGTGGCCGGGGCGGGCGTGGGTGGTCAGGAGCAGTACCCGGCAGTCGGGCGCCTGGTCGCGCAGCTCGGCCGCGGCGTCGAGGCCGCTCCGGTCCGGGAGTTCGATGTCGAGGAGGGCGACGTCGGGGCGGTGTGTGAGGGCGGCGTCCACGATCGCGTCCCCGGCCGGCACCTGCGCCACGACCGAGATGTCCGGCTCCATCCCGAGCAGTAAGGCGAGCGCCCCGTGCGTCATGCCCTGGTCCCCGGCGAGCAGAACCCTGATGGACTTCGCGGGCCGGTGGTCCCGCGGCATTTCGTTCACAGGGCCAGCGTAGGGGGAACCGGCCTGGTGAGAGCCAGATGGCGCGACCCCGGTGGGAACCGGTTTTCGAGCCGCGCCGCCCGCCGCGATCACGTCGGCCGACGGCGTTCGTGCGGAAGCCGCTGTGTGGTGCCGGTGTCCGACGGGATCGGTGCGTCCCCGATCCGGTGAACCGATCTGATGCGCCGTCAGGAGGCTTCACAACTGCGGTGCCCTCGGCTATACAGAGGGCGCCGGACTGGAACGCGTTCTAGAACGGCCCGTGACGACCTCGGTGCGGCCGACGGTGCGGACGGCCGTATCGAGGTCTCTGACTCTCAGGGAGCCGCATTGCCCATCGACGCAGCCAAGGCCCTCGCGGCCGAGCCCCGGACCGGTGAGATCTCCTGGGACTCCAGGGACGTCCAGCTCTACCACCTCGGCATCGGCGCCGGCGCGAACCCCGACAAGGGCAGCCCCGCCATCGACCCCGACGAACTGCGCTACACCCTGGAGTCCCGGCTGCACGTCCTGCCGAGCTTCGCCACCGTCGCGGGGGCCGGCTCGCCCGGAGTGATCAGCGGGCTGTCCATGCCCGGCATCGAGGTCGACCTCGCCCGCGTCCTGCACGGCGGCCAGAGCCTGGTGATCCACCGGCCCATCCCGGCGACCGGCACGGCCACCGCGACCAACCGCATCGCCGCCCTCTACGACAAGGGCAAGGCGGCCGTCCTGGTCCTGCGTACCGAAGTCGCCGACGACGAGGGCCCGTTGTGGACCAACGACGCCCAGATCTTCATCCGCGGAGAGGGCGGCTGGGGCGGCGACCGAGGCCCCTCCGCCCGCCTCGAACCCCCGGTCGGCGAGCCCGCCCGCACCGTCGAGCGGCCCGTCCGCGAGGACCAGGCCCTCCTCTACCGTCTCTCCGGCGACTGGAACCCCCTGCACGCCGACCCGGAGTTCGCCAAGGTCGCCGGATTCGAGCGGCCCATCCTGCACGGCCTGTGCACCTACGGCATCACGCTCAAGGCGGTCGTCGACACGCTGCTCGGCGGGGACGTGACCCGGGTGCGGTCGTACGCCACCCGGTTCGCCGGGGTCGTGTACCCGGGGGAGACCCTGCGCATCCGCATGTGGCCCGGCGAGGGCACCGTGCGGGTCGCCGTGAGCGCGGTCGAGCGGGACGACGCGCCCGTCCTCGCCGACACCGTCGTCGAACACACCTGAGTCCAGCACGCCGTGTGAGCCAGCACGCCGTATGAGGGGAGTCCGCACCATGCGCGCAGCCGTACTGCACGAGATCGGCCAGGACAAGCTCGAAATACTCGACGACGTCGAGGCGGTGGGCTTCGGCCCCGGCCGGGTGAGGGTCCGGGTACGGGCGACCGGGCTGTGCCACTCGGACCTGTCCGCGATGGCGGGGGTGCTCCCGCAGCCGGCGCCGTTCGTGCCCGGTCACGAGGGCGCGGGCGAGATCCTCGAAGTCGGGGAAGGCGTACGGAACCTGAAGCCCGGCGACCGGGTCGTCGTCTGCTGGCTCCCCGCCTGCGGCGCCTGCCCCGCGTGCAAGCGCGGCCAGACCGAACTGTGCCTGGCCGGGTTCATGAACGCCGGCACCCCCAACTTCAAGCGCCCCGGCGGTGACGTCTTCGGCTTCGCCGGCACCGGCACCTTCGCCGAGGAGGTCGTCGTCGACGCCGGCTGCGCGGTGCCCATCCCCGACGACGTCCCCTTCGACATCGCCGCCCTCATCGGCTGCGGAGTGACGACCGGACTCGGCGCCGCCCTCAACACCGCCGACCTGGAGGCCGGTTCGTCGGTCGCCGTCATCGGCTGCGGCGGCGTCGGCATCTCCGCGATCCAGGGCGCCCGGCTCAAGGGGGCCGCCGAGATAGTCGCCGTCGACCCGGTCGCCTCGCGCCGCGAGTCCGCGCTCAGGTTCGGTGCCACCAGGGCCGTCTCCCCGGACGAACTGCCCGACGCCAAACAGCAGGTCACCGCGGGCGAGGGCTTCGACTACGTCTTCGAGGTCGTCGGCAGGTCGGCCACCGCCCGCACGGCGTACGAGAACACCCGCCGCGGCGGCACCCTCGTCATCGTCGGCGCCGGCGCCATGGACGACTTCCTCCAGCTCAACATGTTCGAGCTGTTCTTCGACGAGAAGCGGATCCTGCCGTCCATGTACGGCGGCGGCGACGTCCTGCGCTCCTACGAGCGGACGATCGCGCTCTGGCGCGCGGGCCGCATCGACCTGGCCGGCCTGATCACCCACCGGGTGCCGCTGAGCGAGCTCAACGAGGCCCTGGACCAGATGCGCACGGGCACCGCGCTGCGTACGTGCATTGAGATCTGAACCCACCCGCTGTGAAGGGGCGTTGATGACACTGCCACTCGAAGGCCTGTCCGCGATCGTCACCGGCGCCGGGCGCGGTCTGGGCCGGGCCGAGGCACTGGAGCTCGCCCGGCTCGGCGCGGCCGTCGTCGTCAACGACTACGGACAGCCCGGCCGGGACGGCTCCGGCGAGGCCTCCACCGGCCCCGCCGAGGAGGTCGCCGCCGAGATCCGCGCCGCGGGCGGCAGGGCGCTCGCCCACACCGGGGACGTCGCCGACCACCAACAGGCCGCCGCACTGGTCGAGTCGGCGATCGGCGAGTACGGCAGGCTGGACATCCTGGTCAACAACGCGGGCATCCTGCGTGACCGCATGGTCTTCTCCATGACGGAGGAGGAGTGGGACTCGGTGATCCGGGTCCACCTCAAGGGCCACTTCAACACCACCCGGTTCGCCGCCGCGCACTGGCGGGAGCGGTCCAAGGCGGAGGGGGGACCGGTGTACGGGCGGATCGTGAACACCTCCTCCGAGGCGTTCCTCGCCGGTTCCGCCGGACAGCCCAACTACGCGGCGGCCAAGGGCGGAATCGTCGGGCTCACCACCTCCACCGCCCTCGCCCTCGCCAAATACGGCGTGACCGCCAACGCCATCTGCCCGCGCGCCCGCACCCGGATGACCGAGGACGTCTTCGCCGGCCTCGAACAGCCACCGGACAGCCTCGACCCGCTCGCCCCCGAGCATGTCGCCCCGCTCGTCGGCTACCTGGCCTCCCCGGCCGCCGCCCGGATCAACGGCCAGCTGCTCGTCGTCCACGGCGGCATGGTCGCCGTCGTCGAACGACCGCGGGTCACCGCCCAGTTCGACAGCAAGCAGGAGGCCTTCACCTACGACGAGCTCGACGCGCTGCTCACCGCGCACTACGCGCAGCGGCCGTCGGGGGAGACCTTCGGGGCGGCCGAGGTGCTCGGCCTGAAACGAGGCTGGACCGCCGGCCATCGGGACGACTAGCCGGCAAGTCCGCCGGACACGGAAACGGCCCTGCTCCTCCAGGAGGATCAGGGCCGTATACCGTTGCTCGCGCGCGGCGTCAGGCTGCCGTCTCGGTCTCTTCGACCTGCTTGCGGTGACGGCCACGAGGGGCCGTCTCGCTGTCGTGGGCCGAAACAGGACCGCGGTGCCTGCCGTGACCGGAGACCTTCTGAACGTCATGAACGTCGGCCGGCCCCGGCTGGGTCGTGCTGGCGTTGCTCATCGGAAAACTCACCCCGTCGACATGATCTTTCTTACAGCCGGGCGAGTTTAACCGGCGCACCACCGGCCGAATCCAGGCGGGCACGCCAACCGGCACTACTTCGTTACAAGATTCCCCAACGGCGCTTGCTGCAACGGCACAGGGCGGGAAACGACGGGATCCGGAGGGTCCGTTTCCGACGGCTCGCACGCCGGCGGATCCGGTCTCGCTTCCGGGCCCGGCACCTGTCCGGCCTCCGCCGGGGGCGCCTCCACCCGAGCCACCCCGCACCGTACCTCCCGCGTGGCATACGGCAGTTGCAGCACCCCGTCCCGAGTCCACAACCCCGCCCCCGCCAACCACCCCTCGGGCGCCGCGAGATGACGCACCTGCCGTTCGGCGGGCCGCCACACGCCGACCCAGCTCCCCACCGGCCCGTCGATGCGCAGCGCCACCCCGCAGCTCTCCGGCGTCAGCACCTGCCCCGGCTGGATCGCGAACGGCGTCACCGCGCACTCCGGCATCCGCAGACACTCCGGGAAACGCACCGGCAGCGTGCTGCCCAGCACCCCCCAGCCCAACCGTTCCTGCCCGGGCGACGGCGCGTCCGAGCGGATCAGCAGCAGCCCGCTGTCCGGGTCGGCGAGCAGCAGCCGGTCGTCGCTGTCGTCCGCGATCTGCAGCAGCGGCGACACCTCGCCGCCCCGGCCCAGATCGACCACGACGGTCTTCGTACGGCCCCCCGACTCCCGGTCGAGGGCCAGCATCCGCCCGCCCCGGTCCAGCCACACCCCGACCGAGCAGCGACCGGGCACCTCCGCGACCTGCTCGGGCCCGAAGGCACCCCCCGCCACCAGCCACACCGCGCTGGAGCGCCGGCCCACCGCGAGGGCGTACGCCTCGTCGCCGCCCGGCGTCGGGGGCAGCAGCCGCAGCCGGGTCCCCTCCTCCGGGCACTGGACCGCACCCAGCGGCAGCTCACCGGTGCCGGGTCCGGTCGGGTAGAGCAGCGAGAAGAAGTGCCGTCCGTCGGTGCGGCGGCGGATGAGGACCCGCCCGTCGCCCATGGGCTGCACCTCGGTGCCGGGCTCCTCCGGCTGATGGGCGGGCAGCGGCACGGCGTAGGGCTCGGGGCCGTCCAGGGTCCAGCGCTCCGGGAACCAGCAGTCGCCGGCCGGCGCGAGACGGGCGGCGTAGGAACCGTCCGCCGTGATGGTGCATTCCGGTCGAGGCGCGTCGCCGTCCTCGTGCTCCGCGGCGGGCTCGATCGCACAGGCCGTCATGGTCCGGTCACCTCCGGTCACGAAGCTAGTTTTCGCACGCACAGGCGTGGGACAGGCGACGTTTCCCTTCACACAAAGGGGTGGCCGAGGAACGATTCGCCTGAGGAAACGGGGGCGATTGTGCTGAGCCGGGCCAAGGGTGACCAAAGAGCGCGACAGCGGCCGGCCCACGCGCGAGGCCGGGGGCGATCCCGCGCTTCCGCCACCGGTACGGCCGTACGGAACAGGCAGGTAGCCTTTCTCTCGTGCCCCGTCTGTCTGAAGTCATCGCCGCGCTGGAGACCCTGTGGCCCGCCGAGCGGGCCGAGTCCTGGGACGCGGTCGGCACCGTCGTGGGCGACCCCGACCAGGAGGTCTCCCGGGTCCTGTTCGCCGTCGACCCGGTCCAGGAGATCGTGGACGAGGCGGTGAAGCTGGGCGCCGACCTGCTGGTCACCCACCACCCGCTCTACCTGCGCGGTACGACGACGGTCGCGGCCTCCACCTTCAAGGGCCGGGTCGTCCACACGCTGATCAAGAACGACATCGCGCTGCACGTGGCGCACACCAACGCCGACACCGCCGACCCGGGAGTCAGTGACGCCCTGGCCGGTGCGCTGGACCTGCGTGTCGTACGCCCGCTCGTCCCGGACCCGGCCGACCCCGACGGCCGCCGCGGCCTGGGCCGTATCTGCGAACTCGACCACCCGCTGACCGTCCGTGAACTCGCCGCCCGCGCCGCCGAGCGGCTGCCCGCCACCGCGCAGGGCATCCGCGTGGCCGGCGACCCCGAGGCGACGGTCCGTACGATCGCGGTCAGCGGCGGCTCCGGCGACAGTCTCTTCGACCAGGTGCGCGCCGCCGGCGTCGACGCCTTCCTCACCGCGGACCTGCGCCACCACCCGGCGTCCGAGGCCGTGTCCCACAGTCCTCTCGCGCTGCTCGACGCGGCGCACTGGGCCACCGAATGGCCCTGGTGCGAGCTGGCCGCCGCCCAGCTCGACGAGATCTCCGACCGCCATGGCTGGGACCTGCGGGTCCATGTCTCCAAGACGGTCACCGACCCCTGGACCGCCCACGCGGCGTCCAACCCGCCCACTAGTACTACGGGAGCCCCCAACTGAACGCCGCGCCGGCCGACCAGATCCGACTTCTCGACGTCCAGGCCCTGGACGTCCGCCTGCAGCAGCTCGCGCACAAGCGGAATTCCCTGCCCGAGCACGCCGAGATCGAGTCGCTGACCAAGGACCACACGCAGCTGCGCGACCTGCTCGTGGCCGCGCAGACCGAGGAGAGCGACACCGCCCGCGACCAGACCAAGGCCGAGCAGGACGTGGACCAGGTGCGCCAGCGCGCCGCCCGCGACCAGCAGCGCCTGGACTCCGGCGCCGTCACCTCGCCGAAGGACCTGGAGAACCTCCAGCACGAGATCGCCTCCCTCGCCAAGCGCCAGGGGGACCTGGAGGACATCGTCCTGGAGGTCATGGAGCGCCGTGAGTCCGCGCAGGAGCGGGTCACGGAGCTGACCGGACGGGTCGCCTCCGTCGAGTCGAAGATCGACGACGCGACCGGCCGCCGCAACGCCGCGTTCGAGGAGATCGACCGCGAGGTGGCGACGGTGACGAAGGAGCGCGAGGTCATCTCGGGCGCCGTCCCGGCCGACCTCCTCAAGCTCTACGACAAGCTGCGCCAGCAGCAGGGCGGCATCGGTGCGGCCAAGCTGTACCAGCGCACCTGCCAGGGCTGCCGCCAGGAGCTCGCCATCACCGAGCTCAGCGAGATCCGCCAGGCGGCGCCGGACACGGTGGTGCGCTGCGAGAACTGCCGCCGGATTCTGGTGCGCACGGCCGAGTCGGGCCTCTAGGAGACGGTGCCGTGCGGGAGTTCATCATCGAGGCCGACGGCGGGTCACGGGGCAACCCCGGGCCCGCGGGCTACGGTGCGGTCGTCATCGACGCGGCCACGGGTCAGACGCTCGCCGAGGTGGCCGAGTACATCGGCGTCGCCACGAACAACGTCGCCGAGTACCGGGGCCTCGTGGCGGGCCTGCGTGCCGCGCACGAACTCGACCCCGCGGCCACCGTCCATGTCCGGATGGACTCCAAGCTGGTCATCGAGCAGATGTCGGGCCGCTGGAAGATCAAGCACCCCGACATGAAGCCGCTGGCCTTCGAGGCGGCACGGGTCTTTCCGGCTCCCCAGGTGACGTACGAGTGGATCCCCCGGGAGCAGAACAAGCACGCGGACCGGCTGGCCAACGAGGCGATGGACGCCGGGAAGCGGGGAGAGCAGTGGTCGGCGGCGAGTTCCACGGCGGAGCTGGAGGCGGCTGACGCGCGGGCCGCGCGCGCCGCGAAGGCCGCGCCGGAGCCCACCGCCGGCGGCGCTGTGAAGGCCGAGGCCGATGTCCGGGCCGCCCAGAGCGTGGCCTCGGCGGGTACCGGGTGGGGGCCCGCCGACATGGGGGCGCCGGCCACCTTCGTACTGCTCCGGCACGGGGAGACGCCGCTCACGCCGCAGAAGCGGTTCTCGGGAAGCGGCGGCACCGATCCCTCCCTCTCCGACGTCGGCCGGGAACAGGCCGAGCGAGCCGGTGCCGCGCTCGCCCGGCGTGGCACCATCCAGGCCGTCGTGGCGTCGCCACTGACCCGTACCCGGGAGACCGCCGGTATCGTCGCCGCCCACCTCGGACTCGACGTGAGCATCGACGACGGCCTGCGCGAGACCGACTTCGGCGCCTGGGAGGGCCTCACCTTCGGCGAGGTCCGCGAACGTCACCCCGACGACCTCACCGCCTGGCTCACCGACCCCGAGGCGCGTCCCACCGGCGGCGGCGAGAGCTTCGCCGCGACGGCGACCCGTATCGCCGCCACCCGCGACAAGCTGGTCGCGGCGTACGCCGGCCGCACGGTCCTCCTCGTCACGCACGTCACCCCGATCAAGACGTTCGTACGCCTCGCCCTGGGCGCCCCGCCCGAGTCCCTGTTCCGCATGGAACTCTCGGCGGCCTCCCTGTCGGCGATCGCGTACTACGCCGACGGCAACGCCAGCGTCCGCCTCGTCAACGACACGTCACACCTGCGCGACTGATCCCTGCGCGCCTGAGCCCTTCGCCCCTGATCCCTGCGCCCCTGAGCCCTTCAGCTTGGCCGCCTCCCGCGCCAGCGCCTCGACCCGACCCCAGTCCCGCGCCGCCACCGCGTCCGCCGGAAGCATCCAACTCCCGCCCACACAGCCGACGTTGGGGAGGGCGAGATAGCCGGGGGCCGACGCCGGGCCTATCCCACCCGTCGGGCAGAAACGGGCCTGCGGGAGCGGGCCGTACAGCGACTTCAGATACGCCGTGCCGCCCGCCGCCTCCGCGGGGAAGAACTTCATCTCCCGCACCCCGCGCTCCAGCAGCGCCACCACCTCGGACGTGGTCGACACCCCCGGCAGATACGGCACCCCGGACGCGCGCATCGCATCCAGCAGTACGTCCGTCCAGCCGGGGCTCACCAGAAAGCGCGCCCCCGCCGTGACCGCGTCCGTCACCTGCTCCGGCGTGATCACCGTGCCGGCCCCGACCACCGCGTCCGGCACCGCCTCCGCGATCACCCGGATCGCCTCCAGCGCGGCCGGCGTCCGCAACGTCACCTCGATCGCGGGCAGCCCGCCCCGGACCAGCGCCCGGGCCAGCGGTACGGCGTCGGAGGGGTCGTCCACCACCACGACGGGGACGACGGGCGCGAGATCCAGGACTGAGGTCATGGCGTCATCCTGCCCAGGGCGAGCACAGTGCGCAAAGGTCGTTGCGCATGCTGCAATCGACTGCAATGGGGATTCGGTCAGTGTGGGACCCCGCTCAGTGGATCTCCGTCACCAGCACATCCAACGTCCACGCCTTCCCGCCCTTGACCGGCGCCTCCACCTCCACCTCGTACCCGAGGTCCCGCAGCGCCTCCACCAGCTCGGCCGGGTCCTTCGGTGCGGCGCCCTCCGTCAGCAGGCTCCGTACGATCCGCCCCTTCGTCGCCTTGTTGAAGTGGCTGACGACCTTCCGGGTCGGCGCGTGCAGCACCCGTACCGACGCCGTCCGCCCGGCCACCTCGCCCTTCGGCTTCCACGCCGCCGCGTACGCCGACGACCGCAGATCCAGCACCAGCCCGTCCCCGGCGGCCTCGGGCAGCACGTCCGCCATCGGCGCCCTCCAGTGCGTGCCGAGCGCGCCGAGGCCGGGGAGCTTCACACCCATCGAGCAGCGGTACGAGGGGATCTTGTCGGTGACCCTGACGGCACCCCACAGCCCGGAGAAGACGAGCAGTGACCGGGCCGCCCGCCGCTTCGCCGCCGCGTCCAGCGACGCCAGGCCGAGAGCGTCGTAGAGGACACCCGTGTAGATCTCCCCGGCGGGCCGCGCCCCCGCCGTCCGCAGCTCGGTGTTCTTGGCGACCTCGCCCCGCAGCCCCTCGCTCAGCCCGAGGACGTCGCGTGCCTTGCCCTCGTCGCCGCTGCACAGCTCGACCAGTTCACCGAGCACGGCCTCCCGGGCCTCGCTCAGCCCCGGCGAGGACAGCGACTCCAGCTTCAGCGGCGCACCCCGACCGGACGAGGCCTTGCCTTCGGAAGGCGGCAGCAGGACAAGCACACGTACTCCTTAGATCGAACTCCGCCACAGCGTACGGCGTGCCACCGGAAGACCCCGGCCCTACGCTCGTCCTATGCCCCGCCGCCACATCCGCGTGACCGGCGCCCCCGAGGCCCCCCTCCGGGCCGCCCTCGCCACGCTGCGTACCGAACTCGGCGTCTCGGGAGGTTTCCCGCCCGAGGTGCTGGCGGAGGCCGAGCAAGCCGCGAAGGCCCCCGCCCCACCGTCGTCGTACGACGCCACGGACATCCCCTTCCTCACCATCGACCCTCCCGCCTCCACCGACCTCGACCAGGCGCTGCACCTGTCCCGGCAGGGCACCGGCTACCGCGTCCGGTACGCCATCGCGGACGTCGCCGCCTTCGTCGTACCGTCGGGCGCGCTCGACCGGGAGGCGCACCGGAGGGTGACCACCCTGTACTTCCCCGACGAGCGCGTCCCGCTCCACCCCGAGCCGCTCAGCGAGGGCGCGGCGAGCCTGCTCCCGGACCAGGACCGGCCGGCCGTCCTGTGGACGATCGACCTCGACGGGGACGGCCGTACCCTCGCCGTCGACGTCCGCCGCGCCCTCGTCCGCAGCCGGGCCAAGCTGGACTACGCGGGTGTGCAGCGGCGGATCGACGCGGGGACCGCCGAGGAGCCGCTGGCGCTGCTGAAGGAGGTCGGGGAGCTGCGGGAACGGCTGGAGGTGGAGCGCGGCGGGATCTCGCTGCGCGTGCCGGAGCAGGAGATCGTCGAGCACGACCACACATATGAACTCGCCTATCGCGCACCGCTCCCCGCCGACGGCTGGAACGCCCAGCTCTCCCTGCTGACCGGAATGGCCGCCGCCGACCTGATGCTGGCCCACGGCACCGGCATCCTGCGCACCCTCCCCGCCGCCCCCGACGGTGCGGTCGGCCGCCTCCGCCACACCGCACACGCCCTGCACATCGTGTGGCCGCACCACGTCTCGTACGCCGAACTCGTCCGCTCCCTGGACCCGCACCGCCCGCACCACGCGGCCTTCCTCCAGGAGTGCACGACGCTGTTGCGCGGCGCGGGCTACACGGTCTTCAGGGAGGGAGTGCTGCCCGGCATCACCACCCACTCCGCCGTCGCCGCCCCCTATGCCCACTGCACGGCACCCCTGCGCCGTCTCGCCGACCGGTACGCCTCCGAGATCTGCCTCGCGGCCGCCGCGGGCGAGGCGGTCCCCGACTGGGTGTCGGCCGCCCTCGACGCGCTGCCCGCCCGGATGGCCGAGGGCGCGCGGCGCGCGGGCACGGTCGAGCGGGAGTGCGTCGACATCGTGGAGGCGGCGCTGCTCAGGGACCGGGTGGGGGAGGTGTTCGACGGCTGGGTGGTGGAGGTCGATGAGCGCCGACCCGCCGTCGGGACCGTGCAGTTGGAGTCCCCGGCGATCATCGGCCGGATCGAGGCCGGGCACGGGGAGCGGCTGCCGCTGGGGGAGCGGCTGCGGGCCCGGCTCACACAGGCAGATCCGGGAGCGGCGAAGGTGCGCTTCGAGCCTGCCTGATCGCCTGGATTTCTTGTACGAGGCTGTCGGCGTCGTCGGCGTGGAAGCGGACCAGGCGGATGTCCCGACGGCGGCCGAGGAAGGTCAAGTGGACGACGGGCTCGGTGAGTTCGAGCGTCACGGCGGTCTGCGCCCCGACAGCGAGGTCGAGCTCACCGTCGGCCCGCTCATGGGTGGTGCGCAACTCGCGCCGCACGTGCGCGATCTTCTCCAGCGGGATGCGCAGATCGACGTGCGCGGCACGCCGGACGCGCAGGGAGCCGGCGTCGAGGACGTGCGGTCGTACGACGGAGGCGGCGTGCATCCCGATGATGATCAGGAGGGTGTACATGTCCACCATGAACCACGCCCGTTGCACGGCCGGGTGGTTCCGCAGCAGCACGGACATCGTGATCGACTCGATCGCGACCACGAATCCGAACCCCAGCATCATCGGGCCCTGCCCGCGCGAGTACCCGAAGCCGGTGCCCTCACCGAGCCCGTGCCGCCGCCGGGCGACCCACAGCCAGAGACTGACGACGAGTCGCAGCTCGTGCCGGACAAGGACGTGCGCGGCGCGCATCACGGTCCGTCCCCTTCCATGTCCATTCCCATGTCCATGTCCATGAGCAGGCGCAAGGTGCGGCGGATGGCCTCCGCCTGGGCCGGGGCGAAGTCGGCGTAGAAGGCGCGCAGGAAGCTGCTGTCGGGGTCGACCTCCAACGTCTCCGGGAGCAGATCGCGGGGCAGACAGTCGGCGAGGGCACGGGCCGCCTCGTCCACGCGCGGGTCGGCGGGGTCGGCGTCGGCGAGCTCGTCGAGCAGGGCGTAGGCGGCCACGGCCCGCTCCTTGCCGCCCGGTCGGTCGAACGCACTCCCCAGCGCGCCCATGAGCTGCTCCCGCTCCTCGGGATCGGCCGTGGTCTCGATCAGCGCGAGCACCTCGCGGTCCTTGGCGGCCATGGGGGAGTCGGCGACGACGGGCGCCATGTCCCGGAAGAGAGCTGCCAGTTGAGGCGACACGGGCCCCTCGACAGGCAGCCCGCCCTCCGTCTCCAGCAACGCCCGCAGCCGCTCCCGCCGCTCCCGGACGGCGGCCTCCTGCCGGGCGAGATCCTCGTCGAGCTCGCTCAGCACCTCGACAAGATCCTTCCCCGCGTCCTCGGCGAGCACGTCCCGCACCTCCGCGAGCCCCAGCCCCAACTCGGTCAGCCGCCGGATCCGCGCCAGCACGACGGCATGCCGCAGCGTGTAGTCCCGATATCCGTTGGGCCGCCGCTCGGGCTCGGGCAGCAGCCCCTGATGGTGGTAGTGCCGCACGGTCCGCGTGGTGACGCCGACGGCGACGGCGAGTTCTCCGATTCGCATGGGATCAGTAGAAACGCTGACGTTGCGGCAGGGTCAAGCGGACGCCTCCGGCGGCATGGAAACCGGGCCTCGCGGTGTTGCTCCATTGACGAGACAGGGGGTGCGAGGTGGCTGAACAGGCGCGGTGGACCAGAGCGCGGCTGGGCCGGGGCGGGCCCCCACTCGATCTTCTGACGGCCCGCTTCGACCGGCATGTGTACGCCCCGCACGCCCATGACGAGTTCACGATCGGCGTCTGCGTCGGCGGCAGTGAGGTCATCGACTACCGCGGCGGCCGTATCCGTCCCGGCCCGGGCTCCATCGTCGTACTGGCACCGGGGGAGATGCACACGGGCCGCCCGGCGGCCGCCGAGGGCTACGCCTACCGGGCCCTGTACGCCGGGACGCCGCTGCTGACCGACGGCACCCTCGGCACCGCCGTCCCGCACTTCCACGACCCCCTCCTCGACGACCCCGAACTGGCCACCGCCCTACGCCTCACGCACACCGAACTCGCCGCCTGCCCCGACCCCCTGGAGGCCGAGTCCCGCATCCCCTGGCTGCTGACCGCCCTGGCCCGCCGCCACTCCACGGCCCGCGCGACGAGCGACACGGTCCCCGGCGCCTCCGGCATCGCGCACGCCGTACGCGACCGCCTCGCCGACGAGCTCACGGCCCCGCCCTCCCTCGCCGCCCTGGCCACGGACCTGGGCCTGTCCCGCTACCAGCTGCTCCGGGCCTTCCGTACGACGATGGGGGTACCGCCCTACGCATGGCTCGCCCAGTACCGGGTGAACCGGGCACGCCGTCTGCTGGAGTCGGGCCTGCGCCCGGCGGAGGTCGCGGGGCTGGTCGGCTTCGCGGACCAGGCACACCTCACCCGCTGGTTCCGCCGTGTACTCGGCGTGACCCCGGCGGCGTACCGCAACAGCGTTCAAGACAGCGGACGCTGACCCGGCCGAAACTCGGCCGCATGACTGCACGTGGCTGGTTTCTGTTCGCCCTGATGGGCGTGGTCTGGGGCATCCCGTATCTGATGATCAAGGTGGCGGTGGAGGCGGTCTCCCCGTCGGTGGTGGTGTTCACGCGATGTGCGCTGGCCGCCGCGCTCCTGCTCCCCTTCGCGATCCGGCAGGGCGGACTGACCCGCACGATACGACGCCACTGGCGCCCGATGCTGGCCTTCGCGTGCATAGAGATCATGGGCCCCTGGTGGACCCTGACCGACGCCGAACGCCACCTCTCCAGCTCCACGGCCGGCCTGCTGATCGCGGGCGTACCGATCGTCGGCATCGCCCTCGCCCGCTTCTTCGGCAGCGCCGAGCACCTGGGCGCCCGGCGGCTGACCGGCCTCGGCCTCGGCCTGGCCGGCGTGGCGGTCCTCACCGTCCCGCACCTCACCGGCGGCGACGCCCGCTCGCTGGGCGAGGTGCTGCTGACGGTGCTCGGCTACGCCACGGCCCCCTTGATCGCGGCGCGCTGGCTGAAGGACATACCGTCCCTCCAGCTCACGGCCCCGTGCCTGGCGCTGGCCGCACTGGTCTACGCGCCGGCGGCCGCCCTGACCCGGCCGTCCTCGCTCCCGTCGGCCGAGGTCCTGACGGCCCTGGCCGCCCTGGGCGTGATCTGCACGGCGGTCGCCTTCGTGGCCTTCCTGGAGCTGATCAAGGAGGTCGGCCCGACCCGGGCGACGGTCTTCACCTACGTCAACCCGGCGGTCGCGGTGGCGGCGGGGGCGGTGTTCCTGGACGAGCCCCTGACCACCGGCATCGTGGCGGCCTTCGCCCTGATCCTGGCGGGATCGGTCCTGGCGACGAGCGGTGGACCGAAGAGGGACGCCCGCCCGGTAACATGGTCGACACGGCAGACGAGCCGGGCGGACGGCCGCGTGGAGGCCCTTGTGGACCTCCCCGAGGAACGTCCGGGCTCCACAGGGCAGGGTGGTGGCTAACGGCCACCCGGGGTGACCCGCGGGACAGTGCCACAGAAAGCAAACCGCCGGGGACCTCGGTCCTCGGTAAGGGTGAAACGGTGGTGTAAGAGACCACCAGTGCCCAGGGCGACCTGGGCAGCTAGGTAAACCCCACCCGGAGCAAGGTCAAGAAGGGGCCGCTGTAAAAGGCGACCCTGCGCGGACGTTCGAGGGCTGCCCGCCCGAGTCCGCGGGTAGACCGCACGAGGCCGGTGGCAACACCGGTCCTAGATGGATGGCCGTCGCCCAGGGCTCCGCGAGGAACCCTGGGAACAGAACCCGGCGTACAGCCCGACTCGTCTGCCGCTCGGCCTGTTCGCCGCCGACAGGTTCAGAGCGCGTCCACCGCGCTCACCTTCCACCCGTCGTCCGTGCGGGACATCGTCATCCGCACTCGGTTCAGATCCACCCGCGAGCCCGAGACCTGGGTGCTCTCGGTGACCTGGTTGACGAAGAGGAGGACGACGACCTTCTCCGGCGTGGCTGATACGACGGACGTCGCCGGGGAACCGCCGGAGGCAGGGGCGGCGATCGTTGCCTTCACCACGCCGTGGTACTTCTCGGCTGTCGGGCCGACCACGGCCTTCGTGGTCTTCGCGTACTCGTCGCGGAAGTCGCCGGTCAGATGGGTGCGGGCCGTCGCGAAGTCCCGGTCCAGGTGGCGGTAGTCGTAGGACAGGACGGCCGGTGCCGCCCGGCGGGCCGCCGCGACCGCCTCGGCCCGGGCGCTCTCCGTCAGGTGTCCGTCCCGGTACTGCCACCCCAGTACGGCCGCCGCCACCAGGCCCGCCGTGAGCAGGACCGTGAGCAGTGCGGTGAGCGGGAGTGCGGTGAGCAGCCTTTGGTGTCGGGGGCTGTCCGGCTCCTCCGGCGGGGCGGCTCCCTCGGGCTCGAAGGACTCCGGTGACGGCTCGGGCGGGTCGGTCCAGCCGTTCTTCGGGGCGTCGATGAGTACGGTGCGTCCGGCGGACGTGGGCTCCGGGGCCGGTTCGCTGTGGCCGCGCTCGGCGCGCTTGGCCGCGGCGCGGGCCGCCGCCGTCATGGTGCGCCGGGTGCCGGGGGCGCGGCCGGCTGTCGTCTTCGTCATGGTCGTACTCCTCGTTGGTGCTTGTCAGCCGACGAACTCGACGTCCGACGTCAGCCAGTGGCCGTCCCGGTGGACCAGGTCGAGCTGGAGGCGGTACGTGCGTGCCTCGCCCTTCGGTACCGCCGTGTTCGTCACCCTGCTGTCGGCCACCACCAGGACGCGGGCCGAGTCGGTGTCGGAGCGGACGATGCCCGCCTCCAGGATCTGGCCTTCGGAGACCGACTTGTTCTGGGCCACCAGCTTCGTCAGCTGGGCCGTCTGTGCCGCGAACTGTTTCTTGAAGTCGCCGGTCGCGCCCGACAGGACGTTCGCGCTGTCGCGGCCGTAGTGCCGGTAGTCGAGCGAGGTGAAGTTCAGTGCCGACTGGCGGGCCGCGGACAGGATGTCCTGGCGGCGCTGGTCCGTCTCGTGCTGGGCGTGCAGGCCCAGGGACAGGTAGATCGCCAGGGCCGCGGTCACGGTGGTCGCCGTGACGAGGGCGGCCGTCAGCGTCCTCGGTCGCTTCAGCTTCATGCCATGGGGCCAACGAGCAGCCATTGCCACGACTCCTTTCCGAACACGGCCCGCTGGCCGCCCGTCGTGCCGATCTTCAGGGCCCTTCCGTCCGGGCCGGTGGTGGTGCCGGTCTGTGGGTCGTACGGGGTGACGTACGCCGACTGGTTCGAGCTGCCGTACGAGGCCGATGCGCCGGGCGCGTTCTGCGCGCCCCTCACCGAGGACTCGCTGCCCCGCGGCAGCGTGCAGCGGGCGTTCGTGTTCGCCTCGCGTGTGCTGGTGTCCGACGGGTCGCGGCGGGTCGTGCCGTAGCCCTGGGTGCAGGCGGGTGGGTCGTCCGCGTTCACCACGAGGCCGAAGTGGGTGGTGCCGTCGCCCGGGATGACCGTGTAGCTGCCCGCCACCATCGCCGGGAAGGTGACCAGGGCCTGTTCCACGCCGGGGAGGCGGGCCAGCGTCACCCGGCCGCCGCTGATCAGGTTCGCCAGCAGGACCGACAGCTCGGGCCCCGCCGACTTCAGCAGCGAGTTCACCTCCTGCGCCGCCGGTCGCGCGTTGCCGATCAGCTTGCGCAGGTCCCCGTCGCTCGCCTTCAGCTGGGCCGACAGGGCCGCCAGATCGTGTGCGAAGGACTTGATCGACGAGCCCTGGTCCGCCTGTGTCTTCAGGACCTTCCGGGAGTCCTCGATCAGCGTGATCGTCTCCGGCAGGGCGTCCGACGCCGACTCCACCAGCTCGTTGCCCGAGTTCACCAGGCGGCTCAGGTCCGGGCCGGTTCCGGCGAAGGCCTCGCCCAGCTCGTCGACCGTCACCTGGAGGTCTTTCCTGCCGACCGAGTTCACCAGGCGGTCCAGGCTGAGGACCATGTCCGTCGTCGGCAGCGGTACGCGGGTGTTGCGACGCGGGATGCCGCTGCCGTCCAGAAGGTACGGGCCGTGGGAGGCGCGCGGCTGGAGGTCGACGTACTGCTCGCCCACCGCCGAGCGGTTCGCCACCACGGCGAGGGTGTTCTCCGGGATGCGGGGCGCGTCGTCGTCCAGGTCCAGGGCGATCGATACGCCGTCCTTGCCCGTCAGGTGCATCGCGCCCACCTTGCCCACCGGCACCCCGCGATACGTCACCTCGGCGCCGGGGAAGACGCCCCCGGAGTCGGCGAAGTCGGCGCGGACCGTGTAGCCGCGGTCCAGGACGTCGTCCACCAGCCCCGTGTACTCGGCGCCCACGTACGACACTCCTACGGCGGTGAGGGTGGCGAAGGCCAGGAGTTGGACCTTGACGGTACGGGTGATCACGGCTGGACCCCCTTCAGCATCAGCTCGGCGAGTTCCAGGTCGATTCCCTCGGGCCAGTCGCCCTCGGTCGCATAGCCGGCCGTGCAGACCGGCGGGCACAGCGGGTCTCCGCCGCCCCCGGACGGGGCCGAGGGTGACGACGGCGCGCTCGGGCGGTTCGGCAACGCCGTGGGCGTCGGCACGCCGGGCAGCTCCGGGAGGTTCGGGACATCCGGGAGATCAGGTGCGTCCGGAGTCCCGGGGAGCTCGGGCCGGTCCTTGCCCCCGTCTCCGCCCGGCTTGTCCGTCAGGTTGCCGTAGATCCCGGCCAGGTCGAGGTCCGCCGTGATGTGCAGGTTGACGTAGTCGCCCTTGATGGCGTCCACGGCGTTGCGCGGGAACGGGTAAGTCGTCATCAGCTCAAGGGAGTTGGGCAGATCGTCGCCCGCCTTGTTGAGCTGTTGCAGGATCGGGCGGAGCTGCTGGAGGTTGGCGACCGTGTCGTCGTGGGAGGCGTTGACCACCTTGGTGCCGGTCCGGCCCAGCTTCGACAGGGCCGTCAGCATCCTCGTCAGGTCGCGGCGCTGGTCGGCCAGGACCTTGAGAGCGGGTGGCATCTCCTCCACCGCCTCGGCGATGGTCTTCTTCTCCTTGCCGAGTCGCTCGGCGAGCCGGTCCACGGCCTTCAGCGCGCGGACGATGTCCGCCTTCTGTCGGTCCAGTCCGCCCAGGAAGACGTCCAGCTCCTTCAACAGCGACCTGACCCGGTTCTCCCGCCCCTCCATCGCCTTGTTCAGCTCCACGGTGATCGTCTTGAGCTGGGCCACCCCGCCGCCGTTGAGCAGGGCCGACAGCGCGGACAGCACCTCCTCGATCTCCGGGTTGCGGCCACTGCGGGACAGGGGGATCACATCGCCGTCGGTGAGGCGGCCGACCGGCGCCGTGCTCGTCGGCTTCGACAGCGCCACGTACTTCTCGCCGAGCATGCTGGTCTGCCGTAGCTCCGCGATCGCGTTGCCGGGCAGCCGCACCGAGTCGGCGACCCGGAGGCGTACGCGCGCGTGCCAGCCCCGCAGCTGCACCTTCTCGACCGCACCGACGGTCACGTTGTTGACCTTGACCGCCGACTGCGGCACCAGGTCGAGTACGTCACGGAACTCGACGGTGACGTGGTAGGCGTGGCCGTCCGAGGCCGCGCCGCCGGGTAGTTGGACGTCGTACCAGCCGTTGAACTCGCAGCCGGTGAGGAACAGCGAGCCGACCGCCGCCCAGGCCACCGCTCCGCCCTTGCGCAGCCCGCTCATGCCCTCGCCCCCAGGATTCCGCCGAGCGTGCGGTCGACCGTGCCCGTGACCGCCGCGCCGTCCTGCGGCACCGCCGGTACCTCCGGCAGGGAGTCGAACAACTCCCTCAGCTCCGCGCAGTCCGGGTTCTTGCCGCCCTCGTCTCCCGTCGTCCTCAGTACCGAGCACAGCAGCGACGCCGGATCCTGCGCCTGGTCGGCGTTGTTGCGGGTGTCGAGGGTGCCGGCCGACGGGTTGTAGGCGTTGTTGAGGTTCGACAGGCCGGTCGGCGCCACCTCCAGCAGCTCCTGCAGCGCCGCCCGTTGGGTGACGAGCACCTTGGTCACCTTGCTGAGACCCTCCACGTTCGAGGTGAGTGAGTTCTTGTTCCTCTTGACGAAGGCGGACACGTCGCCCAGCGCCGTCCCGAGGTTCTTCAGCGCGGCCGCCAAGTCCTGGCGCTCACCGGCGAGTTGGTCGGCGACCTTCGCGAGGCTGCTGTTGAACGACCGCACGCTCTTGTCGTCGGCCGCCAGCGCCGCCGTGAAGACCTGGAGGTTGCGGACCGTGCCGAACATGTCGGTGCGCCCGTCGGAGAGGGTGGTGACCGCCTTCGAGAGGTCCTCGACCGTCTGGTTGAGGTTCTTGCCCTGGCCGTCCAGGTTGTCCGCGCTCACGCCCAGCAGCCGGGACAGGGCGCCGTCCTTGTTGGCGCCCTTGGGGCCGAGCGCCTCGGCGGTGGTGTGGAGGCTGTCGAAGACACGGTCCAGTTCGACGGGTACGGCCGTACGCGACTCGGGGATCTCGTCCCCGGACCGCAGCACCGGACCGGCGCCCCGGTACACCGGCAGCAGCTGTACGTAACGGTCGCTGACGACCGAGGAGTTGATGATCGCGGCCTGGGCGTCCGCCGGGACCTTGCGGTCCGCGTCGAACTTCAGCTCCACCCGGACCCGGCCGCCCTCCGGCGTGATCGTCTCGACCTCACCGATCCGGACGCCCAGCACACGGACGTCCGAGCCGGGGTAGATGCCGACCGTGCGCGGGAAGTACGCGGTGACACGGACCGGTTCCGGGCGCGGCCACAGGACGTACATGAGCGCGGCGACCAGGACCAGCGCCAAGCACAGGGCCGCCCACCTCTTCCAATACCGACGGCCGCTCACCGCACCCCTCCCGTCCTCGGCTCCACCGGAGCGGCGACCAGGTTCTGGACGTAGGAGTCGAACCAGCGGCCGTTGCCCAGGGTGTTGGTGAAGAGCCGTACATATGGCGCGAGGAGCTTGATGCTCCGGTCCAGACTGGATTGGTTCCGTTCGAGCATGTCCACCACGCCGTTCAGGCCCTTGAGGGCGGGCCCGATCTCCTTGTCGTTGTCCTGGACCAGGCCGGAGAGCTGGATGCCGAGCGCGGCGGAGCTCTTCAGCAGCCGGTGGATGGCCTCGCGGCGCCTGCTGATCTCCTTGAACAGCTTGTCGCCGTCCTTGACCAGGGCCGTGAAGTCCCCGGAGCGGTCGGCCAGGACGCCCGTGACACCCTTCGCGTGGGCGAGCAGCTCGCGCAGCGCCTTGTCGCGCGAGGCCACGGTCCGGGAGATCCGCGACAGGCCGTTGAGGGAGGCCCGTACCTCTTCCGGGGAGTCCTCGAAGGTGGTGGAGAGGGTGTCCAGGGCCTTCGCCACGCGGTCGGTGTCGACCTTCTCCGTCGTGGTGGTGAGATCGCTGAACGCCTGTACGACGTCGTACGCGGGGACCGTGCGCTTCAGCGGTATCTCGGTACCGGGCTGCAACTGGCCCTTCCCTTTCGGGTGCAGGGCGAGGTACTTCGCGCCGAGGATCGTCCTGACCCGGATCGACGCGCCGGTGTCGGTGCCGAAGCCCGGCTCGCCCTTGATCTTGAAGGTGACCTTGACGTGGTCGCCGTCCAGGTCGACCTCCTTCACCTTGCCGACCTTGACCCCGGCGATCCGCACCTCGTCACCCGGCTTGAGCCCGCCCGCCTCCGCGAAGGCCGCGCTGTACGTCTCGCCGTCGCCGATCACCGGCAGGCGGTCGGCGTTGAACGCGGCCACGGCCAGCAGCGCGAGGACGGTGAGGCCCACCGCGCCGATGACGACGGGATTGCGCTCGCGGAAGGGGGAGAGGCGCGGGCGCCGGATACGGGGGAGCCGTATGCGGGGCGGCTCGACCCGCACCTTGAACAGCGGTTGTGGGCGGGGCTTGCGGCGCGGCAGCAGCCGTACCTTCGGCAGCCGTATCCGCGGCAGCCTGGGCGGTTCCACGCGGACCTTGAACAGCGGCTCCGGGCGGTTCTTGCGGCTCATGCCCCGCACCTCGCCCTCGCCACATGCATCTCCGGCGTGAGCGCCCGCTGTGACGCCGACTTCGTCTTCGGCAGCACGATCCGGCCGTCGAAGTCACACAGGTAGAAGTTGAACCACGAGCCGTAGGACGCCGTCCCCGTCAGCTCGCCCAGCTTGTTCGGCAGCCGCTTCAGCACGCCCTCCACGGTCTTGTCGTTGTCGTTCAGCGTTCCGGTGAGATCGGTCAGCTCGGCGAGGTCGTCCTTCAGCGGCGGGCGCGCGTCCTTCAGCAGGCCCGAGGTGGCCTCCGTCAGATCGCCGATGCTCACCAGGGACTGCCCGATCGGCTTGCGGTCGGCGGACAGCCCCGAGATGACCCGGCGCAGCTGCTTGAGCAGGCCGGAGAAGCGGGCGCCGCGCTTGTCGAGGGTCTCCAGCACGGTGCCGAGGTTGTCGATCACCGAGCCGATCAGCTTGTCGCGGCCGGCCAGCGTCGAGGTGAGCGACGCCGTGTGCATCAGCAGGCTGTTGACGGTGCCGCCCTCGCCCTGAAGGGTCCTGATGATCTCGGTGGCGAGCTGGTTGACGTCGTTCGGGCTGAGCGCGGCGAACAGCGGCTTGAAGCCGTTCAGCAGCGCGTTGAGGTCAAGGGCGGGCTGGGTGCGCGACAGCGGGATCGTCGCGCCGGGGCGCAGCGGCCGGGTGCCGTCGCCCGTGCCCTCGGTGAGCGCGACGTACCGCTGGCCGACCAGGTTGCGGTACCGGATGACCGCGCCCGTGCTGGTCAGCAGCGGCCGGTTCTCGGTGACCGTGAAGGTGACCTCGGCCAGCGTCCGGCCCTTGATCCGGATGCCCTCGACCTCGCCGACCCGCACCCCGGCCACCCGGATGTCGTCGCCCTCCTCCAGTCCGGTGACGTCGCTGAACACCGCGTGATAGCGATGCTCCCGGGCGAGGGAGATGTTCACGATGGTGGCGGCCAGCAGGGCCGTCGCCACCACCGTCACCAGCGCGAAGAGGCAGAACTTGATGAGCGGGGCAGCCGTCTGCCGGGCCCCTCCGGTGCTCCTCATGCCACACTCACCGCCGTCCCGCGTGCCAACGGCCCGAACAGCAGCGTCGCGACCGGCGGCACCTCGTCGGCGGGCACGCCCAGGACGGGCGCCACGAGCGAGCCGACGGCCCGCTGCTCGGCCCGGGTGGCGGACGCCCCGCGCGGCCCGGACGCGGACGAACTCACCGACCGTGAACCGTCGTTGAGGTGAACGCCGGGCGCCGGCACCGGGGGACTCGGCAGATCGCGGCAGTCGGGCCCCGACCGCTCGCCGTAGCGCGGCTCCTCGCCGGGTTCGTACGCCCCCTGCGGCCGTACGACCTCCAGGGTGATGTGCATCTTCCCGCCCCGGAACGCCTCCTCCGAGGCCCTCTCCTGCCGGACCAGGCCGGCCAGCAGACACGGGTACTCGGGGGAGTAGCGGGCGAACAGCTCAAGCGTCGGGCGCGAGACGCTGCCGAGGGTGATCAGCCGGCCGCCGTTCACGTCGAGGAAGTCCTCGGTCGTGCCCGCGACGGTCGCCGTGGTCTTCAGCGCGGCCGCCAGCCGGTCCTTCTGCTCCACGAGCGTGCGGCTGGTGGTGACCGTGTTGCGCAACAGCTCCATCAGGTCGGGCGCCGCGTCGCCGTACACCTCGGCGACCTCGGCGAAGCGGGCGATGTCCGCGGTGAGGGACGGCAGATGGGGATTGAGGCGGCGCAGGTAGGCCTCCAGGCGGGTGAGGTTGTCGCCGATGCGGTCACCGCGGCCTTCGAGGGCGGTGGCGAAGGCGGAGAGCGTGGCGTTGAGCTTGCCGGGCCGGACCGTGCGCAGCAGGGGCAGCAGGTCGTTCATCAGCTGCTGCATCTCGATGCCGACCCGGGTGCGGTCCTGGGTGATGACGTCACCGGCGCGGATCGGGCGGGCCGACGCGGACCCGGTGCCGGTGGGCGGCACCAGGTCGACGTACTTCTCGCCGAAGAGCGTCTTCGGCAGCAGCCGTGCGTGCACGTCCGACGGGATGTACCCGACATGCTCCGGCTTGAGCGCGATGTCGAGCCGCGCCTTCGTCCCGTCGGCGTGCACCTCGCGCACCTCGCCGACCAGCAGCCCGCGCAGCTTGACGTCGGCCTGTGGATCGAGCTGGTTGCCGAGGCTGTCGGCCTCCAGCGTGATCCGTACCACCGGCGTGAAGGCCTGGCGGTACACGGCGACGGACAACGACAGCAGCAGTGCGAGTACGGCGATGAACACGACGCCGTACAGCCGCAGTCTCAGCACCCTCATACGGCGCACCTTCATTCGGCGGCTCACCCCGCGATCCGTACGGTCGTGCTGGCGCCCCAGATCGCCAGCGACAGAAAGAAGTCCAGGACGTTGATCGCCACGATCGAGGTCCGCACCGCACGGCCCACGGCCACGCCGACGCCCGCCGGCCCGCCGCTCGCGTAGTAGCCGTAGAAGCAGTGGACGAGGATGATCAGGACGGCGAAGACGAGCACCTTGCCGAACGACCACAGCACGTCGACCGGGGGCAGGTACTGCTGGAAGTAGTGGTCGTAGGTGCCGGCCGACTGCCCGTAGTAGCCGGTGGTGATGGTGCGGGCGGCCAGGTAGGAGGAGAGCAGGCCGATCACGTACAGCGGGATCACGGCCACGAACCCGGCGATCATCCTCGTCGTCACCAGGAACGGCAGCGAGGGCACCCCCATCACCTCCAGCGCGTCGGTCTCCTCGCTGATCCGCATCGCGCCCAGCTGCGCCGTGAACCCGGCGCCGACCGTCGCGGAGAGGGCGAGTCCCGCCACCAGCGGGGCGATCTCGCGGGTGTTGAAGTACGCCGAGAGGAAGGCGACGAAGTTGGAGGTGCCGAGCTGGTTGAGGGCCGCGTAGCCCTGGAGACCGACCTCCGTGCCGGTGAAGAAGGACAGGAAGGCGATCACACCGACCGTGCCGCCCACCACCGCGAGCGCGCCCCGGCCGAAGCTCACCTCGGCGAGCAGCCGCAGGATCTCCTTCTTGTAGCGGCGCAGGGTGCGGCCGGTCCACGCCAACGAGCGGCCGTAGAAGGAGAGTTGGGTACCCAGACTCTCAAGACTCTTCAAGAGCGCCATGCCTCAGCCCCTCTGCGGGACGACTTGGAAGTACACCGCGGTCATCACGAAGTTGGTCACGAACAGCAACATGAAGGTGATCACCACCGACTGGTTCACCGCGTCGCCCACGCCCTTCGGACCGCCCTTCGCCGTGAGCCCCTTGTACGAGGCGACGATCGCGGCGATCGCGCCGAACACCAGCGCCTTGACCTCCGCCGCCCACAGGTCGGAGAGCTGGGCGAGCGTGGTGAAGGAGGCCAGGTAGGCGCCGGGGGTGCCGTTCTGCAGGACGACGTTGAAGAAGTAGCCGCCCGCCACGCCGACCACCGACACCAGGCCGTTGAGCAGCACGGCCACCACCATCGACGCCAGCACCCGAGGCACCACCAGCCGGTGGATCGGGTCGATGCCCAGCACCTGCATCGCGTCGATCTCGTCCCGGATCTTCCGCGCCCCGAGGTCCGCGCAGATCGCCGTGCCGCCCGCACCCGCGATCAGCAGCGCCGTGACGATCGGCGAGGCCTCGCGCAGCACCGCCAGCACCGAGGCGGCCCCGGAGAAGGACTGGGCGCCGAGCTGCCGGGTCAAACTGCCGATCTGCAGCGCGATGACCGCGCCGAAGGGGATGGAGACGAGTGCCGTCGGCAGGATCGTCACGCTCGCGACGAACCACGCCTGCTGGATGAACTCCCTTGCCTGGAAGGGCCGTCGGGGGACGGTCCGGACGACGTCCAGCGCCATCGCGAACAGGCTCCCCGAGTGCCGCAGCGCTCCGATCGGAGACAGACGGGACAGGCTCATGCGCTCGCCCCCGCCTTCTGGTGCAGCGCCGCCTCGCGCCGGGCGATCGCCTCCCAGCGCGGTGGCCGCGGGATGCCCGGCCCCGGCAGCAGGCGGGGAGTGAGAGCCTGACTGCCGGGAGACTGTGTGAGGTTGCCGTCGGCGCCGAGGGCGGCCAGTTCCTGCTCGACCTGGGCCGCGTCCTTCTCCTCCGCCATGCCGATCGGGCCCTGCATCCTGCCGTTGAGGAACTGCCGTACGACGGGCTCGCCGCTGGTCAGCAGCTCCTCGCGGGGTCCGAACATGACCAGCTCGCGGCGGAACAGCAGCCCGATGTTGTCCGGCACCTGGCGGGCCGAGGCGATGTCGTGCGTGACGATCAGGAAGGTCGCGTCGATCTGGGCGTTGAGGTCGACGATCAGCTGGTTGAGGTAGGCCACCCGGACCGGGTCGAGACCCGAGTCCGGCTCGTCGAAGAGGATGATCTCCGGGTCGAGCACCAGCGCCCGGGCCAGCCCGGCCCGCTTCCGCATCCCGCCGGAGATCTCACCGGGCAGCTTCCCCTCGGCGCCGATCAGCCCGACCATGTCCATCTTCTCCAGCACGATGCGCCGGATCTCGCTCTCGGACTTACGGGTGTGCTCGCGCAGCGGGAACGCGATGTTGTCGTACAGGTTCATCGACCCGAACAGCGCGCCGTCCTGGAACAGCACGCCGAACAGCTTCCGCACCTCGTACAGCTCGTGCTCGCGCAGCCTGGTGATGTCCCGGCCCTGGATCGTGATCGATCCGCGCTCCGGCTTCAGCAGCCCCACGAGCGTCTTGAGGAACACCGACTTGCCCGTGCCCGAGGGGCCGAGCATGACCGAGACCTCCCCGGCGGGCAGCGTCAGCGAGACGTCCTGCCAGATGACCTGGTGACCGAAGGACTTGGTCAGCCCTTCCACACAGATCTCGACACCCATCCGGTCCGCCCTTCAGCCTGTGGAGCAGTTCTGACATCTGCTCTACGGGGAGGGGGCGGGAGTCCGTCGTTTCTGTGGCGGATTTTTTTCGGGCGGGTTTCGGGTGGGGGATTTGCGCGGATCTACGGCAGGGGCGTCGCCGTCGGAAGGGGGAGCGAGGCAGAGGGTGTGACCGGAACGTCGAGTACTTCGGGCAGCTCCGGAACGTCGGGTGCCTCGGGTACCTCGGGCGCGTCGGGCACCCGCGGGACCGCGACCTCCGGCGCCGACAGCTCCGGCAGCGGCGACACGGGGACCTCCGGCACCGACGCCTGAGGCAGCGACGGCACGGACAGCGGGAGGATCGATTCGCCGGACGGCGACTCAACCGCCTTCCGCTCGGCCGCCGTGGCCGTGGGGGCGTTCCGCCGAGGCGTACGGCCCTCACCACTCCCGTCCGTCCGCAGCGCCTCCACACCCGGTGTGGCGACGACGGGCCGCGGAGCCGTACCGCCCCCGCCCGCACCCCCGTCCGAGTCGAGCGCGTACGGCAGCACGAACCCCGCCACCACCAGCGTCGCCGCCGTCGAGGCCACCCCCACGGCCTGCACCCGGCCGGCGCCGCGGGGCCGGCCCCACCCGATGAGGAACAGCGCGAACCCGAGCGTCGCCGCCAGCGACTGCCGCAGCGTCCGTCGCGCCCGGGCCAGCAGCGACTCGACGGTCCGGTAACTGAGCCCCATCCGGACCGCGACCTGCCCGACGTCGAGGTCCTGCGACTTCAGCCGCAGCGCCTCGGCCTGCCGCGCGGGCAGCTCACCGCTGCGCACCGCCAGCCACTTCGCCTCGGCCCGGTCGCACACCGCCTCATCGACGGGCACAGGGCCGGGGGCGACGAGGGGCGGGCTGGTGCGGACCTCGGCCTCGCGGTTCACCTGCCGGTAGCGGTCGACGCACAGCCGCATCGTGACCGTCGTCAGCCAGGCCGCGAGGCGCTGGTCGTCCAGGTCGGGGCGTTCCGCGGCGCGCAGCATCGCCTCGTGCACCGCGTCCTCTGCGTCCTCCGCACTCATCGACCTGCGCCGGGCCACCTTGAGCAGCTGCTCGCGATGACTCCACATGCGCTGCCAACGCTCGTCGGCCGCGTACCTCTCCGTCGCCATGAGGGCCCCTTCGCACTCATCCGCCGGTCTCGTCCCGTCCGGCGGGGGGCGACATTACCGCCGAGTATCGGAGGTTGTGGAGGGGGAGGCGGTCATCGATTTCGCGCTGTTACTGGTCAGCGGGGCGTCGTCGGAGAGCAGATCGTCGGCGTGGAGCTCGATGTCCGGGGCGGGGCGGGGGAGTTGGGGCCGTGCCGTCTCTTCCGGCTCCTCGGGGGCGGTGACCGGCCGTGACGGGGCGGGGGTCGGCGAGGCGGGGGTCGGCGAGGCGGGGGCCGACGGGGACGGGGTCGGTGCCGGGTGGGCGGAGGGGCGCGGCGACGAGACCTCCCTCGGTTTCGCGGGCGAACGCGACGGCTCGGGACGTACCGGGGAACCGGCCGAACCGTCCGGCACCACCCGGTGCCCGTCCAGGAAGTACGCGTACCAGGCCCGCACCGTGCGCAGATAGGCCGCCGAGTGGTTGTAGCCGAGGACCGCCCGGTCCAGCTCGGCCGGAACGGACAGATCCCGCCCGCCCGCGCACAGGTAGCGCCCGGCGGCGAGGGCCGCGTCATGGACGTTGTTCGGATCCGCACGCCCGTCACCGTTGCCGTCCGCGCCCCAGCGGGCCCACGTCGACGGGATGAACTGCATCGGCCCGACCGCACGGTCGTACACCGCGTCCCCGTCGTGGACGCCGCCGTCGGTGTCCCGGATCCGTGCGAAGGCGACGCCGTCCAGCCGTGGTCCGAGGATCGGCGTCACGGTCGTACCGTCCGAGGTCACCCGCCCGCCCCGGGCCTGCCCGGACTCCACCTGCCCGATCGCCGCCAGCAACTGCCACCGCAGCCGGCAGCCGGGTGCCTCGCGCGCGAGGCGGTCCTCCGCACGGCGGTACGCGGCGAACACGCTCGCCGGAAGCGGGGCGCCCGCGTCGGCCGGTGCCGCGTCGGCCGGCGCCGCCTCGCCGGTGCGCTGCGTGGTCCGCAGCGGGGGCAGTTCGGTGCGGTACGGGGTGTCGCCGGAGACGCTGGGACCGTGCTCGGCGGGGGGCCGGCCCGGTGCCGGGGCCCGATCCGCGACCACCCCCGGTGCCCCTGACGCCGTCAGCGCGACCATCGCCGCGACCGCGGCCGCCGTACCCTTGGCGGCTTTGATTCCGTGCCCTGCCACGTGCTGTCCCCTCCCCGCAGACGGATGCCTGTCGTCTGCTCTACGGGGAAGGGCGGCAGGTCCGTCGCACGGGTTCGTGCGCCGCCTCGCCGCTACGGCTTCCGTACGCCGCTCAGCGCCTCCTCCGCCCGCTGGTCCACGATGTGCGTGACCAGGTGCTGGGCCGCTCCGAAGACGATCGACCAGCCGATGATCTGGGCGGAGCTGTCGAGGTTGCTCAGGCCGGGGACGAAGGCGCCCTTGATGAGCAGGATTCCGGCGACGGCGGACAGGGCGCCCATGGGGAACTTCAGTACGGCGGCGGCGAGCGGCAGACGGAACTGGTACTGGGTGGCGTGGTCCGGCTGGATCCGGCGCACCGCCGTGACCACGGTGAGGGACGCTCCGATGAGCCCCGCGAACTCCACGGTGAGGACGTCCTGGTTCCTGGCGTATTTGCTGGTGACGACGTCCGTGACGGCGGGGGCCTCGGCCATGGGGGGCGGGCCCTCGGGCGGGACCTGGTGTTCGCCGGTGGGGCAGACCACCCGGTTGCCGGGCGGCTGCGGCTGGAAGCACAGGTCCACCGCGTCCTCGTCGGCGTAGCCCCACACCGCCAGCGCGATCAGGCCCAGGATCGCCGCTCCCGTGAAGATCCAGAGCAGGTCCGCCAGGACGCGTACGCGTCGGTGCCTGCCGCCGAGGGACGCGTAGGCGAAGGCGAGCGCCCTGACCAGGATGCTGCGGTCCCGGTCCGTGAGGGGGGCCTGACCGGCCTCGACCTTGTCGGCGACGTCCTGCACGGCCTCCCGCTGGGGACTTGTCTCCGACAGGTTCCGGCGCACCATGCCCAGGATCTCGGGGGTCCTCGCGCGGACCTCGTCGTCGGAGGCGATGGAGAGCAGATCGGCGTCGGCGGCCCGGATATTCGACCAGATGCGCTCCAGCGTGCCGGCTCTCGGCTGGAACCTCGGCACGTTCAGGCATGCCTGCTCGGCCTCGTCCAGATGCCCCCGCGCCCCGTCGAGCACCGCCCGGCGCCGGCCGTCGACGTCCCCCGCGCCGCCGCTCTCCGCCATGGCCAGCTGGGTGCGCAGCCGGGAGATCACGGTCAGCGGCAGCTCCAGCCAGGGCGCGAGATTGATCCTCTGCCGCGCGGACATCCGGGCCTCCGTGCCTTCCCTCGGGAACCTCCAGTACGACACGCCCCCACCTGGCCCGCCACTTCCATCACCGTTCCGGGCTATTCCTGGAGGCCGATGTTCCGGAGTTCATCTACTCAGGAGTGGTGGACCCCGGCATTCTGGAGGCAAGGCGTGGACGACAACCGCGACAACCGCAAACTCCCCATCGTCTACGTCCGCGGATTCGCCGGCGGCACGAGCGGGATCAACAAGGCCGTGGACGACCCCTTCTACGGCTTCAACGAGGGCTCCACCCACGTCCGGGTCGGCGCCGACAACGAGCCGCTCTTCCGCCAGTTCGAGAGCCCGCTGCTGCGGCTGATGCAGGAAGAGGGCTACGACCTCCTCGTCAAGGGCAACCAGCGGGCCTATCTGGCCGCCCGTCAGGCGAACGAGGTCCGCCCCGACACCATCTGGATCCACCGCTTCTACGACCGCTCGGCCACGACCTGGGGCGGCAAGCCTCAGGAGTACCGGCTGGAGGACGCCGCCGCCGATCTGCGCGACCTGATCGACGAACTCCGCGTGAAGACCGGCGCGCCCGCCGTCATCCTCGTGGCCCACTCGATGGGCGGCATGATCTGCCGCTGCCTGCTCCAGAAGATCCTGCCCGACCAGGGGCGCCAGGCCGCCGACTGCGTCGCCAAGTTCTTCACCTACGGCACCCCGCACGGTGGCATCTCCTTCGACCTCGGGGGCGGGCTGCTGGAGAAGGCGCGGGACACGCTCGGCATCCAGGGCGCGGACATCTTCGGGCCCCGGCGGATGTACGAGTACCTCACCCCGCAGGCCGAGCTGGACCGGGCGCCCCGTCCGCCCAGCGGGTGGGACGCCCGTCGGATGCCGCAGGGGCCGGGGGCGCTGCCCGTCGAGCGGATCTTCTGCCTGGTGGGCACCAACCCGGCCGACTACGACGTCGCCCTCGGCCTGTCCTCGGCCGCCGTCGGGCCGCACAGCGACGGACTCGTGCAGATCGAGAACGCGTATGTGCCGGGCGCCCAGCGGGCCTTCGTGCACCGCAGCCACAGCGGGCGCTACGGCATGGTCAACTCCGAGGAGGGCTACCAGAACCTGCGGCGGTTCCTGTTCGGGGACACCCGGATCGAGGCGTCGCTGGTCGGCTACCGGCTGCCCGATGACGACGACATCGTGTGGCAGGCCGAGACCCGGCTGTCGGTGCGCGGGCTGCCCGTGATGATGCACGAGCGGCTCGCGGCCCACTGGTGCCCCATCCAGCTCGACGGACGCCGGAAAGGCGAGGACGCCTCGGTGTCACTGGCCACCACCTTCCTCAACAGCGGTCTGCGGGCCCCCACGGCCACCGACGAGCCCATGCGGTTCATCCTCGACCTGCGGCTCATCTCCCTGCGCGAGCGGGGCGGCTTCCTCGGTCTCGGCGACCACCTGGAGCAGTCCGCCGACTTCTCCGACACCCTGGTCATCGACGTCGGCCCACCGGACGCGGGTCCCGAAATCTGGGCCACCTGGAACTCGGAGATCGACGGCGCCATCCGCGACCACCAGGTCGCCGGTTCGCCCCGCTCCGACGAGGACCCCACCGCCGGCCGCTGGATCGCCCACATCCCGCTGCCGGCCACCACCGCACGCCTCGTCGGCGCCGACGCGAGGATCCGGCTCGTCGCGACGCCCTGGACGTGAGGCGCGGACGGGAAGCACCGTTACTTGCCTCAGGCAACCCGCAGGTAAACTGACCGTATGCCGAAACCGCCGTCGACCGACGCGGTACCGGATGTCCTGCTCGTCCTCGGCGATCCCCGCACCCGCGAGCCGCTCTCCGCGCTGCTGGAGCTGACCGGCCACCGGACCGTCACGGTGGGCCGCGGCACCGAGGCCACCGCCCTGCTCGCCGAGCGCCGCTTCGATCTGGTCATCCTCGATGTGACGCTGCCGGACACCGAGGCGCTCCGGCACAGCCGCCGCCTCCTCGCCCCCGACCGCCCGGCCGTCCTGCTCCTCACCGGAAGCGGCGAGTTCCTCGGCAGCCTCCCCGGGGGCGGCCCCGGCGGTGGCTCCGGCATGGCCGGACAGCCGGGTCGCGCCCCGGGCAGAGTGGCCGAAGTCCTCGCGCGGGCACGGCAGTTGGTGCGCACCGGCGAGTCCGCCGGATGGGACGGCGCGCTGCGCTACGGCGACCTCGTACTGGACGACGCCACCCGCCGGGCCCGCCGCGGCGAGCGCACCATCGAGCTCACGCCCGCCGAGTACCGGCTGCTGCGCTGTCTGCTGGTCAACGCCGAACGCGTGCTGTCCAAGGAGCAGATCGGCCGGCATGTCTGGGACGAACCGCCCACCGACGGCGCCGTCGAGCGACTCGTGTCCCGGCTGCGGCGCAAGGTGAACGCCGAGCAGGCGGCGCTCATCCACACCCGCAGGGGCTTCGGGTACTGGCTGGGCCGGGCGGCACGGCCGTAGGCGGGCGGCCGTAAGCAGACGGCCGTCGGCGGACGGGTCGTGAGCAGATGACCATCAGCGCATTGTGTCCCGGGTCACATTGATCACGTGTCCGGGATATGTCTGGGAGCTGTCAGCCCGCTTCGCTTCACTGGTCCCGACTTCCCCTGTCCCGGCCGGCCCTGCCCGCGGCCGGCCCCACGACCGAGGAGAGCCCCTCCATGCCCGACCTGGACTTCGATCCCGAAGCCCTGCGCGCCAAGTACCGCGCCGAGCGGGACCGCCGTGTCCGTCCCGACGGCGGCGGCCAGTACCGGCACATCGCCGGGGAGTTCGGCGCGTACGACGAAGACCCGCACGCCGACCCGGAGTTCACCCGTGAGCCGCTGCACGACCGGGTCGAGGCCGTGGTCGTCGGCGGCGGCTTCGGCGGGCTGCTCGCCGGGGCGCGGTTGCGGCAGGCCGGTGTGCGGGAGATCCGGGTCGTGGAGAAGGGCGGGGACTTCGGCGGCACCTGGTACTGGAACCGGTACCCCGGCATCCACTGCGACATCGAGTCGTACATCTATCTGCCGCTGCTCGAAGAGCTCGGCTACGTGCCCAGGTGGAAGTACTCCCCGGGCGAGGAGATCCGCGAGCACGCGCGGGCCGTCGCCCGCCGCTTCGGCCTCTACGAGCACGCCTGCTTCCAGACCCAGGTCACCGAACTGCGCTGGGACGAGCAGGAGTCGGAGTGGATCGTCGCCACCGACCGCGGTGACCGGATGCGGGCGCGGTACGTCGTCGTCTCCAGCGGCACCCTCAGCCAGGCCAAACTCCCCGGCATCCCCGGCATCGAGACCTTCCGCGGTCACACCTTCCACACCAGCCGCTGGGACTACGCCTACACCGGCGGCGACGCGAACGGCGGCCTGACCGGGCTCGCCGACAAGCGTGTCGCCCTCATCGGCACCGGCGCCACCGCCATCCAGGTCGTACCGCACCTCGGGTCGGACGCGGCGCAGGTGTACGTCTTCCAGCGCACCCCGTCCACCGTGGACGTACGCGGCAACCGGCCCACCGACCCGCAGTGGGCGAACACCCTGGAGCCCGGGTGGCAGCGGCGCCGCAGGGAGAACTTCCTCAAGGTCGTCACCGGCGTACGGCAGGACGAGGACCTGGTGGACGATGCCTGGACCTCCAGCGCCCGGCTCCAGGAGAAGCTCATCCCGACCAACGCCTACGCGGACGTACCGGCGGAGGAGCGCGAACGCGCCTACGAGATCGCCGACTTCCAGAAGATGAACGAGCTGCGGGCCCGGGTCGAGGCCATGGTCGAGGACCCGGAGACCGCCGAGAAGCTCAAGCCCTGGTACCGCTACATGTGCAAGCGCCCCACGTTCAGCGACAACTACCTCCAGACCTTCAACCGCCCCAACGTCACCCTCGTGGACACCGCCGACACCCACGGCGTGGAGCGGATCACCGAGAACGCCGTCGTGGTCGGCGGGAGGCGGTACGAGGTCGACTGCATCATCTTCGCGACCGGCTTCGAGGTCGGCGTCTCCGGAGTGCTCTCCGGGCGGCTGCCGGTGTACGGCCGGGGCGGTGCCGATCTGCTGCGGACCTGGATGAGCGGTGGCCCGCGGACACTGCACGGGTTCTACAGCCAGGGCTTCCCCAACCTCTTCCACCTCGGCCCGCTGCAGAACGCCTCCGCCGTGAACTACGTCCACATCCTCGACGAACAGGCCACCCACGTCGCCGAGGTCGTGGCGGAGGCCCGCAGGCGAGGGGCCCGGTACGTCGAGCCGAGCACCGAGGCACAGGACGCCTGGGTGGCGACGATCCGTCAGAAGGCCGCCGACCTCTACAAGTTCCAGACCGAGTGCACGCCCGGCTACTACAACAACGAGGGCAGCCCGAGACAGCGCAGCCAGTCGTACGGCGACGGCCCGGTCGCCTTCCACGAGCTGCTGCGGCGCTGGCGGTCGGAGGGCGGCATGCGCGAGGTGCTCGTGGACGGGGACGAGGCGTGAGCAGGTACGGCGACCGGTCCGCCACCAGCGCCCGCCTGGCCGTCGAGCGGCTCAACCCGCCCAACCCGCTGTGGGGTTCCAACGGCGTCGCCTTCGGGCCCGACGGGCGGCTGTACGTCGCCCAGTTCCTCGCCGGGCAGATCAGCGCCGTCGACCCGGCCACGGGGGAGGTGGAGGTCGTCGTACCGATGGACAGTCCTGTCCAGTCCCCGGACGACCTCGCCTTCGGTGCGGACGGCTCGATGTACATCGCCGATCTGGTGCCGGGGCGGGTGTGGCGGCGGAGTCCGGACGGGGAGTACACGCTCGTCTCCGGTGAGGTGGCCAATCCCAACGGCATCACCTGTGTCGGTGACCGGCTGTTCGTGAACGAGATGAAGCCCGACGGCCGTCTGCTGGAGCTCTTCCCCGACAGCCCCGGACATACAGGCGGCCGGGACCCGGTGGTGCTCACCGAAGGGCTCGCCCTCGGCAACGCCATGCAGCTCGGCCCCGACGGCCACCTGTACTACCCGCACATGACGAGCGGCCGGAACCCCCTGCTCACCGGCCAGGTCTGGCGGATCCCGCCGGACGGGGGCGTGCCCGAGGTGGTCGCGGACGACGTCCACCAACCGGTCGCCGTGCGGTTCGACCGGGGCGGGGTGCTGCATGTGCTCTCCCGCGGACCCGAGGGCATCGTCACCCGCATCGACCTGCACGGCAGCGGCTCGCGCACCCTCGTCACCAGCGGGGTCGTCGGACTGGACAACGCGGCCTTCGACGCCGAGAACCGCATGTTCGTCTCCAGCTACGCCAGCGGCGGCGTCACCGAGATGCACCCCGACGGCCGCACCCGTGAGCTCGTGCCGCGCGGCCTCGACGGACCGTACGGCGTGACCGTCGACCTCGGCGGGCGGGTCTACGCCGCCGACCACTACCGCGTCGCCCGCCCCGAGCCCTCGCGGGAGGGCGGCGTCACCACCCACGCCCTGCTGCACTTCGCGCACGGCATCGTGGCCGACGGCGAACTCCTGCACCTCACCTCGCAGTTCGGGCAGGTCCGGACGTACGACCCCGGGACCGGCGCCACGCGGGAGAGGGCGGGCGGACTGCGCCGGCCGCTCGGCATCACCCTCGCGCCGGACGGTTCGCTCGTCGTCGCCGAATCGGACGCGGGACGGGTCGTGGCCGTCGCGGCGGACGACGCCGTCACCGTGCTCGCCGAGGACGGGCTCGAACTGCCCGTGGACGTGGCCTTCGACGCCGAGGGGCGCTGTCACGTCAGCGACGAGCGGCTGGGCGCGGTGCTGCGGATCGAGGCGGACGGGGCGGTGGCGGTCGTCGTGGCCGGGCTCGACGCTCCGCAGGGGCTCGCCGTGCTGGGGGACGAACTGTTCGTGGTGGAGACGGGACCGCGCAGGCTGCGGGCCGTGTCGCTGACCACGGGGGAGACCCGCGTCGACGCGGAGGACCTGCCGGTCGGGGCGCCGCCGGGAGTGGTCCCGCGTGCGCAACCCGCGCTCTTCGCAGCCGGGATGCCGGGCATGGCCCGTCGGTTCGCCGGGCTGGCGGCGGGGGCGGACGGGGCGTTGCTGCTCTCGGCGAACGGGGACGGGACGGTGCTGCGGCTGACGCCCGCGCGGCGGAGCCGTACCGGCGGGGAGAGCCACCGGTCCCCGGGCGCTCCCGAAACCGGTTGAGATGCCGCCGTGCGTCGGTGAGGGTCTGGAGACATGGAGTACTTCTGCTACCACCGCGACCGGCCCGGCTCGCTCGCGTTGCGCGACGAACTGCTGGAAGAGCACTGGTCCTACATGGACCGGTACGCCAAGGAGATGATCGCCCGCGGCCCCACCTTCGCCGCCGACGGCGAGACCCCCACCGGCAGTGTGCACATCGTCGACCTGCCCGATGCCGCCGCCGCCCGCGCGTTCGCCTTCGACGAGCCCAACCACCAGGCGGGCGTGTACCGGGACGTGCTGGTGCGCCGGTGGCGCAATCTGCTGGGCCGCACCATGTGGGACTTCCCCGGCGGCCCGAGCGGCGGCAACCGGTACCTGGTGCTCGGCCTCGGCGCGGGACAGGCCGCCGACCTCGCCGGGCCGGCCGACCGGGACGCACTGATCGCGTACGGGCCTCTGCTGTCCGACGACGGCACCGCCTGGCTGGGCACGGCCGTGCTGCTGCGGGCGCCCGACCCGGAGACCGCACGCGCCGTGCTGATCCCGGACCGGTACGCCGACATCGAGGTGCATGCGTGGGAGTTCGGCGGGCGGCGGACCTGAACCCGCCTACTCGCCGAACAAGGGCTCCTGTCCCTCGAACGCCGCCGCTCCGTCCTCCTTCTCCGGCCGGTCCAGCCTCCTGTTCCGCGCCCCCACCACCAGGGCCGTCACCGCCGCCGTCGCCGCGAGAGCGGTGGGGACCATCCAGCCGCGGTCGAGGACGTGGCCCAGGGCGTGGTCGAGGGAGAGGCGGCCGGGGCCGGTGATCGCCAGGCCGGTCGCGGCCAGGCCCAGGGTGGCGGCGTACTCGTAGCCGCCGCCCTGGTTGAAGAAGCCGTTCGGGGCGTGCACCGCGGACGCCCCGGCCATCGCGCCGGCCGCCGCCGCGCCCGCCGCGGGCGTCGCCAGTCCCAGCGCCAGCAGGGTGCCGCCGCCGGTCTCCGCGAGGCCCGCGGCGGTGGCGCTCATCTTGCCGGGGCGGTAGCCGACCGACTCCATGAACTGGCCGGTCCCGTGGATGCCGTGGCCGCCGAACCAGCCGAACAGCTTCTGGGTGCCGTGCGCGACCAGCACTCCGCCGGTACCCAGCCGGAGCAGCAGCAGGCCCAGATCACGTCGGCCGAGGGCTTTCCCGGCACACACCGCACTCTCAGTACTCACAGCGACTCCCGGAACAGTCAGCAGGGACAGGTCCCCTCCCGCGTATCCACCGTGGCACCGAAGACACCCAACCGGCCCGCCTTCGCGGCCGTTCGGGTGGCGGACCGCCGGGGGCGGTGTGAGTCTGACCGGTATGACGATTCAGACGTCCAAACTCAGCGACCCGGCCGTCCGTGCCTTCGTCACCGCCGTCAACGCCCATGACCGCGAGGGCTTCCTGAACATCCTCGCGCCCGGCGCGACCATGGCGGACGACGGCACCGACCGCGACCTCGCCGACTGGATCGAGCGGGAGATCTTCTCGTCCCACGGCCACATGGAGGTCGACAACGAGTCGAACCACGGCCGAGACCTCCTGGCGAGCTACCGCAACGACGCCTGGGGCGAGATGCGCACCCGGTGGCACTTCGAGATCGAGGACGACGGCAGGATCTCCCGCTTCGAGACCGGTCAGGCGTAACGGGTGCAAGCGCTTGCCCTCGTGTGCACTCCAACCTCTAACGTCCTGCCTCATGGAGACCAAGAGGACTTTGGGACGTACCGGCATCGAGGTGAGCGCGCTCGGCTTCGGCTGCTGGGCCATCGGCGGTGAGTGGCAGTCCGCCGACGGGCAGCCGCTCGGCTGGGGCAAGGTCGACGACGAGGAGTCGGTAGGGGCGGTCCGGCGCGCCCTCGACCTGGGCGTCACCTTCTTCGACACCGCGGACACCTACGGCGCCGGGCACAGTGAACGCGTTCTCGGCCGCGCCCTGGGCAAGCGCCGCGCCGATGTCGTCGTCGCCACCAAGTGGGGCAACGTCTTCGACGAGGAGACCCGCACCCTCACCGGCGCCGACGACACCCCCGAGTACGCCCGCCGTGCGCTGACCGCCTCGCTCAAGCGGCTCGACACCGACCACATAGACCTCTACCAGCTGCACCTGTCCGACGCCGACCCCGAGCGCGCCGCCCAACTCCGCGACGTCTGCGAGGAGTTCGTGCGCGAGGGGCTGATCCGTGCCTACGCGTGGAGCACCGACGACCCGGCCCGCGCCGCCGTCTTCGCCCGCGGGGAGCACTGCGCGGCCGTACAGCACATGGCCAATGTGCTCCAGGACGCGCCGGAGATGTTCGCGCTGTGCGAGGAACTGGAGCTGGCGAGCGTCAACCGCAGCCCGCTGGCGATGGGCCTGCTGGCCGGCAAGCGCAGGAGCGGTCAGGCCCTGGAGGCCGGGGACATCCGCAGCCGGCCGCCGCAGTGGCTGCAGGGCTTCGAGGACGGGTCGGGCGCCGCCCCGGACTGGGTCGCCCGCGTCGACGCGCTCAAGGACGTGCTCACCAGCGGCGGCCGCACCCTCGGCCAGGGTGCCCTGGCCTGGCTGTGGGCGCGCAGCCCCCGCGCCGTACCGATCCCGGGGTTCCGTTCCGTCGCGCAGGCCGAGCAGAACGCGGGCGCGCTGGCGAAGGGCCCGCTCACCGCCGATCAGCTGGCCGACGTGGAGCGCATCCTCGGCCGTTGAGCGTCACCGTCCCGACGGTGCGGCAGCCGTTCCACGCACCGGTGTGTACCTCGCGGTCCCACGCGAGATCCACCCCCACCCGGTGATCGTGGAACGGCTGCCGCCTCCCCCCTCGGAGTGGCCTGCGGAAGCCTTGTGCTCTAAATGTGAAGCTCTGGTGCGCGTGGAGTCGAGCATATGCCCCCGACCGGCCGCGATGCAGCGGAATTAGATACTCCGATTGTGCAAGTTGTGGAGGTGACGGGGGGCGCGCCGGAGCCTCAGCCGCGTCCCACGTACGGCATGGCCGTCGCCAGCACCGTCGCGAACTGCACGTTCGCCTCCAGCGGCAGCTCCGCCATGTGCCGGACGGTCCGCGCCACGTCGGCGACGTCCATGACCGGCTCGGGGACCACGGACCCGTTGGCCTGCAGCGCACCCGTCTGCATCCGGGCGGTCATGTCGGTCGCGGCATTGCCGATGTCGATCTGGCCGACGGCGATGTCGTACGGCCGCCCGTCCAGCGACAGCGACTTGGTCAGGCCGGTCAGCGCGTGCTTGGTCGCCGTGTAGGGCGCCGAGCGCGGGCGGGGTGTGTGCGCGGAGATCGAGCCGTTGTTGATGATCCGGCCGCCGTGCGGGTCCTGCTCCTTCATCTGCCGGAACGCCGCCTGCGCGCACAGGAACGCCCCGTTGAGGTTGGTGTCCACGACATGCCGCCACGCGTCGTACGACAGCTCCTCGAACGGCACCCCGCCCGGCCCGAACGTGCCGGCGTTGTTGAACAGCAGGTCCACCCGCCCGAACCGCTCCACGGTGGCGGCGAACAGCGCGGCCACGTCCTCCTGCCGCGCCACGTCCGTCCGTACGGCGAGAGCGGCCCCGTCGGGCACCAGCCCCGCCGTCTCCTCCAGCGTCTCCATGCGCCGCCCCGCCAGCGCCACCGCCCAGCCCGCGCGCAGCAGTTCCGTCGCGACCGCCCGTCCGATGCCGGATCCGGCGCCGGTCACCACGGCGATCCTCGTGTCCGTTTGCCTGTTCGTCATGGGCCCGCAGCGTAGGCGAGGGTCCGCCATCCGGAACTCATCCATCCGCCATCCGGGTGTTGTGTACGCGCCAAGCGAGTGTCGTCCCCGGCCACTCCAATGCCTCATGCATCCATCAGGCAGGGGAGGACCGGATGACAATCACACCAGACGCGCCCCAGCACACCCCCGAACTTCGTGCCGCCGCCCGGCACATCGGCCGCCGCCGTTTCCTGACCCTCACCGGCGCCGCCGCCGCGCTCGCCTTCGCCGTCAATCTGCCGGCCGCGGGCGCGGCGAGCGCCGCCCGGCTCGACCCGCGCAAGATCACCGACAACCCCTTCACCCTCGGCGTCGCCTCCGGCGACCCGCTGCCCGGCTCGGTCGTCCTGTGGACCCGCCTGGCCCCCGCCCCGTACCAGCCCGACGGCGGACTGCCCGCCGAGCGGGTCACCGTCCAGTGGGAGCTGGCGCACGACGAGCAGTTCAGCCGCATCGCCAGACGGGGCACCGCCACCGCGCACCCCGAGTTCCACCACACGGTCCACGTCGAGGTCGACAACCTGGACGCGGACCGCGTCTTCCATTACCGCTTCCGCACCGGCGACTGGATCAGCGAGACGGGCCGCACCCGCACCGCGCCCCTCGCGGACGCCGCGACCAGCTCGCTCACCCTGGCGGCCGTCTCCTGCCAGGCCTACACCGACGGCTACTACACGCCGTACCGGCATCTCGCGCAGGACGACGTGGACGTCGTCTTCCACCTCGGTGACTACCTGTACGAGTACGCGGTCAACTCCGTCGGCGGCTACCGCAACTACACCGACCGCACCCTCCCCGCGGTGTTCAACCGCGAGACGGTGACCCTGGAGGACTACCGCCTGCGCTACGCCCTGTTCAAGACCGACCCCGACCTCAGGGCCGCACACGCCGCGCACCCCTTCGTCGTCACCTGGGACGACCACGAGACCGAGAACAACTACGCCGACGACATCCCCGAGAACAACGTCCCGCCGGAGGAGTTCCTGCTCCGCCGCGCCTCCGCCTACCGGGCCTACTGGGAGAACCAGCCGCTGCGCAGCCCCCAGCAGCCCACGGGCCCCGACATGCAGCTCTACCGGCGCCTGCAGTGGGGCCGGCTCGCCCAGTTCGACGTGCTGGACACCCGCCAGTACCGCTCCAACCAGGCCTACGGCGACGGCTCCCAGATCCCCGGCCCGGACGTCGACGACCCGGCGCGCACCATGACCGGCGAGACCCAGGAGCGCTGGCTGCTCGACGGCTGGCGCGACTCCACGGCGCTGTGGAACGTCGTACCGCAGCAGGTCACCTTCTCCCAGCGCAAGTTCGAGACGACCGCGCCCGCCCGGGTGTCGATGGACGCCTGGGACGGCTACCGCGCCTCCCGGCGCCGGGTGCTGGACGGGGCCAAGGCGGCCGGCATCGAGAACCTGATGGTGCTCACCGGTGACGTCCACGTCGGCTACGGCTTCGACATCAAGGACGACTTCGACGACCCCGCCTCCACCACCCTCGGCACGGAGATCGTGGCCACCTCGATCGCCAGCGGCCGGGACGGCATCGACAAGCCCGCCAACTGGGACATGTACATGCAGGCCAACCCGCATATGAAGTTCTACAACGGCCGGCGCGGCTACGTCACCGTCGCGCTGGGGGAGCAGCAGGCCCGGGCCGACTTCAAGACGGTGGCGTACGTGACCCGGCCCGGGGCGCCGATCTCGACGGCCGCGTCGTTCGTCACGGAGGCCGGGGAGCCGGGGCTCACACCGGCGTGAGCGCGGGTGCCTCGGGCGCGGCGTCCCCGTCGGGGGCCTCGCCCGGGTAGCGGACGCCGACGCGGTCCCGGATCGCGTCGAGCGTCCGCATCACCGCGAGCGTGCCGTCCAGCGGGACCAGCGGGGATTCCGTCTCCCCGGCGCGCAGGGCCCGCATCACCTCGGCGGCCTCGTGGCGCAGACTGCCCCGGGGCCCGTCCGCCGGGTCGGCCGTGAACTCCTCGGGGTCACGGCCGTCGCGGTACAGCACGAAACGGTCCGGGAAGAAGAAGCCGTTCGGTACGTCGATACGGCCGCCCGAGCCGGTCACGGACGCCGAGGTGGCCGTACCGCCGACGATGGAGCAGTGCAGCGAGGCGAGCGCGCCGCCCTCCCAGGAGAGCAGGGCTCCCGTCTGGAGGTCGACGCCCTCCGCGGACAGCGTCGCGCGCGCCGTCACGTCCGACGGCTCCCCGAGCAGCAGCTGGGCGAAGGAGACCGGGTAGACGCCGAGGTCCAGCAGCGCGCCCCCGCCCTGCGCCGGGTCCCGCAGCCGGTGCGCGGGCGGGAAGGGACCGGACAGCCCGAAGTCGGCCTGGACATGACGCACTTCGCCGATGGCGCCGTCGTCCACGAGCGCCTTGAGACGCCGGATCAGTGGATTGCAGTACATCCACATGGCCTCCATCAGGAAGCTGCCGCGCGCCCGGGCCAGTGCGACGAGTTCCCTCGCCTCGCGCGCGTTCAGCGTGAACGCCTTCTCGCACAGCACGCCCCGCCCGGCCTCCAGACACAGACCGGCGGCCGTGCGGTGTGCCGAGTGCGGGGTGGCGACGTACACGACATCGATGTCCTCGTCCTGGGCGAGCGCGTCCCAGTCGCCGTACGCCCGGGGTATCCCGAACCGCTCGGCGAACGCGTCGGCCGAGTCCTGCCGCCGCGAGGCGACGGCCACCACATCGGCGTCGGGCAGATCGACCAGATCGGCCGTGAAGGCGGCCGCGATCCCGCCGGTAGCCAGAATCCCCCACCGCACGTTCCGTTCCGCCACTGCGGCCCCACCCCTCGCTCATGTGACCCTAGGCACTCTGTACGAGCTGAGAGCATAGAGGGCGGATCACTTGGAGAGGGAGGGGCGCATGGGGGACCGTGGGGGGCCGATACCGGACGTACCGCAGTCGACGACAGACGACGTACCGCGGTCGGCGGCACCGGCGGCGAAGGGACCTTCCACCCGATCCCTCCGCCGCACCGGCTTCCTCGTCACCTTCATCCTCGGCGGTCTGACGGCCACACCCCCGCTGGCGATGGACATGTACCTCCCGGCGCTCCCCGAGGTCACCGGCGCCCTGCACGCGCCCGCCGCGACCGTCCAGCTCACGCTCACCGCCTGTCTGGCCGGTATGGCGCTCGGGCAGCTGGTGGTCGGCCCGATGAGCGACCGATGGGGCCGCAGACGCCCGTTGCTGGCAGGGCTGGCCGTGTACATCGTGGCCACCGCGCTCTGCGCGTTCGCACCCACCATCGAGTTCCTGGTCGCGTTCCGGCTGGCGCAGGGCCTCGCGGGCGCGGCGGCGATCGTGATCGCGCGGGCGGTCGTACGCGACCTCTACGACGGTGTGGCGATGGCCCGCTTCTTCTCGACCCTCATGCTGATCTCGGGGGCCGCCCCGATCGTGGCGCCGCTCATCGGCGGGCAGATCCTGCGGGTGACCGACTGGCGGGGCGTGTTCGTCGTGCTCACGGTGGTCGGCGCGCTGCTCGCCGGGCTGGTCTGGCGGCGGCTCCCCGAGACCCTGGCGCCGCAGGACCGGCACGGCGGCGGGGTCGGTGAGGCGCTGCGCGCGATGCGGGGGCTGCTCGCCGACCGCGCCTTCGCCGGGTACATGCTGGCGGGCGGGTTCGCCTTCGCCGCCCTCTTCGCCTACATAGCGGCGTCGCCGTTCGTCGTCCAGGAGATCTACGGGGCCTCGCCGCAGACCTTCAGCCTGCTGTTCGGGCTCAACTCGGTCGGGCTGGTGATCGTCGGCCAGATCAACGGCAAGGTGCTGGTGGGGCGGGTCAGCCTGGACCGGGTGCTGGGCGCGGGCCTGACGGTGGTGATCCTGGCGGCTGCGGCGCTGCTGCTGATGTCCGTCGGCGTCTTCGGCGAGGCCGGGCTGCTGCCGGTGGCCGCCGCGCTGTTCGTCCTGATGTCCGCGATGGGGGTGACGCTCCCCAACACCCAGGCGCTCGCCCTGCTGCGCACCAAGCACGCCGCCGGATCCGCGTCCGCCCTTCTCGGTACGTCGTCCTTCCTGATCGGAGCGGTCGCCTCGCCCCTGGTGGGCGTCGCCGGGGAGGACACCGCCGTCCCGATGGCCGTCGTCCAACTGGCCGCGGCACTGGTGGCGCTGACCTGCTTCATGGGAATGTGCCGTCCCTGGAACACACGTGCGGACAGACGTTCGGACGGTCGGGTGGGTGCGGAGGGAGCAGAGAGCTGAGCGCGCCGAGACTGCGCGGGGACACCCCGGAAAGGGCTGGACTCGACCCCGAGGAGATCCGTCATCTCGTCCGCGAGGTCCACGACCTCACCACCGGCTCCCGCCCCTGGGCGGCCGGTACGGTGCTGGCCGTGGGGCGGGGGCCGTACCTCGCCGTCGAGGAGGCGGCGGGCTGGGCGGTGCGATACGCGTCCTACGACGAGGAGAAGGACGCGGGCGTGGAGCTCGCGCCCGACTCCCGAATCCCGATGACCCCGTCGACCCTCTTCGACCTGGCCTCCCTCACCAAGCTGTTCACCTCGGTGGCCGCCGTGCAGCAGATCGAGCGCGGCACACTCGGCATCGACGCGCGGGTCGGGGCGTACCTGCCGGACTTCCGGGCGGCGTCCCGGCACGACATCACGGTGCGTCAGCTGCTCACCCACACGTCCGGACTGCGCCCCGAGCTCCCGCTGTACGACTGCGCGGACGACACGGAACGCATGGAACTGCTGCGCGCGGAGCCGCCGATAGGAGTCCCCGGCACCTACTGCTACTCCGACCTGAACCTCCTCCTGCTCCAACACGTCCTGGAACGCATCACGGGCCGCACCCTCGACGTCCTGATCCACGACGGCATCACCCGCCCGCTCGGCATGACGGCCACCCGCTTCGGCCCCTGCCCGGCGGCGGCAGCGACGGAGGACCAACGCCGCCCGTGGGCCAAGGCGGACCGCGGCATGCTCCGCGGCGTCGTCCACGACGAGAACGCCTGGTCCCTGGGCGGCGTCGCAGGCCACGCGGGCCTGTTCTCGACCGCCCGCGACCTCGCGGTCTTCTGCCGCACCCTGCTCTCCGGCGGCTCATACGGCCCCGCCCGCATCCTCGGCCCCGACTTCGTGGACCTCCTGCTCACCCCACCCGGCCTGGGCTTCGCGGTCGACCAGCCGTGGTTCATGGGAGAACTGGCGGGCCAGGGCGCCGCGGGCCACACCGGCTTCACGGGAACGTCCCTGGTCCTGGACCCGGCGACAGACACCTTCCTGGTACTGCTGGCGAACACGGTCCATCCCCGGAGGCGGGGGGCGGACAGCCGGCCACGGGCGAGGGCGGGGACGCGGTTGGCACGGGCCGTGCGGGGGCGATAGCGGCAGAGGATTTCGCCCCCGCCGCTCCTACCCTTCCCGTCCCTGGGGGCTGCCGCCCCCAGACCCCCGCATCGGCCCGAAGGGCCTCGTCCTCAAACGCCGGACGGGCTGAAAACGCGGTGAGTTCCGCCAAATTCAGCCCCTCCGGGTAGGCGGGGGCGAGGAACTGCGAGGCCAGCGCCGGCGTCCTCGTAGAATCGCCGGGTGAACGCCCCCGTACCCCCGGCCGACGCCCTCCGCAGCAGGCTCGCCACCCTTCTAGACGGCCTCCCGCCCCGCCAGGCCGCCCAGGCCGTCGACCGGCTGATCGCCAACTACCGGGGCGCCACCCCCACCGACGCCCCGATCCTCCGGGACCGCGCCGACGTGGCCGCCTACGCCGCGTACCGGATGCCCGCGACCTTCGAGGCGGTGCGCGCGGCGCTGGAGGCGTTCGCGGAGGCCGTGCCGGAATGGGTGCCCGCCAGCCATGTCGACGTGGGCGGCGGCACCGGCGCCGCGACCTGGGCCGTCACCGCCACCTGGCCCGGCGAGCGCGGCGTCACCGTGCTGGACTGGGCCGAGCCCGCCCTGGCCATCGGCCGGGACATCGCCACCGCCAACCCGGCGCTGAGGAACGCCCATTGGCAGCGAGCGCGGATCGGATCGGCCCTCACCCTCGACCCCGCCGACCTCGTCACCGTCTCCTACGTCCTCAACGAACTCACCGCCCCCGACCGCACCACCCTCATCGACACCGTCGCCGCCGCGGCCCAGTCCGTCGTGATCGTCGAACCCGGCACCCCCGACGGCTACACCCGCGTCATCGAGGCCCGCGACCGCCTCATCAGCGCCGGCTTCCACATCGCCGCACCCTGTCCGCACAGCGCCGCCTGCCCCATCGTCCCCGGCACGGACTGGTGCCACTTCTCGGCCCGGGTCAGCCGCTCCTCGCTCCACCGCAAGATCAAGGGCGGCTCCCTCGCCTACGAGGACGAGAAGTTCAGCTACGTCGCCGCGACCCGCCTCCCGGTCACCCCGGCCCCCGCCCGCGTCGTACGCAAACCCCAGATCCGCAAGGGCCAGGTCCTCCTCGACCTCTGCGAGACCGAACCCTCCCTGCGCCGCACCACGGTCACCAAACGCCACGGCGACCTCTACAAGGCGGCCCGCGACGCGGACTGGGGCGACGCCTGGCCGCCGGCGACGGAGTAGCGGGACTAGGACGTCTCCTCGTCCTGCGCTCCCGCCCTCGCCTCTCCTTCCCCTTCTTCCGCGCGCCGCTCCTGGAGCTTGCGCAACAGCTCCCGTTTCTGTGCCGTCGGGTCCGTCCCGCCGCCGATCCGGTTGCCCCGGCTGCCGCCGCGCATCGCGTTGCGGCCGAGGTTGTGCCGCGTCCCGCCGACTCCCAGCATGTTTCCGGCTCCGCTTCGGGCCATGACCGGCTCCTTTCGTCGTTCACCAAAAACCGAGACGTATCGTCTCGCATCAAGCCCCTTCAGGGTCGGCGAGACGCTCCGTCTTGTCAACCTGTTAAAATCGAGCCATGGCAGCCCAGAAGTCCGCCCAGTCCGAGCCCAACTCCAGCCGCCGCAGCGAGAAGTCCCGTCGCGCCATCTACGACGCCGCCCTCGCCCTCGTCGGGGAGGTCGGCTACCCCAGGACCACCATCGAGGGCATCGCCGCCCGCGCCGGCGTCGGCAAGCAGACGATCTACCGCTGGTGGTCGTCGAAGGCGGACGTCCTGCTGGAGGCCTTCCTCGCCCTGAGCGAACAGGCGTCCCGGGACGCGGGCCCGGAGTACGAGTTCGCCATCCCGGACACCGGCGACCTCGCGGCCGACCTCAAGGCCGTACTGCGCCTCACCGTCGACCAGCTCAAGGACCCCCGCTTCGAGATCCCGTCCCGCGCCCTGGCCGCCGAGGGTGTGGTCAACGAGGAGCTCGGCCGGATCTTCATGACCAAGCTCCTCGAACCCTCGCTCCAGCTGTATGTCGACCGGGTGCGCGCCGCCCAGAAGGCCGGCCAGGTCCGCCAGGAGGTCGACCCGCGCATCGCCCTCGAACTCTGGGTCTCACCCCTCGCCCAGCGCTGGCTCCAGTACACGGGCCCGATCTCGTACGCGTACACGGACACCCTCGTCGAGTACGCACTCCACGGCATCGCACCGCGCACGCCGTAGGGACGTCGGGCGGTAGGGGTGTCAGGTGGCAGGAACGTCACGCGGCAGGAACGTCACGCGGTAGGGGTGTAAATCCTGTCAAAGCTGCCCATTACCCCTGATCACGGTGCTGTGTACACCTCGCCCCACCTGGCCCGGTTATCCGCTACGGCCCCCCGAGGCGCACGATGGTGGGACCATAGGGCATGCTGTTCCGCACGACAGCGAGGCGAGGCGATACATGAGCGCGGAGTTGGGCGGCCGGACCGGCCTGCAGGGCAAACTCTCCCAGTGGCTGCGTGGACGCCGCCCGAAGGAGGCCGCCGCGGACAGCGGCGGTCGCGAGGCCCTGCTGCTGGCCGCCGCCGGAGCGGGCCTGCCGCTCGCGCCCGCCGCGCACCCCGCCCCCGGCTACCGCTGCTCCTGCGACCGCGTCGGCTGTCCCACCCCCGCCAGGCACCCGGTGTCCTTCGCCTGGCAGACGCAGTCCACCACCGACCGCGCCCAGATCGAGCGCTGGGCCCGCCATCAGCCCCAGGCCAACTTCATCACCGCCACCGGCATGGTCCACGACGTCCTCGACGTACCGCTGGAGGCCGGGCGCGAGGCGCTGGAGCGGCTGCTCGGCGCGGAGATCGAGGTCGGCCCGGTCGCCGAGAGCGACGACGGCCGGCTGCTGTTCTTCACCCTCACCCGCGGTACCCCCGAGGTCGAGGACGAGTGGTGGCCGTGCGAGCTGGACTGCCACCCCGAGACCATGGACGAGCACCCGGGACTGCGCTGGCACTGCCGCGGGTCGTATGTCCTCGTACCGCCCGCCCAACTGCCCGGCGACGGACAGACCGTGCACTGGGTACGCGGACTCGAACACCCGCTGCCCGACCCGCTGAGCCTGCTGGAAGTCCTCACCGACGCCTGCGGCCGCCACGCCGGCCAGGAGCCCGACCACATCCCCGCGGCCTGGCCCCTGCGCCACTGAGTCACCGCCACCGCAGGCGGCGGCGCTACTCGCCCTTCGCCGACGTCAGGCCCTGGGTGCGGCCGATGACCTGCACCTTCCCCGAGCCCTTCGGGTCCAGCGCCACCTCGTTGGAGATGATCTCCATCGTGAGCGACTGCTTGATCTCGCCCGTCGTCAGCGCCTCCACACCCTTGCCCGGCGAGGGGATGTTGGTGCCCGCGTAGGCCGTCTGCTTCTCGTAGTAGCGCGTGGTGAAGAACACCAGCGCGCCGCCGTCCGTGGTGCGCAGCGCCAGCGGTGCGTAGTCGCCCTCGGTCAGCGGCTCGTCGATGAACTGGCTGACCCGGCCCGGCCGCTTGGCGTCCTTCTCCCGGTCGGCACGCCACTCGCTGGTGTGGCGACCGGGCGCGAAGGCGCCCGTGCCGTCCTTGAGGTAGCCGGCGTACGCCTTGCTCAAGCCCTCCGGCGGCACGGCCAGTTCGGTCGAGTTCGCGGGGACGGCCTCGGCCCAGCCGTCCTTGTCGGTCTTGAACTTCGGCAGGTCGCCGGGGGCCACCAGCGTCAGATACGTCGCTTCCCACGGCTCGGCCAGGCCGCCCCGGGTGAACACGAAGATCCAGCGTGCGCTGCCGTACTTGTTGGCGGCCGCGTCGGCGATGAACCAGCGTGGCCAGCCCGCCTTCTTCGGGATCGTGTACTCGACGTCCGACAGCTTCAGCGGGGTGTGCGACGGGTTGCCGCCGGGGCTGATCGCCTTGCCCGCCTTCAGCCGGGCGCTGTCGATGTCGCTCAGGGCGCCGGTCACATGGTCGGCGTCCAGGGAGCTGTCGTACGCCTTGTCCGCCTTGTTGTACGCGGCTGTGAACTGCTGGAGGGCCTTGGCGGCCTCCGCCTTGGTGGCCGAGGGGAGGATCTCCCGCTCCCCGTGGACCACCACGCAACCGCTCGCCGTCAACGACAAAGCGGTCACGGATGCCGCAATCAGTGCGCTCCGGTCAAGCCTGCGGAGCTTTCGAGGGCCGCGTTCCCTGCTCATCAGGTGCCTTCACCTTCCCCTTCCCGGAGGCGAACCCTACCGGGGCCAGGAACAGGGCGAGCGTCGGGATCAAGTACAGCAGCCACACCGTGACCTGGAGGACGGTCGGATCGGGCTGGAAGTTGAAGACGCCCTTCAGCAGGGTGCCGTACCAACTCGACGGATCGATGGTGTCGCTGATGTCGAAGGCCAGCGTCTTCAGGCCCGGTACCCAGCGGGCCTCCTGCAGATCGTGGAAGCCGTACGCCAGCACGCCCGCCGCCACGACGACCAGCATGCCGCCGGTCCAGGTGAAGAATTTGGAGAGGTTGATGCGCAGGGCGCCCCGGTAGAACAGCCAGCCCAGCACGACCGCCGTGGCGATGCCGAGGGCGACGCCGACCAGCGGGCGCGGGCTGCCGTCACCGGCCGCGCGCACCGACGCCCACACGAACAGGGCCGTCTCCAGGCCCTCCCGGCCCACCGCCAGGAACGCGGTCGCCACCAGCGCGCCCGTGCCCATCTGCAGGGCCGCGTCCAGCTTGCCGTGCAGCTCGGCCTTCAGATGCCGGGCGGTGCGCCGCATCCAGAACACCATCCACGTCACCAGGCCGACGGCGAGGATCGACAGGGACCCGCCGAGCGCCTCCTGTGCCTCGAACGTCAGCTCCTGCGAGCCGAATTCGAGCGCGCAGCCGAAGCCGAGCGCGAGGGCGAGCGCGACGCCGATGCCGATCCAGATGGGCTTGAGCGCGTCCCTGCGGTCCGTCTTCACCAGATAGGCGATGAGGATGCAGACGACGAGCGACGCCTCCAGGCCCTCGCGCAGTCCGATCAGATAGTTGGAGAACACGGGCCTCTACGCCTCCTTCCCGAACAGCGTCCGGCCCCACCAGTCGTCCTTGTCGCGGACGCCGGGCGGGACCGCGAAGAGCGCCGAACCCACGTGCTGGATGTACTCGTTGAGCGAGTCGATGGCCAGGTTGCGCTGGATCCGGATGAACCCGGTGCGCGGGTCGCGCTGGTAGGCCAGGAAGAACAGGCCCGCGTCCAGGCGGCCCAGGCCGTCGGTGCCGTCGGTGAAGGAGTAGCCGCGGCGCAGGATCGTCGCCCCGTCGTTGGACTCGGGGTGCGCGAGCCGGACGTGCGCGTCGGGCAGCATCGCCTTCAGGAACGGCTTGTCGCGCTCCTTGGCCTTGCCGACCGGGGCGCCCTCGCCCTTGTCGCGGCCGATGATGTCCTCCTGCTCCTGCAGGGAGGTGCGGTCCCAGGTCTCGATGTGCATCCGGATGCGCCGGGCGACCAGATACGAGCCGCCGGCCATCCACTCCGGGCCGTCCTTCTCGCCGACCCACACGAACTTCTTCAGCCGGTCCGTTTCCGTCCCGGCGATGTTCCGTGTCCCGTCCTTGAAGCCCATCAGGTTGCGCGGGGTCTGCTCCTCGGGGGTGGTCGAGGAGGTCTTCCCGAAGCCGAGCTGGGACCACTTGATGACGACCTTGCCGAAGCCGATGCGGGCCAGGTTGCGGATCGCGTGCACGGCGACCTGCGGGTCGTCCGCGCAGGCCTGGACGCACAGGTCGCCGCCGCTGCGGTTCTTGTCGAGGTTGTCGCCGGAGAAGTGCGGCAGCTCGACGAGGGCCTCGGGCCGCCGGCCGGCGAGGTCGAACTTCTCGAACAGCGACGGGCCGAACCCGATGGTGAGCGTCAGCCGCGACGGCTTCAGCCCCAGCGCCTCACCGGTGTCGTCCGGCGGCGCCTCCGCCAGACCGCCGTACGCGCCCTCACCGACCGCGTGCCCGGCGGTCATCCGGCGCGCGGCGGCCGTCCAGTCCTTCAGCATCTGCACGAACTCGGCGCGGTCGTCGGTCTTCACGTCGAACGCGGCGAAGTGCAGCCGGTCCTGCACCGGGGTGGCGATGCCCGCCTGCTTCTCGCCGTGGAAGGGGATCGCGGCACCCGTCGCGGCGGCGGCCGGATCCACGTCGTTGCCCGTACGGGTCATCGCCACGGCACCGCCGGCCGCGACGGCACCGAGCGCGAGCCCGGCACCGCCCCAGCCGATCAGCGCACGACGGGAGGTGGTCGCCTCAGTCGTTGCTTCAGCCGATTCCGTTGATTCAGTCATGGTCGGCCCCTACTTCACGACGACGGCGGCGGCGAGCTTGGACAGCGGCTCCGCGAGGGAGTTGACACCGTCCGACAGCTCCTTGCGGTCGGCCTCGCCGACCTTGTCGTACGAGGTGAAGTCGTACGACGACTTGTCCGCGCGGTACTTGTCCAGCAGCGTGTTCAGCGCGCCGAACTGCTTGTCGAGCTCGGTGACCAGCGCCGGGTCGTTCTCCTTGACGACCGGCTTCAGCAGCTCGTACGCCTTCTCCGCCCCCTCGACGTTGGCCTTGAAGTCGACCAGGTCGGTGTGCGAGTAGCGCTCCTCCTCGCCGGTGACCTTGCCGGTGGCGACCTCGTCGAGGAGTTCCTTGGCGCCGTTGCCCATGTTCGTCGGGGTGATCTCGGCCTTGCCGACCCGGCTCTGCCAGTCCTTCAGGTCGGTGATCAGCTGGTCGGCGAGCTGCTTCTCGCGGTCGCCGATCTTCTTGTCCTGCCAGAGGGCCTTCTCCAGCCGGTGCCAGCCGGTCCAGTCCTTGGCCGGGTCCTGGCCGGGCTCCAGGCCGTCCTCGCGGACGTCGACCTTCGGGTCGATGTCGCCGAACGACTCGGCGACCGGCTCGGTGCGCTCCCAGCCGATACGGGAGGTGGCGTAGGCCTTCTTGGCGGCCTCGATGTCACCGTCCTTGACGGCCTTGGCGAACGCCTCCGCCTTCGGCAGCGTCTCGTCGGCCTGGGCCTGCGCGTACTCGCGGTAGGCGGCGACGGCCTTGTCCAGCCGGGGGTCGCGCTTGGCGGCCGTGCCCTTGCCGGTGGCCTTGACGGCCTGCCGGATGCCGTCGCCCTTCATGCCGGGCTTGCAGGCGATCGTGTAGTCGCCGGCCTTCACCTCGGCGGTGACGGTCTGCTTGGTGCCGGGGCCTATGTTCTCGCGCTCGGTGACGATGCGGTCGTCCGGGAAGAGGACGTAGACCTCGGTGACCTTGGACCCCTTGTTCTCGATGGCGAGTTCGACGTGCCCGGCCGGGAACTCCTTCTTCGACACCTCGCACTTGTCGTCCGTGGAGGTCACGTTGACGACCCGGTCACCGCCCGCGGAGCTGCCCTTCTCGGTGCATCCCGTGACGGCGGTCAGCGCCGCCACGGCGGCGATGGCGGTGGTGACGGAGAGTCTGGCGGCGCGCATGAAGGCTCCAGGAGGTGGCCGGAAAGTGTGCGTGACGGGCCTCACATCCAGGAAGGTGAGGCTCGCCTAACGGAGATAAGGATTACCTAAGTGGCCAAAATTGATCCCATGGAAAAGTCAAAGGAACGTCAAAGATTGCGTCGTGGGGTCACCAACAGTGCTCCCGTTCGAGGATGCGAAAGCACTTCGACGGGCTGGTCGTAGACCTCTGACAGCAGCCGCTCGGAGAACACCTCGGCGGGCGGCCCGTCCGCCGCGACCTTTCCGGCGCACAGAATCGCGACCCGGTGCGCGTACGCCGCCGCGAGCCCCAGGTCGTGCAGTACGACGACCACCGCGTCCCCGGCCCGCGCCCGCTCCCGGCACACCCGCAGCACCAGCTCCTGGTGCCGGAGGTCCAGCGCCGCCGTCGGCTCGTCGAGCAGCAGCAGCGGGGCGCGCTGCGCGAGCACCCGGGCGAGCGCGACCCGGGCCCGCTCACCACCGCTGAGCGCGGAGAACGGCCGCCGGGCGAAGCCGGTCACCTCGGTGGCGGCCATCGCCTCGGCCAGCGCGAGATCGTCCTCGGCGGGTGAGGACGCGTGGGGCGCACGCCCCATCCGCACGACGTCCTCCACGGCGAACGGAAACGACAGCGTCGCCGACTGCGGCAGCACGGCCCGACGCAGCGCGAGCTCGGCCGCGGACCAGTCGGCTGCCGGGTGCCCATGAATCCGTACGACCCCTTCGGCGGCCGGGACATCAGCGGCCAGCGCACTCAACAGGGTCGACTTCCCGGCACCGTTGGGCCCGACGAGGGCCAGCACTTCACCGGCACGGACGGGGACGCAGACGCCGTGCAGAGCCTCGCGAGATCCGAGCCGGACACGGAGGCCCTCGGCCTCGGCGAGGATGTCGCCGGGGTCGGCGGGGGGCGGGGGAGTGGGCCGAGGACGGAGGAGTCTCATGCACGGGCTCCTTGCAGGGGGCGGCTGCGGACGGTTCGGCACCGCCGCACAGGTTGTGGGGGCTGAGCGCCGTTGCGGCGGAAGAAGGGGCGGCGCGACGTCGGGAAGGCGGTCGGTACGTGATGGCTGGCGGGACGGCGGCCGACCAAAGGGGCGCGGGGAACCGCGCGACAAGCCCCCACGCACCCGCAGCCGACACGCGACCCCCTAGGCCCACCCCCCTTGTCGCCGCCGAGTCCGACGCAGCAGCCAGAAGAAGAACGGACTGCCCAACAGGGCCGTCAAAACCCCCAGCGGCAATTCCGCGGGCGCGGCGACCGTCCGTGCCGTCAGATCCGCGGCGAGAAGCACAAGCGCCCCCAGCAACGCACTCGCCGGCACCAGAAACCGGTGCCCGGGGCCGGCGGCCATCCGCAGCAGATGCGGCACCACGAGCCCGACGAAGCTGATGATCCCGGACACGCTCACCGCGGCCGCCGTGAGCAGGGCGATGACCAGTACAAGGAGGATCCGCAGCCGCTCCACGTCCACGCCCAGATGCCGCGCGGGCCGTTCACCCAGTGCCAGCAGATCGAGCCGGCCCGAGTACAGCGGCGCGACGGCCAGCCCGAGCGCCGCGCACGGCAGTACGGCCAGCACCTTCGGCCAGGTCGCCTGGGCGAGCGAGCCGAGCTGCCAGAAGGTGATCTGCTGGATGGCGGCGGCGTCCGCGAAGAAGAGGAACAGCCCGATCACCGCCCCGCCGAACGCGTTCACGGCGATACCGGTGAGGATCAGCGTCACCACCTCGGTGCGGCCGCCGGAGCGCGACATGGCGTACACGAGCAGCACGGTCGCGAGGCCGGAGACGAACGCGAAGACGGAAACCGTCCAGGTGCCGAGGAAGTCGACGCCGAGCGCGATCGCCCCGACCGCGCCCACCGCCGCGCCGGAGGAGACGCCGATGACACCGGGCTCGGCGAGCGGGTTGCCGAACACGCCCTGCATCAGCGCGCCGGCGCACCCCAGCGACGCGCCGATGAGCAGCGCGAGCACGATGCGCGGGAAGCGGACGTTCCAGAGCACCGACTCGGCGACCCGGTCGAGTTCGGTGCCGCCGAGGCCGACGCGGTGCTGGATGGAGGCGAGGACGTCGCCGACCGGGACCGGGTAGGCGCCGGTGCCCGCGGCGACCGGGACGAGGACGAGGAGGGCGACGAGCAGGCCGGCGGTCAGTAGACGGCCGGTGCCGCGGCGTCCGGACTGCGGGGTGTCCGGGACGGTGGCCTCGGGGGCGGGCTTCTCCAGTACGGTCACGCGCAAAGCTTAGGTTAGCCTTACCTTCGCTTGCTACCGGTCAGTGCGTCCGTCGTCCCGGAGGACCCCCCATGCCTGACTCCCTCTCCCTCGGCGGCATCGGCATCGGCGGCGACGGCGGTGTCCCGATCCTGCCCATCGCCCTCACGGCCCTCGCCGTACTGCTGACATCCGGCGTCGGCACCCTCGTCCTGCGCGGCCCCCACGATGACGGCGCGACACCCGACCCGGCCCACGACGAAGACCGACCCGAAGCCTGATCCCGTGCATACGCAAGACTGCCCCCGTGCACAGGGGACACAGGAGACACGGGGGACACAGGGAACTGCTGGGGCCGGGACGGCTCGTGCTCACCGCACAGGGCCGTCCGGATCCGCCGCCGCTGCGCTTCGAGACGGCGGGCGACGGCCGGCTCCTGCTGCGGCAGGGGGAGCGGCCCCTGATGCTGGGCCGGTCGGTGGGCGAGGGCTGCTGCCCGGAGCTGTATCTGCACCGCCTCGACGGCTACCGCTCGCCGTTGCCGCCGCTGCGCTCGACGACCATGCGCTCGTCCGTCGACTGGACGCATCAGTACGCCAGTTGGCTGGAGCAGTCGGAGGGGACGCCCTTGCGGGACGGGCGCTGGGAGCTGGCCCGCCGCACCGGCTTTCCGCCGGGCATCTGGACCGACGACCTCGTACGGGACTGGCCGGGCGGCCGACTGGAGCTGTTCTGCGGCGGCGGCTGGCACGGCGTCCTCCCCCTGCGCCCGCTCTCGCCCCCGGACGCCGGGCGGGTGAAGGCGTACCGCAAGCACGCCCGCGAGGGCACGCTCGCGCCCGTCCTGCTGTGGTGGGTGACCTTCCTCGACGGCTGGGTCATGCTCGACGGCCACGACCGGGCGGTGGCGGCACTGGCCGAGGGGTGGACACCGGAGTGCGTCGTGCTGAGCCAGGTGCCCGACGAGGAGGACTGGCGGCGGGGGATCGAAGGGGTGACCGAGGGGCACGAGCACCGCATGCGACAACTGGCGGCCCTCCCCGACGATCCGGCCACGGGACGCCAACGGACCGCCATGGAAAGGGCGTACGCCGAAACGATCGCCGATTTGCCCTACGGTGTGCCTCCCTCGCGCTTCCTGCCGCTCCCCGGCGGCGCCCCCGTCTGGGACGACCTCGCCGCTCGGGTGATGTTTCAATTTCCCCGTGACTGACTACGACGTCCTCCGCGTCTTCTGCGGCCCCAAGGGCGGTTACGGCAACGAACTCGGCGTCGTCCGGGACGGCTCGGTGGTCCCCGAGCGCAGTGACCGGCAGGCGATGGCGGCGAAGTTCGGCTTCAGCGAGACCGTGTTCGTGGACGATCCCGAGCGCGGGGTCATCGACATCTACACGCCCTCCGTGCGGCTGCCGTTCGCCGGCTACGCCTGTGTCGGTACGGCCTGGCTGCTCGACGTGCCCGAACTGGTCACCCCGGCCGGAGTGGTGGGCGCGCGGCTGGACGGGGAGTTCAGCTGGATCGAGGCGCGGGCGGAGTGGGCCCCGCCGCGCACCCTGCGGCAGTACGCGACCGCCGCCGAGGTGGAGGATCTCGACGTACCCCCGGCAGGCGAGCGAAGCGAGATGGGGGTCCCCCCGGACGAAGTCTGGGGGAGGATCTACGCCTGGGCGTGGGAGGACGAGGCCGCCGGACGTGTCCGGGCCCGTGGCTTCCCCGGCCGGGGTGACGGCGTCGAGGAGGACGAGGCGACCGGTGCGGCGGCCATCCAGCTCACCCACCAGCTGGGCCGCGCCCTCAACATCACGCAGGGCTCCGGCTCACAGCTCCTCACCGCCCCGCAGCCCGGGGACTGGGTCGAACTCGGCGGCCGGGTCGTCCTGGAACACTGAGCCCCCGTCGTCCTTCAGGCGCTCAGCGGGAACTCCTCGCCCAACGCCCGGAACACCGCCGTGTTCAGGGCGAACGCCCTCTTGCACTCCGTCACGATCCGCTGCTTCTCCAGGTCGTCCGCGGGCACCGCGTCCAGGAGTTCGCGGTAACCCCGCTTGAACGCCGCCGGGTTGGAGATCTCCTCGAAGACGTAGAAGCGGACGCCGTCTCCCTTGCGGGCGAAGCCCCAGGTCTTCTCCGCCTTGTCGCGGATGATCTGGCCGCCGGAGAGGTCGCCGAGGTAGCGGGTGTAGTGGTGGGCGACATAGCCGGCCGGCCAGTCGCGGGCACACTCCCGCACCCGGTCCGCGTAGGCCCGCGTGGCCGGCAGCGCGGACACGCCCGTCCGCCAGTCGGGGCCCCGCAGATGCGCCAGGTCCCGCTCCAGTGATGCCAGGCGGAACAGCTCCGGCTGTATGAAGGGCCCCGCCACCGGGTCCGACGCCAGCCGCTCGGCGCCGGTCTCCAACGCCTCGTACACGAACCACAGTTGCTCCGTGTAGCGCGCGTAGGCGTCCACGCCCAGCCTGCCGCCGAGCAGGTCGCTCATGAACGTGGAGGTCTCGGCCTCCACGTGCTGTTCATGGGACGCGGTGCGGATGAGTGTCGAGAAGGACTCCATGGGGCACATCCTCTAAGGTAAGGCTTACCTAAGTCAATAGCTTGCCGACACCCTGTCGGTAAAAGGGTACAAGAGAAAGCCCGCCCTGGCAGGGCGGGCTCTGTAGATCAGTGATCTCGTGATCCAGTGATCGGCGATCAGGGGAGAGTCAGGATCTCCGTCCCCGTCTCCGTCACCACCAGCGTGTGCTCGAACTGAGCCGTCCGCTTCCGGTCCTTCGTGACGACCGTCCAGCCGTCGTCCCACATGTCGTACTCGTGCGTGCCCAGCGTCAGCATCGGCTCGATCGTGAACGTCATCCCGGGCCGGATCACCGTCGTCGCGTGCGGGCTGTCGTAGTGCGGGATGATCAGGCCCGAGTGGAACGACGAGTTGATGCCGTGCCCGGTGAAGTCCCGCACCACCCCGTACCCGAACCGCTTCGCGTACGACTCGATCACCCGGCCGATGACATTGATCTGGCGGCCCGGCTTGACCGCCTTGATCGCGCGGTTCAGGGACTCACGGGTGCGCTCCACCAGCAGGCGGCTCTCCTCGTCCACGTCGCCCACCAGGTACGTGGCGTTGTTGTCGCCGTGCACCCCGCCGATGTACGCCGTCACGTCGAGGTTGATGATGTCGCCGTCGCGCAGGACCGTGGAGTCCGGGATGCCGTGGCAGATCACCTCGTTGACGCTGGTGCACAGCGACTTGGGGAAGTTGCGGTAGCCGAGCGTCGAGGGGTAGGCGCCGTGGTCGCACATGTACTCGTGCGCCACCCTGTCCAGCTCGTCCGTCGTCACACCGGGCGCGATCAGCTTCGCGGCCTCCGCCATCGCCCGCGCGGCGATCCGCCCGGCGACACGCATCGCCTCGACGGTCTCCGGGGTCTGCACCTCCGGACCCGTGTACGGCGTCGGCGCGGGCTTGCCGACGTACTCGGGGCGACGGATGTTTCCGGGCACGGAACGGGTGGGGGACAGCTCCCCGGGCACGAGCAGCGACTGGCCAGACATGCAGCGAGTCTAACCAGCGGCCATGGGGGAACATGACGGTGGCGAGAGGAGCCGGTCATGGCCTTGTTCAAGAAGCGCACGGTGGGGAAGCCGGGGGAGTGGTACTACTGCCTCGTCCACAAGAAGGTCGAGGAGGGCCCGGAGTGCCCGGCCAAGGACCGCTTCGGGCCGTACACCACCCGCGAGGAGGCCCAGCAGGCGATGGACCTGGCGCGGGAACGCAACCTGGAGTGGGAGAACGACCCCAGGTGGCACGACGCCCCGACGGGCCCTGCGGACGACAGCTGATCAACTCTCCGCCGGTGACGGCACGGGGGCGGTGGTCGCTGAGGCCGCCGCCGCCCGCTGTTCCCGCACCCGCACCGCGTGCTCGTTCGTGCGCGCGTCGTACGACATCAGCTTCGGCAGACACAGCGCCAGCAGCCCCACCGCGCCCACGCACAGCAGCCCGCCCGACCAGATCGACGTCCTGACGCCCTTCCAGGCGGCGACGCCACCCATGTAGGTCTGGCCGAGCTGCGGGCCCACCGAGTACGACAGCAGCTCGATCCCGGCGAGCCGGCCGCGCAGCTCGTCCGGGATCGTCTGGTTCCACATCACCCCGCGGAAGATGCCGCTGACCATGTCGGCGGCGCCGCCCAGGATCAGGAACAGCAGCACCAGCCAGACGTTCCCGGAGACACCGGCGGCCATGATCGCCACGCCCCACAGCGCCGCCGACAGCACGACGGCCCGCCCGTGCCGGTGCACCCGTGAGGTCCAGCCGCTGGTCAGGCTCACCAGCATCGCCCCGGCCGGGACGGCGGCGTACATCAGGCCCAGCGACCAGGGGGCGTCCAACTCGTCGGCGAGGAACGGCAGTACGGCGAGCGGCAGCGCGAACAGCATCGCCGCGATGTCGATGACGTAGGTGCCGAGGAGCTCCTTGCGGCTCCAGGCGTACCGGGCGCCCTCGGCGATGGCCTTGAGCGACGGCTTCGCGGCCTCGTGGGACGCGGGGGAGGGGGCGATGCCCAGCGTGAGCAGTACGGAGGCGGCGAAGGTCAGCAGGTCCGCGCCGTACGCCCAGCCGAGCCCCGCGTACGCGACGACCACACCGGCCAGGGCCGGGCCCGCGACACCGCCGGCCTGCCAGCGCAGCGCGTTGAGCGAGGCGGCGGCCGGGAGATGGTCGTGGGCCACGATCCGGGGCCACAGGGCGTCCAGGGCGGGGCGCTGCACCGAGACCAGCGCGGAGGACACGGCGGCGACGGCGTACAGCGGCCAGACGGCGGGGCTCGGCAGCAGCGCGTTGACCAGCAGCGCCGCGCTCAGCAGGCCCTGCCCGACCTCCGTCCACAGGATCAGCTTCCGCTTGTCGAGGGCGTCGGCGAGCGCGCCCCCGTACAGCCCGAACACGATCAGCGGCACCAGCTCCACGGCCCCGATCGCCCCCACCGCCGCCGCGGACCCGGTGAGCTCCTTGATCTGCACGGGCAGCGCGACGAACGTCAGAAAGCTCCCGAAGTACGAGATCAACCCCGCCAGCCACAGCTTCCGGAAGTCGGCGGAGGCCCGCCAGGGGGCGAGGTCGGGGAGTACGGCACGCAGGCGGGAGCGTGGCGCAGGGGTGGGGGTGGGGGAGTCGTCGGTCACGAGGGGCCATGCTCGGGTGGGCGGTTACCGGAGGCAAACGGTTTTGCGGGCCCCGGGTACCGAATCGGACGGGCGCTACCAGTGGGCAGGCGGCGGTTCGGACGGGCGCGCTACCAGCGGGCAGGCGGCGGTGCGGTCAGCGACTCCGCCAGGCGGGCGAGGCGGTCGCGGAAGCGTCGGCGGCCCCTCGGGGAGGGCAGTGCGTTCTCGCCGGCCGCCGCGCTCACCAGGTGCTGCACGGTGTCCAGGTCCAGCTCCGACCCCTCCGGCACGGCCAGCGTCTCGTGCGCCATGGCCGTCAGCTCTCCCTCGGCGGGGCCGAGCGCCAGCACCGTCGCCCCGGCCCGGCGCGCGTCGTGCACCCGTTCCAGAAGCGGTGCCCCCGGCCCGCCCGGCGACACCACCAGCAGCGTCTCCCCGCGCCGCGCCGCCGCCAACCGCCCCAGGCCGACCGCCAGATGCGCCGGATCCGAGGCGCGCGCGTCATGCCGTACGAGTGTGGGGGTCAGCTCCGGCATCCCGGACCACGCGGCCTCGTCCACCAGGTGGGCCGCCAGATGCCAGGGCTCGTACTCCCGCGTGCCGACCAGTAACAGCCCGCCCCCGTGCGCCACCGCCGACGCCCGCAACGTCCCCGCGAACCGCCGAGTGGCCCCCAGCCACTCGGTCCCGGAGAGTACTTCGCGCAACAAGGCGACCCGCACGGCATCCATGCGACCGCATCCTGCCGCAACCGACCGTTCGTGACCGGGCGTTCACCGCGAATTCGCCTGGCGTGGGGAAACACAGGGCCCGTTGGCCAGGGTGAGGAGTTCCGACGATGACCGAGACCAGTGTCCCCTTCCGTGCGGGCCAGGCAGGGTATGCCTCCTTCCGTATCCCGGCCGTCGTCGTCAGCGGTGCGGGCACGGTCCTCGCCTTCTGCGAGGGGCGGGTCGACTCGGCCGCCGACCACGGGCACATCGACATCGTGCTGAAGCGCTCCACGGACGGCGGCCGCACCTGGGGCCCCCTCCGGGTCGCCGCCGACAACAACTGGCACCTCGCCGGCAACCCCGCCCCCGTCGTCCTCGACACCGGCCGCATCCTGCTCGTCTACATCCGCAACCACGCCGCCGCCACCGAGGACGGCATCCTGCGCGGCGAGGTCAGTGACGCCGACGGCCGCCGGATCTGGGTGCGGTACAGCGACGACGACGGTGTCACCTGGTCCAGCTCGAAGGAGATCACCGCGCAGGTCAAGCGGGCGGGATGGCGGTGGTACGCCACCACGCCCGGCCATGCGATCCAGCTGGGCACCGGCCGGGTCGTCGTCGCCGCCAACCACACGATCCCGCCCACCGGGGACGACATCGGCACCGAGGCCCGATACAACAGCGGCCACTGTCTGCTCAGCGACGACCGGGGCGCGACCTGGCGCATCGGGTATGTCGACGAGAACACCGACGGCTACATCAACGTCAACGAGACCACCGCCGCCGAACTCCCGGACGGTCGCGTCTACTTCAACACCCGCAACGACTCCGTGTCCCCGGGCAACCGCGCCGACGCCTGTTCGGAGGACGGCGGCGAGACGCTGGTGAAGCCCTTCCGTCCGCAGGCGGGCCTTATCGCCCCCATCTGCGAGGGCAGCGTCCTTCAGCTCCGCGACCCGGACGTGCTCCTGTTCTCGGGCCCCGCCGACCCCGTCGCCCGCGCCCTGATGACCATCCGCGCCTCCACCGACCACGGCGTCACCTGGCGGCCCGCGTACCCGGTGAACGGGCTGCCCGCCGCCTACTCGGATCTGGTCCGCGTCGATGCCGACACGGTCGGACTGCTCTACGAGACCGGCGACTTCGGCCCGTACGAGACCATCACCTTCCGGCGGGTGCCCGTGAACCGGCTCACCTGAGCGATCGGCGCGGGCGGGGCGGACGGCTGCATCATTCCGGGGGACAACCCCCGGACCCCCAGCAGAAAAGCAGGTGGGCCGGGGATGCCCGGCGCGGCCAACACGAGACCAGCCTCAGTAAAGTCGGGCCCATGACCTCTACCGACAGTGCACAGCAGCCCGCCGGCGCCCCCGCGAAGGCCCCGGCCAAGGACCCCTGGGACCTCCCCGATGTCTCCGGGCTCGTCGTCGGCGTGCTCGGTGGGACCGGGCCGCAGGGCAAGGGCCTGGCCTACCGGCTCGCCCGGGCCGGCCAGAAGGTGATCATCGGCTCGCGGGCCGCCGAGCGTGCGCAGGCCGCCGCCGAGGAGCTCGGGCACGGTGTCGAGGGAGCCGACAACGCCGAGTGCGCGCGGCGCAGCGACATCGTGATCGTCGCCGTGCCGTGGGAGGGCCACGGCAAGACGCTGGAGTCCCTGCGCGAGGACCTGGTCGGCAAGCTGGTCGTCGACTGCGTCAACCCGCTCGGCTTCGACAAGAAGGGCGCCTACGCGCTCAAGCCGGAGGAGGGCAGCGCCGCCGAGCAGGCCGCCGCCCTGCTGCCGGAGTCACGGGTCACGGCCGCCTTCCACCATCTGTCGGCGGTACTGCTGGAGGATCCGGAGATCGAGGAGATCGACACCGACGTCATGGTGCTCGGCGAGGTCCGCGCCGACGTCGAGATCGTCCAGGCGCTCGCCGGCCGTATCCCCGGCATGCGCGGCATCTTCGCGGGGCGGCTGCGCAACGCCCACCAGGTGGAGTCGCTGGTCGCCAACCTGATCTCGGTGAACCGGCGCTACAAGGCACACGCCGGGCTCCGCGTCACGGACGTATGAGGGGATGGGGGACACTGGTCGTCAAGCAGTGTCCCCCGAAGGAGCCGACTGAAATGCCCCGCCTTGGTCTCTATGCCCTGATCGTCTGTGTGCTCGCCGTGGCCGCGGCCGTCGTCTCCTTCTCGCAGGGCAGCTGGCTCGGGATCGTCTGGGTGCTGCTGGCGGGGCTGTCGTCCAACATGACCTGGTACTACCTCAAGCGCGCCAAGGACGCCCGACGGGACTCCGCTACGAGCTGATCGAGCAGAGCTCGTTGGAGTCCTGCCAGAAGCGGAACAGGTCGTAGCCGCAGTAGGTGTCGAAGTCGCTGATGCCGAGGCCGCGCAGCACGGCGTCGATCATGTCGAAGAACACGCTGTTGATCTCCGGCACCCACAGCAGCGCGAACACGAACAGCAGGCCGAACGGGGCGAACGGCTCCACCTGGCGCTTGACGCTCCGCGACAGCCAGGGCTCGATGACGCCGTAGCCGTCCAGGCCCGGGACCGGCAGGAAGTTCAGGATCGCGGCCGTGACCTGGAGCAGCGCCAGGAAGGCCAGCGCGAACCGGAAGTCCTGGGGAACGCCGTCGAGCGCGTCCAGCCAGAACGGCGCCGTGCACACGACGGCGAACAGGACGTTGGTCAGGGGGCCCGCCGCCGAGATCAGACTGTGCCGCCAGCGGCCCTTGATCCGCCCGTGCTCGATGAAGACGGCACCGCCGGGGAGGCCGATGCCGCCCATGATCACGAAGATGACGGGAAGCACGATGCTGAGCAGCGCGTGCGTGTACTTCAGCGGGTTGAGCGTGAGGTAGCCCTTCGCGCCGACCGAGATGTCACCGCTGTGCAGGGCGGTACGCGCGTGTGCGTACTCGTGCAGACACAGGGAGACGATCCAGGCGGCGGTCACGAACAGGAACACGGCCACGCCCGGCTGCTCGGCGAACCCGGTCCAGGTGGCCCAGCCCGTCACCGCCGTGACGGCCAGGATGCCGAGGAAGACGGGACTGATCCGCCGTTCGCTGCGGCGGCTGAGGGCGGTGGTCATGGGGCTCCCTGAGCTCTCGTACACGCGCGGGACCGCGTGGGGACCTGCCCGACCGTACCGGGCGTACGGGGAAAACGTCTCGCGGTGGGGTGGTGGTTCCGGGGAGGGTGGGGGCATGGGGATTCGGCAAGTGTTCTACGAGAGCTGGCAGATGGAGTGCTGTGGCACGCCGTTCCAGGTGGGGGACGAGGTGAGCTGGCCGCTGCTGCTGAGGGACGCCGACGACGTCTGCGGCGGCGGCTGGCCCGACCGGCTCACCGGGATCGCCGGTCGGACGGCGGGCAGGCCCGGCCTCCACACCGCCGAGTTCCACGGTGACCCGAAGCTGCCCGAGACCCGGGGCCGGGTCCACGCGATCCAGGTCGTCACCCAGGGGTACGCCGAGATGGCGCCGGGTGCGCTCACCCGCGTGCCGATCCCCGGGGAACGGTCACTGCGGTCGGTGCGGGAGTGCCCGAAGTGGTTCGCGGACGCCGACGCGGGCGTGCTCGTGACCCTGGAGGTGCCGGGCCCGGACTCCGACAGCCCATGAGCCCCCGCCCCGGCCACGGATTCCTGGAGCCCATGAGCACCCGCCCCGGCCACGGACACCGGTAGCCCATGAGTACCGCCCCGGCCACGGACCTCGCCGCCGCACCGCCCCAACCCTGTGACCGCCCCCGACTCCACCAGAGACAATGGACCCCGTGCGCTATCGCATCCTCGGCACCACCCAGGTACTTCGCCCCGACGGCCGTCCCGTTCCGGTCGGCGGGGCGCGACTTCGTGCTCTGCTGACCGTGCTGGCGCTGCGGGGCGGGCGGACCGTGCCCGTGGGGCTGCTGGTCGACGAGGTGTGGGGCGGGGAACCGCCCGCCGACGCCCCGGGTGCGCTACAGGCGCTGGTCGGACGTCTGCGGCGGGCTCTCGGACCCGGCGCGATCGTCTCCGCGGAGGGCGGATACCGGCTCGCCGCCGGGCCCGACGACATCGACCTGCACCGCTTCGAACGCCTCGTCGGCGAGGGCACGCGCGCGTTGGCCGACGGTGACCCCGCCAAGGCCGCCGTCGTCCTGGACGACGCCCTCGCCCTGTGGCACGGTCCCGCCCTCGCCGACCTCCCCGACCGCACCGCGGAGGCTGCCCGCCAGGAGGCCCGGCGCCTCGACGCCCTGCGCGCCCGCCACACCGCCGCCCTCGCCCTCGGCCACGCCGAACAGTCCCTGCCCGAGCTGACCGCCCTGTGCGACACCCACGCCCTGGACGAACCCCTCCAGGCCCTCCGCCTGCGGGCCCTGCGCGACGCGGGCCGCACCGCGGAAGCGCTGGCCGCCTACGAGGACGTACGACGACTGCTCGCGGACCGGCTCGGTTCGGACCCGGGGGCGGAACTGCGGGCGCTGCACGGGGAGTTGCTGCGACCGCGGGAGGGGGCCGACGCCTCCGGCACCTCGACCGACGCCTCCGGCACCTCGACCGGCCGCCCTGGCGCTTCACCCGCCCCAGCCCCCGCCCCCGCTCCCACCTCCGACCTCACCGCCCGCACCACCGCCGCCCCGGCCCCGGCCTCACCATCACCCACCGGCAACCTCCGGGCCCGCCTCACCTCCTTCGTCGGCCGGGAGGCGGACATCGAGGCCATCCGCGGTGACCTGCGCGGCGCGCGGCTCGTCACCCTGCTCGGCCCAGGTGGCGCGGGCAAGACGCGGCTGTCGCAGGAGGTCGGTGAGGGCGTGCGGGACGCCGCCCCGGACGGGGTGTGGCTGGTCGAGCTCGCGCCGGTCGACGACGCGCAGGCCGTCCCCGAGGCCGTGCTCACCGCCGTCGGCGCCCGCGAGACCGTGCTGTACGGCGCCGGGGCCGAGGCCATGCGGGCCGGGTCCGACCGGCACGACGACCCCGTGGAGCGGCTCGCCGAGCACTGCGGCAAGCGCCGCATGCTGCTGATCCTCGACAACTGCGAGCATGTGGTCGAGGCCGCCGCCCGGCTCGTGGCGGAGCTGCTGGAGCGTTGCCCGCACCTGACGGTGCTCGCCACCAGCCGTGAACCCCTCGGCGTACCGGGGGAGTTGCTGCGGCCCGTGGACCCGTTGCCCGAGCCGGTCGCGCTGCGGCTGCTCGCCGACCGGGGAGCCGCGGCCAGGCCCGGGTTCCGGGTCGAGGCCGACAAGGAGACCGCCGCCGCGTGCGCCGAGATCTGCCGGCGCCTGGACGGACTGCCGCTGGCGATCGAGCTCGCGGCGGCCCGGCTGCGCATGCTGACGCCACGTCAGATCGCCGACCGGCTGGACGACCGCTTTCGCCTGCTCACCTCGGGCAGCCGTACCGTGCTGCCCCGCCAGCAGACCCTCCGGGCGGTCGTCGACTGGTCCTGGGAGCTGCTGGACGAGGACGAACGCGACGTACTGCGGCGGCTGTCGGTGTTCTCCGGCGGCTGCGACCTCGCCGCCGCCGAGGCCGTCTGCGGACCCGCCGCCCTGGAGTCGCTCGGCTCGCTGGTCGACAAGACCCTGGTCGTGGCCACCCCGCTGCCGGACGACGAGACGGACGGCGGTATGCGCTACCGGCTCCTGGAGACCGTCGCCGAGTACGCCGCCGAGCGGCTGGACGAGGCCGGTCAGCGGGCGGAGGCCGAGCGCGCGCATCTGACGTACTACCGCGAACTCGCCCGCACCAGCGAGCCTTTGCTGCGCGGCGCCGGGCAGATAGCCGCCATCCGGCTGTTCGAGCGGGAGAGCGAGAACTTCCGTGCCGCCCTGCACCACGCCCTCGCCCTGCGGGACGAGCAGGAGGCGCTCTGCCTGGTGCTGTCGATGGCCTGGTACTGGCAGATGCGCGACCTGCGGATCGTCGCCCGCAACTGGGCGCGCGAGGTGCACGGCCTCGGCCCCGACCCGTTCACCGGGCCCGCCCGCCGGGCCGCGCCCCTGTGGGAGCGCTGCACGGACACCCCGCCGCCCTGGACCGGCCCGGTCCTGGACGAGGCCCGGCGCGGTGTGCACCTGGTCCATCTCGCCAGTATGGACACCGAGCTGGAGGCCTGGCAGACGCCCGAGGCGCAGACCAAGCTGCGGGTCATCGCCGAGACCTACGAGCCCGGCCTCCCGCAGACCTGCCACAGCCCTGGCTCCCTGTGGTTCTTCGCCGTCATGCTCACCGGCGACATAGGGCGGGTGCGGGCGATCGTGGACGGCGCCATCGACACCTGCCGCGGAGCGCCCGGATACGAGTGGGACCTGGCGGCCAATCTGCACATGCGCGCCAACCTGCTGGCCAACCGCCCCGACTGGGCCGGTGACGCCCTCCGCGACGCCGACGAGTCGCTGGCGATCTACCGGCGCCTCGGCGACCTGTGGGGCACCGCCGAGGCGTACGCCGCGCGGGCCGAGGCCCATGAGCGCAGAGGGCACTACCTGCGGGCCGCCGCCGACTACCAGTCGGGCATCGAACACGCCGATCGCCTCGGCGCCCGCGCCCAGACGGCCGTGCTCGCCGCCCGGCTCGGCAGTGCGCTGATCGAGGCGGGCGAGGGCGAGCGGGGCGAGAGCCTGCTGCGCGGGGTGCTCGACCAGGAGAGCGGTCCGGTCGAGCACGCGATGCCCATGGCCCGGCTCATCCTCGCCGGATGGCTCAGCGTGACGGGCCGGATCCCGGAGGCACGCGAACACGTCCGGCTGCTGCGCGAGCAGTTCCACATCGCCCACTTCATCATCTTCGACGCCTTCATCCTCGGTACCGAGGCCTGGCTGGAAGCGGCCGACGGCTGCTACCAGGAGGCCCTGGAGACGATCAGGCGGGCCCTGGAGCGGGCCGAGGATCCGCTGGCCGAGGCCATCGCACCGCAGATGCGCTCCATGTATCTCACCACCGCCGCGTTCGCCCTCGCCCGGATCGACGGCGGGGGCCGCGCCCGGGACGCCGCCCGCTGTCTGGGCACCGCCGACGCCCTGCTGCCGCATCGGCACGCCCCGTCGATCCAGGAACGCGAGGTGTACGGCCGGGCCGTGGAACGCTCGCGCGAGCTGCTCGGCGAGGTGGCCTACGCGGCGGCGTACGCCGAGGGCGGCGGCCTCTCCTCCCGGGAGGCCGCCGCCCTGATCTGACGTCGGTTCTTCAGTTCTCGTTTCTCGTCAGTTCTTGGTGCGGAACTTGTGGATCGCGACCGGCGCCATGACCGCCGTGATGGCCACCGACCAGGCGAGCGTCACCCACAGGTCGTGGGCCACCGGCCCGCCCACCATCAGACCGCGCGCGGCGTCCGCGAGCGTGGACAGCGGGTTGTAGTCGGTGAAGGCCTGCAGCCAGCCCGGCATCGAGGTCGTCGGAGCGAAGATCGACGAGCCGAACTGCAGCGGGAACAGCACCAGGAAGCCCATGGCCTGCACCGACTGCGCGTTCTTCATGATCACGCCCAGGGTGAGGAAGATCCACATGATCGACGAGGCGAACGTCGCGGACAGGGCCACGGTCGCGAGCAGACCGCCCCAGTTGTTGATCTCGAACCCGACCGCGACGGCGACGACCATCAGCACGGCGGTCGCGAACAGCATCCGCAGCAGCTCCACGGAGATCTTCGCGAAGAGCACCGAGCCGCGTCCGATCGGCAGGGACCGGAAGCGGTCCATGACACCGGAGTTGAAGTCCTGACTGAAGCCGGTGCCGACGCCCTGGGACATCGTCATGCTCATCATCGCGATCATGCCCGGGATCACATACTGCACATACCGGTCCTGCCCGCCCCCCAGCGCCTGCCCGATCGAGCCGCCGAAGACGAACACGAACAGCAGGGTGAACACGACCGGCATCAGCAGCGCGTCGGCCATCGACTCCGGGTCCTTGCGGATCCACAGCAGATTGCGGCGGATGAGGGCACCGGTGTGCCGCAGGTGCCCGCGCAGCGGGATGCGGGCGTCGTCGGTGGGGGTGGCGTGGGCGGTGGCGGTGGCGGCGCTCATACGGCGACCTCCTCGCGGTCGTCGGTGGGCACGGCATCCTGCGGGGCACTGGCGCGGTGGCCGGTGAGGGACAGGAACACCTCGTCCAGGCTGGGCAGTTCGGTGGTGATGGCGGCGAGCGTGATGCCGCGCGCGGTGATGGCACCGACGATGGCGGTGAGCTGCTCGTCGCTGAGGACCGGGACGAGCAGTGTGCCGGTCTCGGTGTCCACCGTGGTGGTGGCGAGCCCGGTGATGCCGAGCTCGTCCAGATACCCGGCGAGCGGCCGCAGTTGCAGGGCGTCCGTCGGCCGGACGCGCAGGGTGCGCCCGCCGACCTTGGCCTTGAGCTCCTCGATGCCGCCGCCCGCGATGACCGTGCCCCGGTCCACGACGGTCAGCTCGGTGGCGAGCTGCTCGGCCTCCTCCATGTACTGGGTGGTCAGCAGCACGGTCACACCGTCCCCGACCATGGTCTTGACCTCGTCCCACACCTCGTTGCGGGTGCGCGGGTCGAGCCCCGTGGTCGGCTCGTCGAGGAACAGCACCTTGGGCCGCCCGATCATGGAGGCGGCCAGGTCGAGCCGCCGCCGCATACCGCCGGAGTAGGTGCCGGCCGCCCGCTTGGCGGCCTCGGTCAGCGAGAACCGCTCCAGCAGTGCGTCGGCACGCGCGCGTGCCTCCTTGCGGGGCAGGTCCAGGAGCCGACCGATCAGATACAGGTTCTCCCAGCCGGGGAGCTTCTCGTCGACCGAGGCGTACTGCCCGGTCAGCCCGATCACCCGGCGCAGCTGCCGGGGCTGGCGCAGCACGTCGTACCCGGCGACGGTGGCCTCTCCGGCGTCCGGCGCGAGCAGTGTGGACAGGATCCGCACCAGGGTGGTCTTCCCGGCGCCGTTCGGCCCGAGCACACCCATGACGGTGCCCTCGCGCACCGTGAGGTCAACACCGTCCAGAGCCTTGGTCTCGCCGTAGTGCTTGACCAACCCCCGCACGGACACGGCGCTGCTCACGCCGCCGGGGTTCTTGTCGATTCGCGTCATGCCGACGACGGTGTCAGAGGGCACCGACAAACGACCGACAGATCGCCGACACGGCCCATACGGCGCCGACAGCGGCGGTCACGGCGGGCCCGCGTCACTGGCCCACCCGTCCGTCGACGCACTCGCGCAGCAGGTCGGCGTGGCCGCAGTGGCGGGCGTACTCCTCGATCCGGTGCACCATCAGCTCCCGGACCGCGAACCCGTCCTTGCCCAGCCGCTCGCCCAGATCCGGGTGCCGGGCGAGCGCCGCGTCGGTCGCGGCCTGCTCGCGCTCCAGATCGGCGTACGCGGCGTCGACCACGGACTGCTCGGCGACGGCCCCCAGGAAGTCTCCGTCGGGGTCGCCGTACAGCTTCGGCAGCGGGTCGCCCTCGGTGATCCAGTTCTGCCAGTCCCGTTCCACCTCGGCGAGATGCCGGACCAGGCCGAGCAGCGACATCGTCGAGGGCGGCACCGACCGGCGGGCCAGCTGCTCCGCGTCCAGGCCGTCGCACTTCATCCGCAGGGTGATGCGGTAGTTCGTCAGGAAGTCCAGCAGCGTCCCGAGCTCGCCGTCCGGACTGACTCCGTCGCTGTTGCGGGGGTCGTCGTCCGGGTCGACCCACATGTCGGGGTAGGTGGTCGCCTGGCTCCATCGTGCGGGTTCGTCAGTCATGCGGACCATGCTGGTGCGCGAGGACCGGGCCCGCCATCGAGTTTCTGCCCGGCCGCCCCACCTCCGCCGGGCAAAAGGCGCGCCCCGCCGACGGGGGAAGATCGGCGGGGCGCTCGGTGCCGCAGTGGTTCAGGGGTGCCGGCCCGGTGGTGGCCGTCAGTGGACGGAGTGCTCCTCCAGCGGGAACGTTCCGCCGACCACGTCCTCGGCGAACGCCTTCGCAGCGTTGCCCATGACCTCGCGGAGGTCGGCGTACTGCTTGACGAACTTGGGGACGCGGCCGCCGGTCAGACCCAGCATGTCCGTCCAGACCAGGACCTGTGCGTCGGTCTCCGCGCCGGCGCCGATGCCGACCGTCGGGATGTGCAGGACCCGGGTCACCTCGGCCGCCAGCTCCGCCGGAACCAGCTCCAGGACGACCGCGAACGCGCCCGCGTCCTGGACCGCCTTCGCGTCCCGCAGCAGCTGCGCGGCCGCCTCCTCGCCGCGGCCCTGGACGCGGTAGCCCATGGCGTTGACGGACTGCGGGGTCAGGCCGATGTGGGCCATCACCGGGATGCCGGACTCGACCAGCAGCCGGATCTGGTCGTACGAGCGCTCGCCGCCCTCCAGCTTCACCGCGCCGACCCCGGCCTCCTTGACCATCCGGGTCGCCGAGCGCAGCGCCTGCACCGGGCCCTCCTGGTAGGAGCCGAAGGGCAGGTCGCCGACGATCAGGGCACGCGAGGTGCCCCGTACGACGGCCGCCGACAGCATGGTCATCTCGTCGAGCGTGACGGGCACGGTGCTCTCGTACCCGAGGTGACAGTTGCCCGCGGAGTCCCCGACGAGCATGACCGGGATGCCGGCCTCGTCGAACACGGACGCGGTCATCGCGTCGTACGCGGTGAGCATGGGCCACTTCTCGCCGCGTTCCTTGGCGAGGGCGATGTCCCGGACAGTGATGCGGCGGGTGCCCTTCCCTCCGTACAGCGCCTTGCTGCCGTCGGAGGTCTTCGCCTGAGGCGTCTGGGCAGCCGAAAGCTGCGTCATTGCAACGGCTCCTTCATGTCATCTCGAAGCGCCCTGACGGCGTCCCCGGATCTCCTCCATGGTGGCACTTCGTGCCGACCAGAGCCAGGCCCCCCTGTGTGAGTTCCGCCCCGTGCGCGTGCCACGTAAGGTCTCGGTAAAAATTTACGATACGAGACGGTGCCGTATCGAAACATGCCTAGGCTCGACGACATGACTTCTCCCGCCCCTGACACCGGCCCCCGGATACCCGAGGCCGTGCACCGGCGCCGCTGGGCGATCCTCGGCGTGCTGATGCTCAGCCTGCTGATCGTCGTCCTCGACAACTCGATCCTCAACGTCGCCATCAAGACCATCTCGACCCCCGCCCCGACCGGCCTCGGCGCCACCCAGAGCGAGCTGGAGTGGGCGATCAACGCCTACACGCTCGTCTTCGCCGGCCTGCTGTTCAGCGCTGGTCTCCTCGGTGACCGGCTCGGCCGCAAGAAGGTCCTGCTCGGCGGGCTCACCATGTTCGGCATCGGCTCCGCGCTCGCCGCGTTCTCCGGCTCGCCCGGCGAACTCATCGCCTTCCGCTCGGTGATGGGCCTCGGTGCCGCCTTCGTCATGCCGGCCACCCTCGCCGTCCTCATGAACGTCTTCGAGCGCGACGAGCAGCCCAAGGCCATCGGCATCTGGGCCGGCGGCGTCGGACTCGCCATCGCCATCGGGCCCATCACGGGCGGTGTGCTGCTCGACCACTTCTGGTGGGGGTCCGTCTTCCTCATCAACGTGCCGATCGTGCTGCTCGCGCTCGCCCTGATGCTGTGGCTCGTGCCCGACTCCCGCGACCCGAACCCGGGGCGGATCGACCCGATCGGGGTCGTGCTCTCCGTCGTCGGACTCGTCCTGCTCGTCTACGGCATCATCAAGGGCGGCCAGCTCGCGGACTTCACCGACCCGACGGTCCTCGCGACGATCGCCGCCGGTCTCGCCGTCCTGGCCGGGTTCGTCGTCTTCGAGAAGCGCAGCGACCATCCGTCCATCGACGTCACCTACTTCAAGAACAAGGTCTTCTCGGCCGCCGTCGGTGTCATCGCGCTGGTCTTCTTCGCCCTCATGGGCGTGACCTTCTTCTCGGTGTTCTACACCCAGAGCGTGCGCGGCTACTCGCCCCTGCAGACCGGTCTGCTGATGCTGCCGCTCGCCGCCGCCCAGATGATCTTCGCGCCGCGTGCCCGGCTCCTGGTCGACCGGTTCGGCAACCGGGCCACGACCACCGGCGCCATGCTGCTCATCGCCGCCACCCTGGCCGCGTTCGCGACGTTCGAGACGGACACGCCGATCTGGCTCCTGGAGGTCGTGTTCTTCCTGATGGGCGCCGCGATGGCGCACATCATGACCCCGATCAGCGTCGTCATCATGCAGGCCCTGCCCCGGGAGAAGGCCGGCGCCGCCTCCGCGCTCAGCAACACCTTCCGCCAGGTCGGCGGCGCCCTCGGCATCGCCGTCCTGGGCTCGGTCCTGTCGACGGCCTACCGCGGCGGCATCGAGGACCGGCTCACGGTGCTGCCGGAAGGCGTACGGCACACGGCGGGCGAGTCCGTCGAGGCCACCCTCGGCGTCGCCGCCAGGCTCGGGCAGCAGGGCGATGCCCTCGTCCGCCCGGCCCACGACGCCTTCCTGCACGCCATGCATGTGACGGCGCTGTGGGGAGCGGGTGTCGCGGTGCTCGGCGCGGTGGTGGTGGCGCTGTTCCTGCCGGGGCGGCCGACGAAGCCTCAGGAGGGAGAGCCGGAGCGGGAGTTGGCGGCAGCGGAGTAGACGAGGACACGCGCCGCCGTCGCCTTCGCACGGGACGGCGCCGTACTCGGGGGAGAATTCAGCCCAGCCCACGGAAAGGACCGAACCCAGTGAGCCTCGCCGACAGCCAGCCACGGCCGGACGGCCCCACCCGGGGCCGCCCCCGCAGCGAGGCCGTGGAGCGGTCCATCATCGAGGGCGTGATGAAACTGCTGGAGGACGGCGTACCGCTCGCGGAACTCTCCATCGAGCGCATCGCCCGCACGGCCGGCGTCGGCAAGGCCACCATCTACCGTCGCTGGAGCGGCAAGGAGGAGCTCTTCATCGACGTCGTACGCACCGCGGAACCACCCGACCCCGAACTCCCGGGCACCTCGTTGCGGGACGACCTCGTGGCGTTTCTGGAGCAGATGCGCCAGCGAGGGCTGATGACCCGCTCGTCGGCTCTGCTGCGCAGTGTCTTCGCGCAGGTGAAGAGCAGTCCGAAGCTCTGGGACGCCTACCACACCATCGTCGTCGAGCCGCGCCGCAGAAAGCAGGTCGCGCTGCTGCTGCGCGCCCAGGAGAACGGCGAGCTGCGCGCGGACATCGACGCCGAGCTGATGAACGACCTGTTCATAGGGCCGATGCTGATGCGCACCGTCATGCGCGCCGACACCGTCATGCGCGCGGACGGTGACCTCCCGGAGGGACTGTCGGAGCAGATCGTCGACGCCGTCCTCGAAGGTCTACGGCCCGTCAGTTCGCGCACCCCGTAGATCGCATGTGCGCGTTTCGTCACAGAGCGCGCTTTCCCCTGCCGCGACCGGAACTCGGGAAGGCGACTTGTACGTCCTCGCCCCCGTACGGCCGTCATGGGACGGCGGGATCGGAACCGATCATCCCCTAGGGTTTCTCTGGGCGCGGGGGGACGACGGTGTGCACGGCAGGTAGTGAGGCGACGGTATGGCGCAGCAGGCGTACGTGACGGAGACGGACAACGGCGGCTCGGGTCCCGAGCGCCAGGGATCCGGGCTTCGGCGCCTGAGGAACCGACTGAAGGGCCTGGCGGCCGGCTGGCGCGGTGATCCGCACATCTGGCGGCGGGGCATCGTACTGGCCGCCCTCGCGGTGATCCTCGCGCTGGTGATGCTGCTGCACGCGCAGATTCCGAACGCGGTCGGCAACCTCGGCAGCCTCACCGAGACGTTCCTGCCCTGGCTGGGGCTGCTCGTCCCGCTGCTGCTCGTGCTGGGCCTGGTCCGCAGGTCCGCGACCGCGCTGATCGCCGTGCTGCTCCCGGCGATCGTGTGGCTGAACCTCTTCGGCGGCCTCCTCGTCGACCGGGCCGGCGCCGGCGGCGACCTCACGGTGGCCACGCACAACGTCAACGCGGACAACACCGACCCGTCCGGCACCGCCCGGGACGTGGCCGCGTCCGGCGCGGACGTGGTGGCCCTGGAGGAGCTGACGGCCACGGCGGTTCCGACGTACGAGAAGGCGCTGGCGTCGACGTACCGGTACCACTCGGTGCAGGGCACCGTCGGGCTGTGGAGCAAGTACCCGCTGGCCGGGGTCAAGCCCGTCGACATCAAGCTGGGCTGGACGCGTGCCATGCGGGCCGTGGTGACCGCCCCGTCCGGGCAGGTCGCGGTGTACGTCGCCCATCTGCCGTCGGTGCGGGTGAAGATGGAGGCCGGGTTCACCGCCCGGCAGCGCGACAAGAGCGCCGACGCGCTGGGCGAGGCCATCGCCGACGAGCCGCAGCAGCGGGTGGTCCTGCTCGGCGACCTGAACGGCACGATGAACGACCGCGCGCTCAACGCGGTCACCGCCCAGATGCGCTCCACGCAGGGCGCTGCGGGCAGCGGGTTCGGGTTCAGCTGGCCGGCGTCGTTCCCGATGGCGCGGATCGACCAGATCATGGTGAAGGGCGTCGAGCCGGAGAGCTCGTGGACGCTGCCCCAGACGGGCAGCGACCACCTTCCGGTGGCCGCCCGTGTGAAGGTCGACACGTCCTCTTAACCCGAGGAATACCGGGGGCGAGCCCCTTTGTTCCCAAGCTGAACATAAGCTTCGTACGGAACACCCGCTCCCCCTGAAAGGCACGGCTCTCTTCATGCCCCTGGCCCTGCTCGCCCTCGCCGTGGGCGCCTTCGGCATCGGTACCACCGAGTTCGTGATGATGGGCCTGCTGCCCGAAGTCGCGAACGACCTGGACATATCCATCCCCGCCGCCGGACACCTGGTCTCGGCGTACGCGCTCGGCGTCGTGATCGGCGCCCCGCTGCTGGCGGCAGTGACCGCCCGTATGCCGCGCCGCACGGTCCTGATGGGCCTGATGGTCCTGTTCATCGCGGGCAACGCGCTGTCCGCCCTCGCCCCCGACTACGACTGGCTGGTGGCGGCCCGCTTCCTGAGCGGCCTGCCGCACGGCGCCTTCTTCGGCGTCGGCGCGGTCGTGGCGACGAGCATGGTCGCACCGGAGCGCAAGGCCCGCTCCGTCTCGCTGATGTTCCTGGGCCTGACGGTGGCCAACGTCGCGGGCGTGCCCGTGGCCACGCTGATGGGGCAGCAGCTGGGCTGGCGGGCGACGTTCCTCGGCGTGAGCGCGATCGGACTGGCGGCGGTCGCGTCGCTGGCCCTGCTGATCCCGCGCGCCCAGGCTCACGCCGCCCCGCCGGCCGGACTGCGCGGCGAGCTGGCCGCGCTGCGCTCCCTGCCGGTGTGGCTGGCGCTCGGCACGACGGTCGCGGGCTTCGGCGCGCTCTTCGCCGCGTACAGCTACGTCACACCGATGCTGACCGAGTCCGCCGGGTACGCCGATGCCAGCGTGACGCTGCTGCTGGCGCTGTTCGGCGTGGGTGCGACCGCGGGCAACCTGCTGGGCGGGCGGCTGGCGGACCACGCGATGCGCGGGACGCTGTTCGGGGGCCTGCTCTCGCTGGTCGCGGTGCTGGCACTGTTCCCGCTGCTGATGTCCACGGCCTGGAGCGCCGCCCTCGCCGTGTTCCTGCTGGGCATGGCGGCGTTCGTGACCGGCTCCCCGCTGAACCTGATGGTGATGGAGAAGGCGTCGTCGGCCCCGTCCCTGGCCTCCTCGGCCAACCAGGCCGCCTTCAACCTCGCCAACGCCGGCGGCGCCTGGATCGGCGGCCTGGCCCTCGCGGCCGGCTTCGGCGTGACGTCCCCGGCACTGGCGGGCGCGGTCCTGGCCGCACTGGGCCTGGCCGTCGCGGGCGCCGCCTACACGGTGGACCGCCGCCGGGTCACCACACCGCGACCCGTCCGGGAGCGGGTCGTCGCCGGGCACGTTCCGCAACAGGGGGAGACGGTGCGGTCCTGAGACCGGCTCCGGGGGGCGTGTGGCGAGGCTTCGCGGGTAGCCGCGGCAATCGTCGTCGACCACCTCGCTGCTCATGATCGCCCAGGCAGGTTCGGGGCGTACGGCGTTCCCGACGTCCCGTCAGGCCGTCGGGTCCCAGAGGCCGTTCGCCTCGCCGCGGGCGAGGTGTTCGGCGTAGACGCCGACCTTCCAGGCGATGACGGAGCGGCACTCCTGGAGCGCCTGGATCTGTGCCTCGACGCGCTGTTGATGGGTGTCGAGGATTTCGAGGCGTTCGGCCTCGTTGCCGGGGCCCTGCCGTACCAACTCGGCGAACCGTTTCAGGTCGGCCAGCGGCATACCGGATTCGCGCAGCTTGACGCAGATCAGCAGCCAGTCGACGTCGACCGTGGTGTAGCGGCGCAGCCCGCCCGAGGTGCGCCGGACCGGTCCGACCAGCAGGCCCTCGCGCTCGTAGAAGCGCAGGGCGTGCACGCTGAGGCCGGTCCGCTCGGCCACCTCGCCGATGCTCAGGGGCGGCGCATGGGGCTCGGTGGTGGTCATGCGGCCCACCCTAGGGCAGCCCGGGACTTGATCTAGACCTTGCTCTAGATCCTAGCGTCGTCGCCATGACCACCACTGAACAGCGCCCGCTCGGCTCGCCCTTCTCCGCCACCAGTACCGCCGAGGACGTCATGGCGGGCCTCGACCTCTCCGGCGCGACCGCCGTCGTGACCGGCGGCTACTCCGGGCTCGGACTGGAGACCACCCGGGGTCTGGCGGCCGCCGGGGCCCGGGTCATCGTTCCGGCACGCCGTCCCGGGACCGCCCGCGACGCCCTCGCGCAGGCGGAACTGGACGGCTGCGACGTCGTCCCCATGGATCTGACCGACCTCGACGGCGTGCGCTCCGCCGCCGCGCACATCTCCGGCTCCGTCGGCCGGATCGACCTGCTCATGGCCGTGGCCGGTGTCATGGCCACCCCCGAACGACGCGTCGGACCCGGCTGGGAAGGCCAGTTCACTGCCAATCACCTCGGACACTTCACGCTCGCCTGCGAGCTGTACCCGCTGCTGGCCGCCGCCGACGGGGCACGCGTGATCGTCAACAGCTCCGCCGGACACACCCTGACCGGCATCCGCTGGCACGACCCGCACTGGCGCACCGGCTACGACAAGTGGCTGGCCTACGGCCAGTCCAAGACGGCCAACGCCCTGTTCGCCGTACACCTCGACACCCTCGGACACGACGACGGCGTCCGGGCGTTCGCGCTCCACCCGGGCAGGATCATCACCGGTCTCCAGCGGGAGATGACACTGCACGAGCAGATCGAACGCGGCTGGGTGGACGAGCACGGCACGGTGATCGGCGCCGGCTTCAAGACCCCCTCCCAGGGCGCCGCCACCGGCCTCTGGGCGGCCACGTCCCCGCTGCTCGACGGACGCGGCGGGCTCTACCTGGAGGACTGCGACGTCGCCCGCGTCTCCGCTCCCGACGAGCCCATGGACGACGGCGGCGTCCGCGCCCACGCCATCGACCCCGACGCCGCCGCACGCCTGTGGGAACTGTCCGCCGCGGCGACCGCCGCCACCCCGGTCACCCGGTGAACAGGTGAGGGGGTGGCGCGCCGCCACCCCCTCAGAGCCTGTGAAGAGACCCCGTCGTCCGCCGCAGGTCAGCGGCGGCGGTACGACTCCACGTAGCCGTTCGCCGGCGTGCCCACGCCCGTCACGTCGTCGTAGCCCTTCACGGCCCGCAGGGAGCTGTCCTTGCCCAGCGTCCGGGCGGACGTGGTCAGGCCGCCCGTCTTGTCGTAGCCGTTGGCGAAGTCGATGCGTGCGACCGCGAGCCCGGAGCCCGTCGGGTTGTCCGTCACGTCGTGGTAGGCCTTCGAGCCGTACCGCGCGTAGATCGACGGGTTGGCGAAACCGATCGGCTTGCCGCCGCCCGCCTCCTGCGCCAGCGCCTGGACCGCCGCGATCACCGGCGCGGCCAGTGAGGTGCCGCCGATGCGGTACTCGTCGTAGGCCTGCGTCTTCCCGTCCGGCAGGGTCTGCGTCTGCCCCACCAGGAACCCGGTGTTCGGGTCGGCGATCGCCGCGATGTCCGGGACGACGCGGTTGCCGTCGGCACTGTTGGCCTTGGCCAGCGCGTCCGGCACGACCCCCTTCTGGTAGTACGGCTCGGCGACCGCCTTGCTGGTGCCACCGCCCGCGCCCGAGGTGAACGCGCCGGGGAAGCCGGTCCAGCTCTTGCCGTCGGCCGCCAGCACCGCCTTCTGGGTGCCCCAGCCGGTCTCCCACAGATATGTGTCGCCCTTGCCGACCGCCAGCGAGGTGCCGCCGACCGCCGTCACCCACGCCGAGTTGGCCGGGGTGTCGACCTGCTTGGTACCGGTGTTGGCGACCTCGTCGCCGTCGTCGCCGGAGGAGAAGTAGAAGCCGATGCCCTCGACCGCGCCGAACTGGAAGACCTGGTCGTAGGCGGCCGCGAGGTCCGGCGTCTGGTTGGCCTCGATGTCGCCCCAGGAGTTGGAGACGATGTCGGCCAGATGGTTGTCGACGACCTTGCTGAGCGAGTCGAGCAGGTCGTCGTCGAAGCAGGACGCGGCGCCCACGTAGGTGATCTGCGCGCCGGGCGCGACCGCGTGCGCGGCCTCGACGTCGAGGGTCTCCTCGCCGTACCAGCCGGCCGCACCGCACTCCTTGGTCTTCGTGTAGTTCTTCGGCAGCACCTGGCGCAGCTGGCCCGTGGTCCAGGCCGCGTCGCCGTTGCGCTTCGCGTAGGTGGCCGCGTCGAAGGCGATGGTCGGGGAGGCGTACGCGTCCGTGATGGCGATGCGCACCCCCTTGCCGGTGCGCTTGCCCGCGCCGTACGCGGCGCGCAGCTGCTTGCCGGTGTAGCCCCTGACGGCGTACGGGATCTTCGTGCCGTACGCGTCCGGCAGCGTGCTCGCCACGTTGGAGCCGTGATACGTCGAGAACGGCCCGGCGTTGCGGAACACCGTCTCCGGCGGCGGGAGCTGGTCCTTGTGGCTCGCCCGGTGCGGCGCGTTGTCCAGGCCGGTGACGGTCAGGACGGCACCCTTGAGGTCCTCCGGCACCGACGCCGTCGTCGCGGGCGCGCGGTAAGTGCGCCCGCCCTTGGTGTAGTTGCGCAGCTGGGTGCCGAACGCCTTCTCCGCGGCGGCCACATCGCCGCTGACCGCGACGTAGTGCCGCGTGACGCCCGTGACCTTCAGGCCCGCCGACTTCAACCAGCTCTGGACGGCGGCCACCTGGGCCTTGGTCGCGCCGAAGCGGGCCTGCGTCTGGCGAGCGGTCAGGTACTTGCCGTACGACGCCGAGCTCGGGTCGGACACCGCCTTCGCGTACGCGGCGAGGCCGGCCGCGTCCCGGCCCGCGAGATAGACCCGCGCGGCCACCTGGCCGTCGTCCGAGGCCGCGCCCCTGTCCGCCTTGGCCGTGGCCCACGTGGGCTTGGTGCCGGCGAGCGAGTCCCGGTCCGGGTGGTCCGAGGCGTGCGCGGCGGGTATGCCGAGCGCCAGCGCACCGGCGAGCAGGGGCAGTGTCGCTGCCAGGCTCAGTCCGGCACGCGCGGTGGCGCGATTGGATCTCATGAAACCCCCTGTGCGGTTCGTCGCGAGTGGATCACTCGACTGTCGTCACTCTCGCGATGAACCGTTCATGTCAGGGGAATGCGAGGGCCAAGAAGACCCCAATTAACCTAATGACAAGGCCATTTGTCAGAGCCCGCCACGGGCTCTCATGGCCGCGGCTTCGCGCCCCGCTCCGCCAGCATGTCCTTCATCAGGTCGATCTCCGACTGCTGCCCCTCGACCATGCCCTGCGCGAGCCTCTTCTCCACGCCGACCGAGCACTTGTCGACACAGCCCTCGGCCATGTGGATGCCGCCCTTGTGATGGGCCGTCATCAACTGGAGGTAAAAGACTTCCGCTGGCTTGCCGCTCAGGGTTTCGAGCTTCTTCATCTCCGAGTTGGTCGCCATGCCAGGCATCAGCGCGCCGTCCTCGCCGGAGGCCATGTCACCCATGCCCATCCAGGTCATCGGCGCGTCCGCGGACACCTTCGGCAGCTCCCACAGATCCAGCCAGCCCAGCAGCATGCCGCGCTGGTTGGCCTGCGTCTGGGCGATGTCGTACGCCAGCCGCCGCACCTCCTCGTCCTTGGTGCGGTCGCGCACTACGTACGACATCTCCACGGCCTGCTGGTGGTGCACCGCCATGTCCCGCGCGAACCCGGCGTCCGCGGAGTCGGCGGCCGGCGTCTTCGCGCCGCCCCCGTCCTCGGCGACCGAGTAGGTGATCGCGCCGGCCGCGACCAGCACGGCCGCCGCGGTCCCGGCGATCCAACCGATGTGCTGCCTCACTCCGACAGACCACCCGTGCACGCCGCGCCCGGCTCAGGGGTCTGCTTGCCCTGGACGTACGTCTCGAAGAACTTGCCGACGTTCGGGTCGCTCGCGCTCGTCACCGTGCGCTGGTGCCCCCACGCGCTGAGCATGATCGGCGCCTTCTGCTTCTCGTCCGGGCTCATCAGTGTGTACGGCGTCTTCTTGACCTTCTCCGCCAGCGCCGCGACATCGGCCTTGGAGGCCTTGTTGGTGTACGTCACCCACACCGCCCCGTGCTCCAGCGAGTGCACGGCGTTCTCGTTGGCGAGCTCCTTGGTGTAGACGTCGCCGTTGCAGTTCATCCAGGCCTGGTGGTGGTTGCCGCCGACCGGGGGTTCCATCAGGTACTTCACGCTCGTGTTGACGTGGGTGCGGGCCAGCGTCCCCTCCCAGGTGTTCACGCCGTCCTTGCCCGCGACGAACTTCCCGGTGGTCTTGTCGCTGTCGGCCTTCGCCTTGTCGCTCTTGTCGGACTGCGACTGGACGAGCACCACACCGCCGACGACGAGACCGGCGACCACCACCACGCTGGCCGCGATGGTGAGGATCCGGTTGCGGCGCTCACGGGACTGCTCGGCACGCCGCATCTCCTCTATTCGCGCTTTGCGCGCCGCGCTGCCCTTGTTCTTGGCGGAGCCCATGGGATGTGCCCTTCTGGGGGGTGGGACGGTCGGGTCCGCTGATCGTAATGGGGGAGGTGTGACCTCCAGTAGAGCGACCGATATTTTGAACCGCGGATGCGCATTATCTACGCTGCGACGTATGCGGCTGTTGCGCTCGACCGACCTGGCACTGCGCCTCCTCATGCGGCTCGCCGTGCTGGGGGACGCCACGCCGACGACCCGCGAGGTCGCGGCGGACATGGAGGTGCCGTACACCCACGCCGCCAAGGTCGTCGCCGAGCTCCAGCACATGGGCCTGGTCGACGCACGCCGGGGCCGCGGCGGCGGGCTCTCGCTCAGCGGCAAGGGCCGCACCGCGTCGGTCGGCGCGATCGTGCGCGCCTTCGAGGGGGACGGCGACGTCGTCGAGTGCGAGGGCGACAACCCCTGCCCGCTCCACACCGGGTGCCGGCTGCGCGGTGCGCTGCGGCGGGCCCAGGAGGCCTTCTTCGCCTCCCTGGACCCGCTCACGGTGGCCGACGTGACCGCCGACCCCACCGGGCCGCTGCTGCTCCAGATCGGCCGCGCACCCTAGAGCCGGCGCGCCCCCTGAGAACCGGCGCGCCTCTTGAGAACCGGCGCGCACCCTGAGAGCGGGCGCGGAAAACCCCGCCCGCCCGGCCTCAGCCCTCCTGAGCCAGCCAGAGGTCCGGCCCGAACACCTCGTAGTGGATGTCGGCCGGCGCCACACCCTTCCCGATCAGCTGCGCCCGCACCGCCCGCATGAACGGCAGCGGCCCGCACAGGTACGCGCGCGTGCCCTGCGGTACGGCGATGTCGGTGAGGTCGACCAGACCGGTGCGGTGGGTGACGCCGGGGGTGGCGGCGCCGGCGGCGCCGGTCTCGTACCAGTCGGTGTCCTTCTCGTACCAGAAGTGGACCGACGCCCCCGGCAGCTTCCCGGCGTACCCCTCGTGGTCGGCGCGCAGGCGTGCTCGGCGGGGGAGCGGTCGCCGTGCACGACGAGCACCGGGCCCTGGTGCCCGGAGTCCGCGAGCTGACCGAGCATGGCGACCATCGGGGTAACACCGATGCCGGCCGAGGCGAGCAGCAGCGGTGCCTCGGTCCCGGTCCCGGTCCCGGCCTCGCCCTCGGTCTCACCGAGCACGAGATCGCCGTACGGCGCCGACAGGTGCAGCCGGTCGCCGACGTGCACGCACGCGTGGAGGTGGTTCGAGACCTCGCCGTCGGGTGAGGCGCCGTCGTGCACGCGCTTCACACTGAACTGGCGTATCGGTGATCCGGGCGCTGCGGAGAGGCTGTACTGGCGGATCTGCCGGGCCCCGTCCGCCAGCTCGACCTGCACGGACACGTACTGCCCGGCCCGGAAGTCCGGTGCCGGGCGGCCGTCGGCCGGGCGCAGCCGGAAGGTGGCGACGTCGGCGGTCTCCTCGACGCGCTCCACGACCTCCCACTCCCGCGATCCGGCCCCGCCGCGCTCGTCGTACAGCCGCCTCTCGATCGCGATCAGGGCGTTCGCCATCAGCCAGTACACCTCGTCCCAGGCGGCCGCGACCTCGGGCGTGACGGCCTCGCCGAGCACCTCGGCGATGGCGGCGAAGAGGTGCTCGTGCACCAGCGCGTACTGCTCCGCCGTGACGCCCAGGGAGGCGTGCTTGTGCGCGATACGGGCCAGCATCGCGTCCGGCCGCTCGTCGGGGCGGTCCACGAGGTACGTCGCGAACGCGGCGATCGACCCCGCCAGCGCCTGCCGCTGGGTGCCGGCCGCCTGGTTGCCGCGGTTGAACAGGTCGCGCAGCAGCTCGGGACGGGCGGCGAACATCCCGGCGTAGAAGCGCTCGGTGATCTCACCGATGGCCGCGCCGACGACGGGAAGGGTGGCACGCACGGTGGCGGTGGACTGCTCGGACAGCATCGGGTCTCCTCGGGCTCGATCGGGCCGTTCCGGTGCCTCCATTAAAACTTGCATCCAAGATGCAAATTAAAGCGGGGTGGGTCCTGAGGGGCCGGGCATTACGGATGTCGGTGCGAGCAGGCAAGATGGGCGGCAGAGCAGTGCACCGGCACCACTCGGGGACACCCGCCGTAGGTCGGGAGTTCAGCCGGGGATCGTTTCGGCGATCAAGGTGCGCAACGCGCCTGAAACGGTGTTGTGGTGTGATGCTCAGGTGCCCGACCGCCTCCCGCGGTACTCGGAGACAGGCGGCCTGACCAGCAAGGATGGGGAAGCGGAAGATGGACAAGCAGCAGGAGTTCGTGCTCCGGACCTTGGAGGAGCGCGACATCCGGTTCGTACGGCTGTGGTTCACGGACGTGCTGGGCTTCCTCAAGTCCGTGGCCGTGGCCCCTGCCGAGCTGGAGCAGGCCTTCGACGAGGGCATCGGCTTCGACGGCTCGGCGATCGAGGGCTTCGCCCGTGTATACGAGTCCGACATGATCGCCAAGCCGGACCCGTCGACGTTCCAGATCCTGCCGTGGCGCGCCGAGGCGCCCGGCACGGCCCGGATGTTCTGCGACATCCTCATGCCGGACGGCTCACCGTCCTTCGCGGACCCGCGCTACGTCCTCAAGCGCGCCCTGGCCCGCGCCTCCGACCAGGGCTTCACCTTCTACACCCACCCCGAGATCGAGTTCTTCCTGCTGAAGGACAAGCCGGTCGACGGCTCGGTGCCGACCCCCGCCGACAACTCCGGCTACTTCGACCACACCCCGCAGAACATCGGCATGGACTTCCGCCGCCAGGCGATCACCATGCTGGAGTCGATGGGCATCTCGGTCGAGTTCTCCCACCACGAGGGCGCCCCCGGCCAGCAGGAGATCGACCTGCGCTACGCCGACGCGCTGTCCACGGCGGACAACATCATGACGTTCCGCCTGGTCATGAAGCAGGTGGCGCTGGAGCAGGGCGTGCAGGCGACCTTCATGCCGAAGCCGTTCTCGGAGCACCCGGGCAGCGGCATGCACACGCACCTCTCCCTCTTCGAGGGCGACCGCAACGCGTTCTACGAGTCCGGCTCGGAGTACCAGCTCTCCAAGGTCGGCCGCTCCTTCATCGCCGGCCTGCTGAAGCACGCGGCGGAGATCTCGGCCGTCACCAACCAGTGGGTGAACTCCTACAAGCGCATCTGGGGCGGCTCCGAGCGGACCGCCGGGGCCGGCGGCGAGGCCCCCTCCTACATCTGCTGGGGCCACAACAACCGCTCCGCCCTGGTCCGCGTCCCGATGTACAAGCCGGGCAAGACCGGCTCGGCGCGGGTCGAGGTCCGGTCACTGGACACCGGCGCGAACCCGTACCTGGCGTACGCCCTGCTCCTGGCCGCCGGCCTCAAGGGCATCGAGGAGGGCTACGAGCTGCCGCCGGGCGCCGAGGACGACGTCTGGGCCCTCTCCGACGCCGAGCGCCGTGCGATGGGCATCGAGCCGTTGCCGCAGAACCTGGGCGAGGCGCTGACGCTGATGGAACGCAGCGATCTTGTCGCCGAGACGCTCGGTGAGCATGTCTTCGACTTCTTCCTGCGCAACAAGCGGCACGAGTGGCACGAGTACCGGTCCGAGGTGACCGCGTTCGAGCTGCGGAAGAATCTGCCGGTTCTTTAGTGCGCCTGCTCGCCGTAGGGGCGCGGAGTGGTTTGGCGCGTGCCGCCCGGTGGGGGCTGGTCGCGCAGTTCCCCGCGCCCCTTTGGGTGGGCTACTTCTCTGCCAGTTTGGACAGGACCTCGTGCAGGGGCTCTGTTGCCCTGCGGCGGTACTCCTGGATCGACCAGCCGTTGCCGTCGGGGTCCTTGAAGTACATGAAGGTGGCGCCGTCGTCGGGGGTGTACTGGACCGGTTCGGAGATCTCCAGGCCGCGTTCGGTCAGTTCCGCGTGGGCCGCCTTGATGTCGGCCACGCAGAGCTGGAGGCCCTGGTAGGAGCCGGGGGCCGGGCGTGGGCCCTGGGCCATCTCCCAGATGCTGTCGCCCAGGGCGAGCGAACAGCCGGAGCCCGGGGGCGTCAGCTGGACGATGCGCATGCCCGGCATGACCTCCTGGTCGATGTCGACGTGGAAACCGACCTTGTCCCGGTAGAAGTCGCGGGCCCGGTCGATGTCGCTCACGGGCAGCGGGATCACTTCGAGCGTGAAGTCCATCGCTAGTCCTCCAAGGTGAATCGCCAGCGGGTCTGGCTGAACGGCTCACCCTTACCGAAGCCGAAAACGGTGCGCGGCGCTACCGAAAAGACATAGGCGCGTCCGGAGCCGTGCCGGAAGCTGCCGCCCGCCACCTCGAAGTGCCAGAAGCTGCCGTACTTCGCCTCCCACCCGGCGGCCAGTTCGCGCAGCCGGGCGTCGTCGGTGATCCGCACCGCCTCGCCCTCGACCACCAGGTCGTACCCCTTGTCCCAGGTGTTCGTGCCGGTCGTCAGGACGACGTCCGGGTTCAGGGCGAGGTTCCTCGCCTTGCGCTCCTCCGGGCCCGTGCAGAAGTGCAGCGCGCCCCGCGACCACACCGCCGGCAGCGGCGTCACATGCGGTCGCCCGTCCGGCCGTACCGTCGAGATCCAGAACAGCTCGGCCTCGGCCAGCAGTTTCTCGGCCTCGGGCCACGGTGTCGCGGTGGCCCGCTCGTCGCTGTAGCGCGTATCCAGTCGGGTCTGCGGTTGCCTGTCGGTCATCGGACGCCTCCAGCCGTGTCGCCGCATGTATCGCTCGACAGGGCAGACCGTGCGGGCCGTCGGAACTCATCGGCGCCACTGTCGGAGACTGCGGTTAGGCTCGACCGCGTACGACCTTGATCGGGCACGTACGACCTTGATCGGGCGCGTGCGTACCCGATCGGACGGGAGGGCGAGCATGACGGCGCCGGGGCGCAGGAGCAGTACCTTCACGCGGCTGCTGCGGCACGGATTCACCGACCCGTCGGCCGCCGAGCGCCTGCTGGAGGGCGTCGAGCTGGCGCCGATCAGGAACGACCCCGTGCTGCTGGAGGCCCTCGGCGCCACCGCCGACCCGGACCTCGCCCTGCACGGTCTCGCCCGGCTCGTCGAAGCACAGCCCGACCCCGTCGCCCAGCGGCAACTGCTCGACACGGTGATAGCGGCCAAGCCCCTGCGCGACCGGCTGCTCGGCGTGCTCGGCGCCTCCGCCGCGCTCGCCGACCATCTCGCCCGGCATCCGAGCGACTGGCAGGCGCTGGTCATGTACGAGCCGCGGGATCTGCACCCCGAGGTGGAGGAGTTCGAGCAGGGCCTCGCCGACGCCACCGACCCGGTCTCCCTGCGCGTCGCCTACCGGCGCTGTCTGCTGTCCATCGCCGCCCGTGACGTGTGCGGCACCGCCGACCTGGCCCAGACCGCCGCCGAGCTCGCCGACCTCGCCACCGCGACCCTGCGCGCCGCCCTCGCCATCGCCCGCGCCGCCGCGCCGGAGGACGCCGCGCTGTGCCGGCTCGCGGTGATCGCGATGGGCAAGTGCGGGGGCCATGAGCTCAATTACGTCTCCGACGTCGACGTCATCTTCGTCGGCGAGGCCATGGACGGCGCCGACGAGGGCAAGGCGCTGCGGTCCGCCACCAAGCTCGCCTCGCACATGATGCGGATCTGCTCCGAGACGACCGTCGAGGGGTCGATCTGGCCCGTGGACGCCAACCTGCGGCCCGAGGGCCGCAACGGCCCCCTGGTGCGGACCCTCAGCAGCCACCTCGCCTACTACCAGCGCTGGGCCAAGACCTGGGAGTTCCAGGCTCTGCTCAAGGCACGCCCGGTGGCGGGCGACATCGAGCTGGGCGAGGAGTACGTCGCCGCCCTGGAGCCGCTGGTCTGGAAGGCCGCCGAGCGGGAGAACTTCGTCGCCGACGTGCAGAAGATGCGGCGGCGGGTGGTGGAGAACATCCCGGTCGCCGAGCTGGACCGCCAGCTCAAGCTCGGTCCGGGCGGGCTCAGGGACGTCGAATTCGCCGTACAGCTGCTGCAGTTGGTGCATGGCCGCGACGATGCGTCGCTGCGCAGCGGCACCACGCTGGACGCCTTGCAGGCCCTCGCCGCCGGCGGCTACGTCGGCCGTGCCGATGCCGCGCAGCTCGACGACGCCTACCGCTTCCTGCGCTCCATGGAGCACCGCATCCAGCTCTACCGGCTGCGGCGCACCCACCTGGTGCCCGAGGACGACGCCGATCTGCGGCGCATCGGGCGCTCGCTCGGTCTGCGCGTCGACGCGGTCGCCGAGCTGAACCGCGAGTGGAGACGGCACGCGAGTGTCGTACGACGGCTGCACGAGAAGCTCTTCTACCGGCCGCTGCTCGACGCCGTCGCCCAACTCGCCCCGGAAGAGGCCCGGTTGAGCGCCGGGGCGGCGCGCGAGCGGCTGGTCGCGCTCGGCTACGCCGATCCGGCCTCCGCGCTACGGCATCTGGAGGCGCTGGCCTCCGGGGTCACCCGCAAGGCGGCGATCCAACGCACGCTGCTGCCGGTGCTGTTGGGCTGGTTCGCGGACTCCGCCGATCCGGACGCCGGACTGCTGAACTTCCGCAAGGTGTCGGACGCGCTCGGCAAGACCCCTTGGTATCTGCGGCTGTTGCGGGACGAGGGCGCCGCCGCCGAGAACCTCGCCCGGGTGCTGTCGGCCGGGCGGCTCGCCCCGGATCTGCTGATGCGGGCACCGGAGGCGGTCGCGCTGCTCGGCGACGGCGACGGAGGCACCGGGCTGGAGCCTCGTTCGCGTGCCCACCTGGAGCAGGAGATCCTCGCGGCGGTGGGCCGCGCCGACGGTGCCACCCAGGCGGTGACGGCGGCACGTGGTGTGCGGCGCCGGGAACTGTTCCGCACGGCCGCCGCCGACATCATCGACTCCTACGGCACCGAGACGAAGCCGGCCGAGGCGGATCAGGGTGCGCTGGTGGACCGGGTCGGGGCCGCGGTGTCGGACCTCACGGCGGCGACCCTGGCGGGCACGCTGCGTGCGGTGGTGCGGGACCTGTGGGGGGACACCCTGCCGACCCGGTTCGCGATCATCGGCATGGGGCGCTTCGGCGGGCACGAGCTGGGATACGGCAGTGACGCCGACGTCGTGTTCGTGCACGAACCGCGGGACGACGTCGACGATCAGGAGGCCGCGGCCGCCGCGAACCGGGTGGTCTCGGAGATGCGCAGGCTGCTGCAGATCCCGAGTGCGGATCCGCCGTTGTTGATCGACGCCGATCTGCGGCCGGAGGGCAAGTCGGGGCCGCTGGTTCGTACGCTGAACTCCTACGAGGCGTACTACCGGCGGTGGTCGCTGGTGTGGGAGTCGCAGGCGTTGCTGCGGGCCGAGGTGGTGGCCGGGGACGAGGATCTGGGGCGGCGGTTCATCGAGCTCGTCGATCCGCTGCGGTATCCCGCCGAAGGGCTCGGTGAGGACGCCGTGCGGGAGATCCGGCGGCTGAAGGCCCGGATGGAGTCCGAGCGGCTTCCGCGTGGTTCCGATCCCAAGCTGCACACCAAGCTCGGGCCGGGCGGGCTCTCCGACGTCGAGTGGACCGTTCAGCTCCTTCAGCTCCAGCACGGCTGGGCCGAGCCGGGGCTGCGGACCACGCGGACGCGGGAGGCCCTCGCCGCCGCCTGTGCGGCCGGGCTGATTCCGGGGGAGGAGGCGGCGATCCTGGACGAGGCGTGGGTGCTGGCCACCCGGGTGCGCAACGCGGTGATGCTGGTGCGGGGGCGGGCCGGGGACACGTTTCCCTCGGACAGCCGGGAGCTGGCTGCTGTGGGGCGCTACCTGGGGTACGAGCCGGGGCACGTGGGGGACATGCTCGACGCGTATCGGCGTACTGCGCGCCGGGCTCGGAGTGTGGTGGAGGAGCTGTTCTACGGCGCGTGACGGTTGCCTCCGGCGGTTGGGCGGGGGATGCCTGCAGCGGCCCGTTGCCGGTCGGTGGGGGTAAGCGTCCGCCTACGGTTCGGGGGTGGGGCGGGGCCGCGCCGGGGGGTGTCCGTCCTCGGTCGGGCGGTTGCTCTCTCTCAAGAGGTGCTGGTTCTTGACGCCCGCCGCTGCGGGCGGACACCCCCCGGCACGTCCCCTTTCCGCCGTGCGCGGCTGCGGGACCGATCGGGGGAGTGCGTGCGGGAGCGCTCCGTACCAGAGGCGCGCCACTGTGTAGCCGAAGGCCAGGCACATGAGGCCGCCCACCGCGTCCAGCCAGAAGTGGTTGGCCGTTGCGACGATCACGATCAGGGTGGTCGTGGGGTAGAGCAGGCCCAGGATGCGTGCCCAAGGCGCCCTTGCCAGGGCGAAGATCGTCAGGCCGCTCCAGACCGACCAGCCGATGTGCATCGACGGCATCGCGGCGTACTGGTTGGACATGTTCTTCAGATCGCCGGAGGCCATCGAGCCCCAGGTGTCGTGGACCATGACCGTGTCGATGAAGGCGGTGTTGGTCATCAGCCGTGGGGGAGCGAGCGGATACAGGTAGTAACCGATCAGAGCCACGCCTGTGGTCGCGAACAGGACCAGGCGGGTCGCCGCGTAGCGGCCGGGGTGGCTACGGTAGAGCCAGACCAGGACACCGAGGGTGACGATGAAGTGCAGCGTCGCGTAGTAGTAGTTCATGCCGACGATGAGCCAAGTCACCGAGTTCACGGTGTGGTTGATCGACTCCTCGACCGCGATGCCGAGGTGGTGCTCCAGGTCCCAGAGCCAGTCGGCGTTGCGCAGGGCCTCTGATCTCTGCTCCGGGACCGCGTTGCGGATGAGTGAGTACGTCCAGTAACTCACCGCGATCAACAGGATCTCGAACCAGAGGCGAGGGCGACGCGGGGTGCGAAGTCGGCGCAGGGGACCCCTACCCGTCTCGTCCGCGACAGGTTGCGGAACGGCCGCTTCCCGGCCTTCCAGTGTCGTCACGGTGGTGTCACCCATAGGCACAGAGTCTGCCAGACATTCCTTCCCCGACCGATCATCCCTCGGGTGGGTCCAGGACGCACGTTCTACGGCGGGCGTACAGCTCCATTCTCCTACCAACGCAGGGCAGGATGCGCCGTTTCTCCACCTTGGGGATGAGTTAGGAGTGGTTCCTGTTCCCGGGCGCCGAAGCAGTCGAACCGCGCACCACCAGTTCCGGCATGAACACGAACTCGCTGTGGGGCGCCGGAGTCCCGCCGATCTCCTCCAGCAGCGTGCGCACCGCGGCCTGGCCCATCGCCGGGACCGGCTTGCGGACCGTGGTCAGGGGCGGGTCGGTGAACGCGATCAGCGGGGAGTCGTCGAAACCGACCACCGAGATGTCCTGCGGAACCGCGAGGCCCCGTTGCCGTGCCGCTCGTATCGCGCCCAGCGCCATCATGTCGCTGGCGCAGACCACCGCGGTGCAGCCACGGTCGATCAGGGCGTTGGCGGCCGCCTGACCGCCCTCCAGGGTGTAGAGGGAGTGCTGGATCAGCTCCTTCTCGATGGTCTCCGCCGGCAGGTTCAGCTGGTCCTGCACCGTGCGGACGAAGCCCTCGATCTTGCGCTGGACCGGGACGAAGCGCTTGGGGCCCAGGGCCAGGCCGATGCGGGTATGGCCCAGGGAGGCGAGGTGCGTGACCGCCAGGGTCATCGCGGCGCGGTCGTCGGGCGAGATGAACGGCGCCTGGACCTTGGGGGAGAAGCCGTCCACCAGGACGAAGGGGACACCCTGGGCGCGCAGTCGCTCATAGCGCTGCATGTCGGCGGTGGTGTCGGCGTGCAGTCCGGAGACATAGATGATGCCGGCCACTCCGCGGTCGACGAGCATCTCCGTGAGCTCGTCCTCGGTGGAGCCGCCGGGGGTCTGGGTGGCCAGTACCGGGGTGTAGCCCTGCCTGGTCAGCGCCTGCCCGATCACCTGGGCGAGAGCGGGGAATATCGGGTTCTCCAGCTCCGGGGTGATCAGGCCCACCAGGCCCTCGCTGCGCTGCCGCAGTCTCACCGGGCGTTCATAGCCGAGCACGTCGAGTGCGGCCAGCACGGACTGGCGAGTGGTGGCGGCGACGCCGGGCTTCCCGTTGAGGACGCGGCTGACGGTCGCTTCGCTCACCCCCGCCTGAGCAGCGATGTCGGCTAGCCGTGTGGTCACGGCACTGGACTGTACCGGCCGTATGGCGCCTTGCACACCAATCGGACGTCGTGGGCGACCTGTTGGCCGTCCTCGCCCGGGCTGCTGCGTCATCGCGCTCCCTCGTGAAAGTGATGGCAAGAGCTTGCAGAGTCTTGCACAGGTGGTCCGAGTACCGTCCCACCGCTGTAAAGAAGCGTCTCATGGTGGTCGCCGCGCGGTCACGCCCCGGTAACTTCCGAGTTCTCTTGCACTTTTTTTCTGCAAGGTCTTTCGTAGAGCTTTCAACGCTGTTACGTTCACGTCGCCCGGCGGCCGCAACGGCGCAGTCGGCAAGACAGCGGGGACCGGCAGACGGGGCCGTCCCTGCACCACACGGGCTTTCACCCTCAAGGAGATCTCATGCGGCGTGGCATAGCGGCCACCGCGCTGGTGGCGTCCCTCGCTCTCGCGGCGACGGCGTGCGGCGGCGGAGACAGCGGCAGCGATTCGAGCGGGCCGGTCACCATCACCTGGTGGGACACCTCCAACGCCACGAACGAGGCGCCGACGTACCAGGCCTTGGTCAAGGAGTTCGAGGCCGCCAACAAGGACATCAAGGTCAAGTACGTCAACGTCCCCTTCGACCAGGCGCAGAACAAGTTCGACACCGCCGCCGGTTCCAAGGGCGCCCCGGACATCCTGCGCTCCGAGGTCGGCTGGACCCCCGCCTTCGCCAAGAAGAGCTACTTCCTGCCGCTGGACGGCACCGAGGCGCTCGCCGACCAGGCCAAGTTCCAGCCCAACCTGATCGAGCAGGCCAAGTACGAGGGCAAGGTCTACGGCGTTCCGTTCACCACGGACACCCTCGCGTTCGTCTACAACAAGGACCTGTTCAAGAAGGCCGGCGTCGAGGCCCCCAAGACCTGGGACGACCTGAAGAAGGCCGCCGCCACGATCAAGGCCAAGACCGGCGTCGACGGCTACTGGGGCTCCACCCAGGCCTACTACGCCCAGACGTTCCTCTACGGCGAGGGCACCGACACCGTCGACGCCGACGCCAAGAAGATCACCGTCGCCGGCGCCGAGGCCGAGAAGGGCTACGGCACCTGGCTGAGCCTCTTCGACGGCAAGGGCCTGCACAAGGCCGACACCACCGCCGACGCCTACGCCCACATCCAGGAGGCGTTCGTCAGCGGCAAGGTCGCCGCGATCCTGCAGGGCCCCTGGGAGATCACCAACTTCTACAAGGGCTCCGCGTTCAAGGACAAGGCCAACCTCGGCATCGCCACCGTCCCGGCCGGCTCCTCCGGCAAGGCGGGCGCCCCGACCGGCGGCCACAACCTCTCCGTGTACGCCGGCTCCGACGAGGCGCACATGAAGGCCGCGCTGAAGTTCGTGAACTTCATGACGTCGGCGAAGGCCCAGGAGACCATCGCCCTGAAGAACAACACGCTGCCCACCCGCGGCGACGCCTACACGGCCGAGGTCAAGGCGGACCCGGGCATCGCCGGCTACCAGGGCGTCCTCGCCTCCGCCCAGCCGCGCCCGGCGCTGCCCGAGTACAGCTCCCTGTGGGGTCCGCTGGACACCGAGCTGCTGAAGGTCGCCGGTGGCAAGGAGTCCCTGGACAAGGGGCTGAGCACCGCCGAGACCTCCATCGCCAAGCTGGTCCCGGACTTCAGCAAGTGACCCCGAGTGGCCGCCGGAACTCCCTGATCATGGGGGGAGAGTTCCGGCGGCCACCGGCCTGTGCGCCGTACACCCCCTGAGCGGTACAGCCGTACACCCCTCGATCTGTCGATCTCCACGAAGGTTGTCGAACCATGACAGTCGCCATCGACCGCGCGACCGGCAAGCGCCGCGGTGACCGCGCGCCGCGGCCCGGACTGGGCCAGCGCCTCAAGCACGGCTACCAGAAGCACTGGTACGCCTACGCGATGATCGCCCCGGTGGTGATCGTCCTCGGCGTCCTCGTGCTGTATCCGCTGGTGTACGGCTTCTACCTCACCCTCACCGACGCCAACAGTCTCAACAGCGCCCGCACCATCGGCGTCAACGAGATCGAGGCCACGTACAAGTTCATCGGCTTCGACAACTACGCCGACATCCTGTGGGGCGACACGGCGTACGACCGCTTCTGGTCGCACTTCATCTGGACGATCTTCTGGACCGCGGCCTGCGTCACCCTGCACTACACCGTCGGCCTGGGCCTCGCCCTGCTGCTCAACCAGAAGCTGCGCGGACGCACCCTGTACCGGCTGATCCTGATCCTGCCGTGGGCCGTGCCGACCTTCGTCACCGTCTTCGGCTGGCGGTTCATGCTCGCCGACGGCGGCATCATCAACTCCTTCCTGGAGACGCTGCATCTGCCGACACCGCTGTGGCTGGAGGACACCTTCTGGCAGCGGTTCGCCGCGATCATGGTCAACACCTGGTGCGGTGTGCCGTTCATGATGCTGTCGCTGCTGGGCGGACTGCAGTCCATCGACTCCTCGCTGTACGAGGCGTCCGAGATGGACGGCGCGACCAAGTGGCAGCAGTTCCGGTACGTCACGCTGCCGGGCCTGAGGTCCGTCAGCTCCACCGTCGTACTCCTCGGCATCATCTGGACCTTCAACCAGTTCGCCATCATCTTCCTGCTGTTCGGCGACACCGCCCCCGACGCCCAGATCCTGGTCACCTGGGCCTACTACCTCGGCTTCGGACAGCAGCCGCGCGACTTCGCGCAGTCGGCCGCCTACGGCATGCTGCTGCTGGGCATCCTCGTCGTCTTCACCTCCTTCTACCGCCGCTGGCTGAACCGCAATGACCAGCAGCTCGCGATCTGAGGCAGGAGTCCCCATGAGCACGACCACTGTTGAGACCCCGGTGAACAAGCAGGACTCCATGACCACCGCCACCCCGCGCAAGGTGCGCCGCCGCGGCCTCGGCGCGTCCCTGACCTCCCACGGCATCCTGATCGTGGCGAGCCTGATCGCGCTCTTCCCCGTCGCCTGGCTGGTCTTCCTGTCCCTCGGCCCCGACCAGGACGACTATCTCCACCCGGGCGGCATCTGGAAGAAGATGACGCTGGACAACTACACGTTCGTCCTTCAGGAGACGAAGTTCTTCGACTGGCTGACCAGCACGCTCATCGTCACCCTGGGCACCACGCTGATCGGCGTCGTCATCTCCGCCACGACCGGGTACGCGGTCTCGCGGATGCGCTTCCCGGGCTACAAGAAGTTCATGTGGGTACTGCTCGTCACCCAGATGTTCCCGGTGGCGGTCCTCATGGTGCCGATGTACCAGATCCTTTCCGAGGTCCAGCTCATCGACAACTACCTCGGTCTCATCCTCGTCTACTGCTCGACGACCGTGCCGTACTGTGCCTGGCTGATGAAGGGCTACTTCGACACGATCCCGTTCGAGATCGACGAGGCGGGACGCGTCGACGGACTGAGCCCCTTCGGCACCTTCGCGCGACTGATCCTGCCGCTCGCCAAGCCGGGCCTCGCGGTCGCCGCGTTCTACAGCTTCCTCACGGCCTTCGGCGAGGTCGCGTTCGCCTCGACGTTCATGCTGTCCGACACGAAGTACACGTTCGCCGTCGGACTGCAGACCTTCGTCAGTGAGCATGACGCGCAGCGCAATCTCATGGCCGCGACGGCCGTTCTGATCGCCATACCGGTTTCCGCCTTCTTCTACTTCGTACAGAAGAACCTGGTCACCGGTCTCACCGCGGGCGGCACGAAGGGCTGACGCTCGCCCCTGCAAGCCCGAGGCGGTCGCGGTGTCCATCCGACCCCGCTGTCACCGCGGCCGCCTCGTCATACCACCGCCCCATACCTGACCTGACCTGACCTGACCCATGACCCCACATCCGTTACGCATCAAGGACGCCATGAGCCAGCACTCCGCCGACCCGGCCGAAACCTCCGCCGTCGCCACCGTCGCCAAGCGCCGTGACTGGTGGCGGGACGCGGTGATCTACCAGGTCTATCCGCGCAGCTTCGCCGACAGCAACGGCGACGGCATGGGTGATCTGGAAGGCGTACGCTCCCGTCTCCCGTATCTGCGCGACCTCGGCGTGGACGCCGTGTGGCTCAGCCCCTTCTACGCCTCCCCGCAGGCCGACGCCGGCTACGACGTCGCCGACTACCGGGCCGTCGACCCGATGTTCGGCAACCTGCTCGACGCGGACGCGCTGATCCGCGACGCCCACGAGCTGAGCCTGCGGATCATCGTCGACCTGGTGCCCAACCACTCCTCCGACCAGCACGAGTGGTTCAAGCGGGCGATCGCCGAGGGGCCCGGCTCCCCGCTGCGCGACCGCTACCACTTCCGTCCCGGCAAGGGCGCGAACGGTGAACTGCCGCCCAACGACTGGGAGTCCATCTTCGGTGGCCCGGCGTGGACGCGGATCACAGAGCCCGACGGCACCCCCGGCGAGTGGTACCTGCACCTCTTCGCACCCGAGCAGCCCGACTTCAACTGGGAACACCCGGCGGTGGGCGACGAGTTCCGTTCCATCCTCCGCTTCTGGCTGGACATGGGCGTCGACGGCTTCCGTATCGACGTGGCACACGGCCTGGTGAAGGCGGAGGGGCTGCCGGACCTCGGATCCCACGAGCAGCTCAAGCTGCTGGGCAACGATGTCATGCCGTTCTTCGACCAGGACGGTGTGCACGCGATCTACCGCCAGTGGCGCACGATCCTCGACGAGTACGCGGGCGAGCGCATCTTCGTCGCCGAGGCGTGGACGCCGACCGTCGAGCGCACCGCGAACTACGTACGCCCGGACGAGCTGCACCAGGCGTTCAACTTCCAGTACCTGGGCACGGACTGGGACGCGGAGGAACTCCGCAAGGTCATCGACCGCACCCTGGAGGCGATGCGCCCCGTCGGCGCCCCCGCCACCTGGGTCCTCTCCAACCACGACGTCACCCGCCACGCGACCCGCTTCGCGAACCCCCCGGGCCTCGGCACCCAGATCCGCACGGCGGGCGACCGCGAGCTGGGCCTGCGCCGAGCCCGCGCGGCGACCCTGCTGATGCTGGCCCTGCCCGGCTCGGCGTACGTCTACCAGGGCGAGGAGCTCGGCCTGCCGGACGTCGTCGACCTCCCCGACGAGGTCCGCCAGGACCCGGCGTACTTCCGCGGCGCCGGCCAGGACGGCTTCCGCGACGGCTGCCGGGTGCCGATCCCGTGGACGCGCACCGGATCGTCGTACGGCTTCGGCAGCGGGGGCAGCTGGCTGCCGCAGCCGGCGTCCTGGGGGGAGCTGAGCGTCGAGGCCCAGACCGGCGTCGCCGACTCGACCCTGGAGCTCTACCGCGCCGCCCTCGCGGCCCGCCGCGAACACCGGGACCTCGGCGCCGGCGAAGCGGTGGAGTGGCTGCGCGCACCCGAGGGCGTCCTGGCCTTCCGCCGCGGCGACTTCGTCTGCGTCGCCAACACCACCGGCGAGTCCGTGACCCTCCCCGCCCACGGCCGCGTACTCCTGACCAGCGACGAGCTCACCGAGGCGGACGGCGAGGCGAAGGTCCCGTCGGACACCACGGTGTGGTGGACGAGGGGGGGGCGGGCGCGCCAAACAAAATGGGGCCCCCCCCCGGGGGGCGCGGGTGGGGGGGGGGTTATGTGTGGC
>NZ_JBHYJA010000017.1:148133-172605 GCF_042740355.1 Streptomyces sp. NPDC059010
TGCGGGGCCCCCCCCCGCCGCGGGGCGGCTTCCCCGCCCCCCTGATCGTCACGGGGGGGGGGGGGGGGGGGGGGTGGGGGGCGGCCCCCCGGGGTGTGGGGCGCCCCAGGGCCTGACGGCCGAGCAATTCAAGAGGGCCCACCGACAGTGGGCCCTCTTGGCGTTCAGGTAATCTTGCGCGCGACCAAACGATCTTTCATTTCGAAAGGTTCACTGAAAATGCGAGCAGGTTTCAAGGCGTTCATTGCGGCAACGGGGTCCGCAATTCTGCTGACTTCCGTCGCGAGCAGCGCAAGCGCGGACGTAGTGGGGCCCGGCGAGGCGGGGGCCAAGGTCACGTGCGTGAAGAAGGTGCGTGACGGCGGCGGTTTCCCGGGGCTTCGGCGGTGGGTCGATCTGGAGAACCACTGCGGCCGGGCAATCAATGTCAAGGTGGTGTGGAACAACGGCGGAGACGACCCCTGCCGGATAGTCCAGAAGGACGTCCACTGGAGGTCCGAGTCCACCACACTCGCCTCATACGAAGCCACAAAGTGGTGCTGAAATTCCAAGCGCGATAGCGCGGGGGGATTACGTCCAGCTGCCGCTCGTCGTGTAGCCCGACGCACTGCCGGTCGTGTACGACCGGTTCGATCCCGATTCCCAGGTGACGTTCCCGGAGCCGTCCTCCTTAAGGTACTTGTACTCGAAGGCCGTGTTCTTGGGGACGATCACCGACCTGCTCCAGGTCGGGTACGACGCCGAGGACAGGGGGATCGCGTCGGCCGTGTTCCAGGAGCCGAGTGCCGGGATGGAGCCGACGACGTAGACGTTGGTGCCCCAGTCGGTCGTGGCGGTGACGTTGAAGGTGACGTCGGTGGCGCCCGCGTTCGCCAGGTTCCAGGAGTTGTTCAGGGCGATCGCCGAAGTCGTCGTGGTGGCCGACCTGTTGGCGTTGGACTCCCAGGTGACGTTCCCGGACGCGTTCTTCTTCACGTATTTGTACTCGAACGACGTGTTGACCGGCACACTCACCGCCCCCGACCAGACCGGGTAGCCCGACGACGACAGTTTCACGCCCTTCGACGTGTCCCAGCCGCCCAGCGCCGCGATCGAACCGACCACGTAGACGTCCTGGCCGCTGGTGGTGGAGGCGTACTCGTTGAAGGTGGCCGTCACCGTCGAGGTGCCGCCGTCGGGGTCCTGGCAGGTGTCGCAGGGCGTGAACTCACCGTCGTAGAAGGCGACCGCGCTCTTCGCGGGGATCGTCAGACTCGCGTTGCCGCCGGACACAGTGACCGTCGACGCGCCGTTGTCGATGACGTTCGCGTACGTGCCGTCGGCCATCCCGGTCGCGAAGGTGTACGTCGCCGCCGACGAGCCGTTGTTCAGAGCGATGTAGCCCCCGCTGCCCCGCCCGAAGCCGATGACGCTCGACGACTTCGTCGCCCAGTTGGCCACGGCTTGTGAACCCACCGCGTTGTGCCACTTCACCATGCCGGTGATGGCGGTGTCGCGCTGCAGGCAGTACCAGCCGTTCGAGCAGTTCGTGTCCGTCACGAAGCCGCCCGAGTTCGGCGGCGCCTGGTCGGAGGACGAGAACTCGAAGCCCGAGTACACCGTCGGCGTCGACCACTTGTAGGCCAGCTGGAAGACGTTGGCGAGGCGGTAGGTGTCGCCGTCCTTGTAGCTCAGGTGCAGGCCGTTGCGCTCGGTGTCGTGGTTGGTCACGAAGGACACCGAGTTCGCCGGAGGCAGCACACCCGACGACGGCAGCGACTCCAGCTCGCTCACATTGCCCTGGAACGCCGACTTCACCCGGCTCGCGTACGTGAAGTCCAGCACGTCACCCGAGGCGTAGTAGTCGGAAGCCGCCGGGGTCGAACCCGGGTACACCTCCTGGAAGACGTACGGCTGCGCGCCCGACGTCGTGGCGTCCAGCTTCGCCCGGATCGCGTTCAGATCGGTGACCGGCATGTGCTTGGCGGCGTCGACACGGAAACCGTCGACCCCCAGCGCGATCTGCTTGTTCAGAAACGCCGCGATGCCCGAGCGGACGTCGTCGTCCTCCGTCTCCAGGTCGGGCAGGCCCAGCAGCTCGCAGTTCTGGATCTCGGAGAGGTTCGACCAGTCGTCGATGATCAGGTCGGAGTCGTTGCACTCCGCCGACGTGTGGTAGTCGTCCGGGTCCCAGTCGGGGGTGTCGTACTTGTTGGTGATCGTCGTGCCGTGGTAGCCGGTGCCGGTCTGTGCGGCCGTGTGGTTGATCACCGCGTCCGTGTATACCTTCACACCCGCGTCATGGCAGGCGTCCACCATCGAGGCGAACTGCGCCGCCGTCCCGAAGCGGCCGTTCAGGTCGTAGGAGTACGGCTGGTAGACGTCCCACCAGTAGTAGTTGGTCTGCTTCAGCGACTCGGCCGGCGGGGCGACCCACACCGCGCCGTAGCCGTTCGGGCCGAGCACGTCCGTGCACTCGGCGGCGACCGAGTCCCAGTTGTAGGACCAGAGGTTGGCGATCACATCACCCGAGGTCGTGGCGTCCGCGCGGGCGGGCGTCGACGGCAGGGCCAGCGCACCCGCGAAGGCGAGGACACCGGCCGCGGCGGCGGTCGCGGCGCGGCGGAGGGCACCCGGGGGGTGGTGTCTGAGAGGCATGTGCGGCTCCGGAAGTGAAGTCGGACACAAGTCGTCGGACGTCTGCAGAGAATGTGCAGGTCTGGGTTTCAACTACCCGTGAGCGTGGGGCAGTTGTGAAGAGACGTCAAGGCGGCGCGTGAAAGTTCTTTCTGTGAATTTCAAACCTCTTGCTGTAAAGCTTTCGTTAGCGGTACGTTCGCGGCCGGCGCCCGGCAACGAAGCCGCGCCGCGGCGCAGGGGGGATCCGAACTGAGCCGCTCTCGCAAGGAGTTCAGCCTGTGATATCGACACGCTCGGCGCCCCCGAAGCGCCACAGGAAGCGACGCCGTACCGCCCTCGCGGCCACGGTGACCGCGTTCGCCGCAGCGGGCGCCGCGGCTCTGTGGGCCCCCGGCGGCACGGCATCCGCCGCTCCGCCCGGCACCAAGGACGTCACCGCGGTGATGTTCGAGTGGAACTTCGCCTCGGTCGCCAAGGAGTGCACCAACACCCTCGGCCCCGCCGGCTACGGCTATGTCCAGGTCTCCCCGCCCGCCGAGCACATCCAGGGCTCCCAGTGGTGGACCTCGTACCAGCCGGTCAGCTACAAGATCGCCGGTCGCCTCGGCGACGCCACCGCCTTCAAGAACATGATCGACACCTGCCATGCCGCGGGCGTGAAGGTCGTCGCCGACACCGTCATCAACCACATGTCCGCGGGCAGCGGCACCGGCACCGGCGGCTCGTCGTACACGAAGTACAACTACCCCGGCCTGTACTCCGCGGCCGACATGAACGACTGCACGGCGAGCATCAGCGACTACACCAACCGCACCAACGTCCAGAACTGCGAACTCGTCGGCCTCGCCGACCTGGACACCGGCGAGGAGTACGTCCGCGCCACCATCGCCGGCTACATGAACAGCCTGCTCGGCTACGGCGTCGACGGCTTCCGCGTCGACGCGGCCAAGCACATCCCGGCAGCCGACCTCGCCAACATCAAGTCGCGCCTGACGAACCCCTCCGTCTACTGGAAGCAGGAGGTCATCTACGGCAGCGGCGAGGCCGTCCAGCCCACCGAGTACACGGGCAACGGCGACGTCCAGGAGTTCCGCTACGCCTACGACCTCAAGCGGGTCTTCAACAACGAGAACCTCGCCTATCTCAAGAACTACGGCGAGGGCTGGGGCTACATGAACAGCGGCGTCTCCGGTGTCTTCGTCGACAACCACGACACCGAGCGCAACGGCAGCACTCTGAACTACAAGGACGGGGCGAACTACACCCTCGCCAACGTCTTCATGCTCGCCTACCCGTACGGCGCCCCCGACATCAACTCCGGCTACGAGTGGTCGGACACGGACGCCGGCCCGCCCAACGGCGGCTCCGTGACCGCCTGCTGGCAGGACGGCTGGAAGTGCCAGCACGCCTGGCCGGAGATCATCCGCATGGTCGCCTTCCGCAACGCCACGCGCGGCGAGTCCGTCACGAACTGGTGGGACAACGGCGGCGACGCCATCGCGTTCGGGCGGGGCAGCAAGGGCTACGTGGCGATCAACCACGAGTCGGGCTCGCTGAGCCGTACGTATCAGACGTCGCTGCCTGCGGGGACCTACTGCAACGTCCAGAACAACACGACCGTGACGGTGAACTCCAGCGGGCAGTTCACGGCCACCCTCGGCTCCAACACCGCCCTCGCGATCTACGCCGGCAAGTCGAGCTGCTGAGCAGCGGACAGGACGGTTGCCCGGATCCCGCTCGGGGGTCCGGGCATTTCTTCTAGGCAGCGAACACACTTACCCATGGAGTGTGCAGTTTCGATTAGTTGTGATCTTTGCCAGCCGTCGTCGGTGACGGTCATCCAGGACCCGTCCAGACAGCGGAAAGGATCGAACAACCGGCGCAGGGCCAAGCAGGCCGTCGCGAAGATCCATGCCCGCATCGCCGACCGGCGACGCGACTTCATCGAGCAGGAGACCACCCGCATCGTCCGCGAGAGCCAAGCGGTCTATGTGGAGGACCTGAACGTGAAGGGCATGGTCGCCCGTGGCGGCAGGCTCGGCAAGGGCGTCCATGACCAATCCCTCGGCAGATTTGCCCGCACCCTGGAAGTCAAGTGTGCACGGTACGGGCGGACCTTCGTCAGGATCGACCGGTGGTTCCCCTCCACTCAGCTGTGCTCCCGCACCGGGTGCGGGCGACTTACCGGTCCCAAGGGCCGCGAGCAGCTGAATGTCCGCGTGTGGACGTGCACGGAGTGCGGAACCCGGCATGACCGAGACGACGCCGAGGCCAACCTACGCGCCGCTGGACGGAAACGTGTCGCTGAGATGCGGCACGAGGCGGAGCGTCAAAACGCCTGTAGCCAGCCGCTGCGCGCGGCGGAGCAGGCGGGAATCGCCCACGTTCACGTGGGTGAGGACGTCAATGCGATGTGCAGAGCAACTCCCCTTGCTGAGAGTCCCGCTGATACTGTTTCTGAAAATTCTTACCGATGGTTTCAAGCCTCTTGCTGTAATACTTACGGCGGCGATACGTTTCGCGCGGGGTCGGACCCACAGAGCCGTAATCGCTAGGAGCCCATCTGTGATATCGAGATGGCCGTCGCCGTCGAGGCGTCGAACCGCCCATGCCGGACGGGTCGCTGCGGTCACCGTGACCGCGCTGGCCGCAGCGCTCGTCCAGCCCCTCGCGGCGCGGGCGGACACCCCGCCCCCGCCGCCGTCCGACGCCGGACTGGCCGCCGAGCCCGCCCGGCACGACGCCACCCGTGAGCAGTTCTACTTCGTTCTGCCGGACCGTTTCGCCAATGGTGACACGGGCAACGACAAGGGCGGCCTGACCGGTTCCCGCCTGGCCACCGGGTACGACCCCACCGACAAGGGCTTCTACCAGGGCGGCGACCTCAAGGGCCTGACCAAGCGCCTCGACTACATCAAGGGGCTCGGCACCACCTCTATCTGGATGGCGCCGATCTTCAAGAACCAGCCGGTGCAGGGGACGGGGAGCAACGCCTCCGCGGCCTACCACGGGTACTGGATCACAGATTTCACGCAGGTCGACCCGCACTTCGGCACCAACAAGGACCTGGAGACCCTCATCTCCAAGGCGCACGCCAAGGGCATGAAGGTCTACTTCGACGTCATCACCAACCACACCGCCGATGTCGTCGACTATGAGGAGAAGTCCTACGACTACCTCTCCAAAGGCGCCTTCCCGTACCTCACCAAGGACGGCAAGCCCTTCGACGACGCCGACTACGCGGACGGGAAATCCGGGTTCCCGGCCGTCGGCACCGGCTCCTTCCCGCGCACGCCGACCGTTCCCGCCGCGAAGAGGAACGTCAAGGTCCCGTCGTGGCTCAACGACCCGACGATGTACCACAACCGCGGCGACTCCACCTTCGCCGGTGAGAGCTCCACACACGGCGACTTCGGCGGCCTGGACGACCTGTGGACCGAGCGTCCCGAGGTCGTCAGCGGCATGGAGAAGATCTACCAGCGGTGGGTCAGGGACTTCGACATCGACGGCTTCCGCATCGACACCGTGAAGCACGTCAACATGGAGTTCTGGACCCAGTGGGCCACCGCCCTCGACTCCTACGCGGCCAAGCGGGGCCGCGACGACTTCTTCATGTTCGGCGAGGTCTACTCGGCCGACCCGGACATCACGTCGCCGTACGTCACCCAGGGCCGCCTCGACGCCACGCTCGACTTCCCCTTCCAGGAGGCGGCACGGCAGTACGCCTCCCAGGGCGGCAGCGCGCAGAAGCTCGCGGGTGTCTTCGCCGACGACTACAAGTACACGACCGACAAGGCCAACGCCTATGAGCAGGTCACCTTCCTCGGCAACCACGACATGGGCCGCATCGGGTACTTCCTGAACCAGGACAACCCGAAGGCGACCGACGCCGAGCTGCTGGAGAAGGACAAGCTCGCCAACGAGCTGATGTTCCTCAGCCGCGGCAACCCGGTCGTCTACTACGGCGACGAGCAGGGCTTCACGGGCGCCGGCGGCGACAAGGACGCCCGCCAGACCCTGTTCGCCTCGAAGACCGCCGACTACCTGGATGACGACCAGATCGGCACCGACCGCACCCACGCCAGCGACGCCTACGACACCGGCGCGCCCCTGTACCGGCAGATCAGCGCCCTCGCCAAGCTCCGCAAGGCCAACCCGGCCCTCGCCGACGGAGTCCAGACCGAGCGCTACGCGGCCGACGGCGCCGGCGTCTACGCCTTCTCCCGCACCGACGCCCGGACGGGCATCGAGTACGTCGTCGCCTTCAACAACGCCGCCGAGGCGAATACGGCGACCTTCGCGACCGGCTCGGCCGGCATGGCGTTCAAGGGCATCCACGGCACCGACGGCTCCCTGAAGAGTGACGGCGACAGGAAGGTCACCGTCACCGTCCCGAGCGGCTCGGCGGTCGTCTACAAGGCGGCCGGCAAGCTCGCCAAGCCCGCCACCGGGCCGACGGTCACCCTGAAGGCGCCGGCCGCCGGAGCCACCGGCACCGTGGAACTCACCGCCGATGTCGACGGCGGGCAGCTCAACCGTGTCGTCTTCGCCGCCCAGGTCGGAGGCGGCAGGTGGAAGACCCTCGGGACCGCCGACCACGCCCCGTACAAGGTCACCCAGGCCATCGGCAAGGACGTACCGGCCGGCACGGCCCTGCGCTACAAGGCGGTCGCCGTCGACTCGGCCGGCCGCACGGCGAGCGCGCTCGCCCGGAGCACCACCGGCACCCCGCCCGCCCCCGAGAACCCCAGCGCCGCCTCCCGCGACTACGCCGTCGTCCACTACAAGCGCACCGACGGCGACTACGCGAACTGGGGCGTGTACGCCTGGGGCGACCTCGCCGACGGCGAGTCCACCAACTGGCCGGAGAGTCACCCCTTCACCGGCCGTGACGCCTACGGAGCCTTCGCCTACGTCAAGCTGAAGCCCGGCGCCTCGTCCGTCGGCTTCCTCGTCATCGACAAGGACGGCAACAAGGACGTCTCCGCCGACCGCACGATCGACGTCACCAAGACCGGTGAGATCTGGATCGAGCAGGGCAAGGAGACCGTCCGCACCGAGAAGCCGGCGGCCGACTACCCGGCGCCGGACAAGTCCAAGGCGGTCCTGCACTACCACCGCGCCGACGGGAACTACGACGGCTGGGGCCTGCACACCTGGACGGGTGCCGCGAACCCCACCGAGTGGTCGAACCCCCTGAAGCCGGTCAAGACTGACAGTTATGGTGCGGTCTTCGAGGTACCGCTCACCGACGGTGCCACCAGCCTCAGCTACATCCTCCACAAGGGCGACGAGAAGGATCTGCCCGCCGACCAGTCGCTCGACCTCACGGCGAACGGCCATGAGGTGTGGCTGTTGAGCGGCCAGGAGAAGTACCTGCTCCCGCAGCCGGCCGGGTCCGCCGCCGCGCTCGACCTGACCACCTCCAAGGCGGTCTGGATCGACCGGAACACGCTCGCCTGGAACGGCTCCGAGGCCGCCGCCTCCACCCAGCTGCTCTACAGCCGGGCCGGCGACATCGCAGTCAAGGACGGCGCGCTGACCGGCGACGCCAAGTGGCTGCGGCTGTCGAAGACGTCCCTCACCGACGCCCAGAAGGCGAAGTTCCCGCACCTGAAGAACTACGCCGCCTGGTCCGTGGACCCCCGTGACCGCGACCGGGTCCGCGAGGCCCTGCGCGGCCAGCTCGTCGCCTCCCAGCGCGCCGCCAACGGGGCTGTCCTGGCCGCGACCGGCGTGCAGATCGCCGGCGTACTGGACGACCTGTACCCCGGGGCGACGAAGGCAGACCTCGGACCGACCTTCGACAAGGGCCGCCCGACGCTGGCCGTCTGGGCGCCCACGGCACAGTCGGTCAAGCTGGAGATCGGCGACTCCACCGTCGCCATGAAGCGGAACGACAGCACCGGAGTCTGGTCCGTCACCGGGCCGGGGTCCTGGAAGAACAAGCCCTACCGGTACGTCGTGAAGGTCTGGGCGCCCAGCGTCCGCAAGGTCGTCACCAACAAGGTCACCGACCCCTACTCGGTCGCCCTCACCGCGAACTCCGAGCGCAGCCTCGTGGTCGACCTGCGCGACAGGGCCCTGGCGCCGGCCGGCTGGTCGACGTACACCAAGCCGAAGGCGGTGCCGCTGCGGGACGCGCAGATCCAGGAGCTGCACGTCCGGGACTTCTCGGTGGCGGACAAGACGGTGCCCGCGAAGGACAAGGGCACCTATCTCGCCTTCACCGACAAGCTCAGCGACGGCTCCAAGCACCTGAAGAAGCTGGCCGAGGCGGGCACGTCGTACGTCCATCTGCTGCCGGCCTTCGACATCGCCACCATCCCGGAGAAGAAGTCCGAGCAGGCGACCACCGACTGCGACCTCGCCGCCTTCCCGGCCGACTCCGACAAGCAGCAGGAGTGCGTGGCGAAGATCGCCGCGAAGGACGCCTACAACTGGGGCTACGACCCGTACCACTACACGGTCCCCGAGGGCTCGTACGCCTCCGACCCGAACGGCACCGCGCGCAACGTCGAGTTCCGCAGGATGGTCAAGGCGCTCAACGAGGACGGCCTGCGCGTCGTCATGGACGTCGTCTACAACCACACTCCGGCCGGCGGCCAGGCGGAGACCAGCGTCCTCGACAAGGTCGTCCCCGGCTACTACCAGCGGCTCCTCGCCGACGGCTCGGTCGCGAACAGCACCTGCTGTGCCAACACCGCCACCGAGAACGCCATGATGGGCAAGCTGGTCGTCGACTCGATCGTCACCTGGGCCAAGGAGTACAAGGTCGACGGCTTCCGCTTCGACCTCATGGGCCACCACCCCAAGGCCAACATCCTGGCCGTGCGCAAGGCCCTGGACGAGCTGACCCTCGCCAAGGACGGCGTCGACGGCAAGAAGATCATCCTGTACGGCGAGGGCTGGAACTTCGGCGAGGTCGCCGACGACGCCCGCTTCGTCCAGGCCACCCAGAAGAACATGGCCGGCACCGGCATCGCGACCTTCTCCGACCGGGCGCGGGACGCGGTGCGCGGCGGCGGCCCCTTCGACGACGACCCCGGCGTCCAGGGCTTCGCCTCCGGCCTCTACACCGAGCCCAACTCGTCCAAGAACAACGGCACTCCGGCCGAGCAGAAGGCCCGCCTCCTGCACTACCAGGACCTCATCAAGGTCGGCCTGTCCGGCAATCTCGCCGCCTACCGCTTCACCGACACCAGCGGCAAGGAGGTCAAGGGCTCCGACGTCGACTACAACGGCGCACCCGCCGGATACGCGGCGGCCCCCGGCGACGCCCTCGCCTACGCCGACGCGCACGACAACGAGTCGCTGTTCGACGCCCTCGCCTTCAAGCTGCCCACCTCGGTGAGCGCGGCGGACCGCGCCCGTATGCAGGTCCTCGCCATGGCCACGGCCGGCCTCTCGCAGGGCCCGGCCCTCTCCCAGGCCGGCACCGACCTGCTGCGCTCCAAGTCGCTGGACCGCAACTCCTACGACAGCGGCGACTGGTTCAACGCCATCCACTGGAACTGCGCCGACGGCAACGGCTTCGGGCGGGGGCTGCCGATGGCGGCCGACAACAGCTCCAAGTGGCCGTACGCCAAGCCGCTGCTCGGCACCGTCAAGGTCGGCTGCGCGCAGATCGAGGGCGCCTCGGCGGCCTACCGCGATCTGCTCAGGATCCGTACGACGGAGAGCGCCTTCTCCCTCGGCACGGCGGAGCAGGTGCAGTCGAAGCTCTCCTTCCCGCTGTCCGGCAAGGAGGAGACGCCCGGCGTGATCACCATGCGGCTCGGTGACCTCGTCGTCGTCTTCAACGCGACGCCCGAGAAGCAGGAGCAGCGGATCACCGCCCTGGCCGGCCAGGGCTACCGGCTGCATCCGGCGCTGGTCTCGGGGGCGGACCCTATCGTCAAGTCCTCGTCGTATGAAGCGGAATCGGGGACGTTCGCCGTTCCGGGGCGCACAGTTGCAGTCTTCTCCCGAACCCCCTGACACGGCGCTAGCTTGAATGGGGCGGACCCGGTCACCGGGCCCGCCCCATTCGTGCGTATCCGAGGGCGAGCGACGATGGACGGTTACGGAATGGAGCTGGACACGACCGTGATGGTCGTCGACGACGTCTCGGCCAACCGCTATGCCATGGGCGCCGTGCTGCGCCGGGCGGGCCACGACGTCGTACCGGTGGCGAGTGCGGGGGAGGCGCTGATAGAGCTGGATGTGCGGCTGCGCGCGGGCGCCCTGCCCGACGTGGCCCTGGTCGACGTCGGGCTGCCGGACATGAACGGCTTCGAGCTGTGCCGCCGGGTCAAGTCCCGGCCGTCCACGGCCGCGCTGCCCGTCGTCCACTTCTCCGCCAAGGCGCTGGAGACGGGGGACCGGTGCCGGGGGCTCGACGCGGGTGCCGACGCCTATCTGACGGTGCCTGCCGAGCCGAGCGAGATCGAGGCCGTCGTACGGGCCGCCGTCCGCGGGTCCCGTCGGCGCACCGCCGCCGAGGCGCTGGTGCTCCGGCTGGCGCTGCTGTCGGAGGCGACCGTCGCCGTGCAGACCGCGCGCTGCCTGGGGGAACTGGCCGCCGCGTCCGCCACCGGCGCGGCCCGCCTCACCGGCACACCCGCCGTCGTCTTCGTCATCGGCCCGGACGGCGAGGCGCACCACGGCAGCTCACGCAGCAGACTCGCGCTGCCCGACGCAAGCGCGCACGAGGCGGCCGCCCGGCTGATCACCCGGATCGCGAAGGGCTGGGGCGGGCGGACCGGCGTGCACAGCACCGTCGTCCCGGCGCCGCTGTGGCCCGCGGGCTTCTTCCGCCCCGGCGTCCAGGAGGACGCCAGCCTGGTGCTGGCATCCGCCCAGGAGGGCCGAGCCCAGGTGTGCATCGCAACACCGGCAAGTGCAGCGTCCCTCAGGGGCGCGGGGCTGCGTCGATATGCGGCTCCGCCGCGGGGCGCGACAAGCGACGACGAACCCGCGGACGACCGACGACACCACACGGCACTTCCCATCGCGGCACTACCCGCGGAGCGACTGGCCCAGGCCACCGCGCTCGCCGCCGAGCCGCTGCTGATGTACGAGGCGGAGCGGGACATCGCCCTCACCCTCCAGCACAGCTTCCTGCCCCAACCGCACCGGCTGCCCGATCTGCCGGGCATCGACCTCGTCGTACGGTACGTCCCCGCCTCCCGGCACACCGAGATCGGCGGCGACTTCTACGCCGCCCTGCGCACCGAGGACGGGGTGCTCACCGCGGTCGGGGACGTCGTCGGGCACTCGCTGGAGGCGGCCACCGTCATGGTGGAGATGCGGCACGCGCTGCGCGCCCACTGCGTCGAGGAGAGCGACCCGGCGGTGCTGGCCGAACGGCTCGACCGGATGCTGCAGCACTACCACCCCGACGTCACCGCCACCGTCTGCCTCGCCCTGGTCGAGCCCGGCACCGGACGCGTCCGGATCGCCAACGCGGGCCACATACCGCCGCTGATCGTGCGGGAGAAGGGCGAGGCCGAGTACGTCCCGGTGTGCGGTCCGCTGCTCGGGCTCGACCTCGACCGGCCCGAGCCGACCGAGCTGGTGCTGGACCGGGAGGACCGTCTCCTCATGGTCACCGACGGCCTCATCGAGACCCGCGGCATCGACCTCGCCGCCTCGATGGAGCAGCTGCGCGCGGCCGCCGCCGACGCCCCGAACGGCCTCGACGCGCTGTGCGACACCCTGCTGGGCTGCTTCGGGCACCACCGGGAGGACGACATCGCGATGCTGGCGCTGCGGTTAGGGTGATCGCTGCCGACATAGAACAGGAGTGCTCATGCCGCAGATCACCGTCGACTACTCGGAACAGCTGGCGGACGACTTCGACCGGCCCGGCTTCGGGCGGGCGCTGCACGCCGCCGTGGTGGAGATCGCGGCCGCCAAGCTGCCGGCGTGCAAGACCCAGTTCCGCCGCTGCGAGAACACCACGTTCGCCGACGAGACGGACGGCCACGCCGTTGTACACGTCACCCTGGGCCTGCTGGCCGGCCGTACGGACGAGACGAAGGCCCGACTCACCGAGGCCGTGCTGGAGTTGCTGCGGCAGTACATCAAGCCCACCGGGGAGCTCGCGCTGCACCTGACCGCGGAGGTGCGCGACCTCGACCCCTCGTTCCGCAAGTTCGAGAGCTGAGCCCTGCCGGGGCCCGCTCAGGACGCCAGTGAGATCAGCCGGGCGACCAGGTCGTTGAACGGACCGTCGGCCGGCTCGTCCTTCAGCATGTGGCGCAGAGTCGCGCCCATCTCCTCGTCGTAGGCGGCGCTGACGGCGGCCAGCGCGGCGAAGTCGTGCACCAGCTGGACCTCCAGCTCGGCGCGCGGGATGCGCCGGCCGTCCAGCCAGATCAGCGCCGTCGACTCGGCGAGCGAGATCCAGGAGCGGACGACCAGCTCCAGACGCGCGGGCGGGTTCTCCACCCGCAGATGCGACAGGATCTGGACATACGCGGCCTGGCGCACGGAGTCGATGAGCGCGTTCGTCGCCGTCGAGCCGACGGCCGGGCCGCCCCGCATCAGCGCGGAGAATCCGGGGCCGTGCTCCTCGACGAAGTCGAAGAACCGGCGCATCACCCGCAGCAGCCGCGCCCCCAGCGGCCCTTCCCGCGGCTCGACGAACCGGCCCGCCAGTTCCTCCGAGGCACGCTTCAACGCGGCCTCGTACAGGCTGAGTTTGCCGGGGAAGTAGTGGTAGACCAGCGGGCGCGAGATACCGGCGGCCGACGCTATCTCGTCGATGGAGACATCGTCGGGCGAGCGCCGGCTGAACAGGTCGAGGGCGACACCGATCAGCTGCTGCCGCCGCTCATCGACTCCCATTCTTCGCCGTACCCCGGTAGTCATACGAACACCTTACCGATCGATTCCGGCCCCGAACGGATCGGACCGACCATGGGTGTTCACATATCGAGCACGATTCGCTCACTCCTGGCCCGTGACACACAGATCAGCATGGAGTCGGCCCGCTCCGCGTCCGTCAGCAGCTCGTCCCGGTGGTCCACCTCGCCCTCAAGGACCCGCTGTTGGCAGGTCCCGCAGAAGCCCTGCTCGCAGGAGTACGCGGTGTTCGGCAGCTCGGCGCGCACGGCGGCCAGCACGGTCGAGCCGGCGGGGACGCTCAACGTCCGCCCGCTGCGCCGGAGTTCGACCTCGAAGGCATCGCCGCCCAAGGCGCGGGGTGTGAATCGCTCCAGGTGAACGTTCGGGAACCGTTCCTCCACCGCGGCCATCAGCCCTTCCGGCCCACAGCAGTACACGGCGGCGTCCCCGGGCACCTCCGTGAGCGCGGCGTCGAGATCCGGCACTCCCGCCACGACGGTCACCCGGTCCCCGCCGAGCTTCTCGACCTCCGCCACGAACGGCATCGAGTCACGGTCACGTCCGCAGTACAGCAACCGCCACTCGGCACCGTCCGGCAGCGCCCGCAGCATCGGCAGCACCGGAGTGATCCCGATGCCGCCGGCGACGAAGACGTACGACGGCGCCTCGACCAGCGCGAACCGGTTGCGCGGCCCCCGCACCTCCAGCTCCATGCCCTCCCGCACCTGCTCGTGCACCTCGCGTGAGCCGCCCCGCCCGTCCGGGACCAGCCGAGTCGCCACGGTGTACGCGGAGTCGTCCGCCGGGTCACCGCACAGCGAGTACTGCCGCACCAGCCCCGACGGCAGCACCAGGTCGAGATGGGCGCCGGGCTCCCAGCGCGGCAGGTCGCGCCCCTCCAGCCGTAGGCGGACGACCCCCTCGGCGACCTCCTCGCGCTCGGCCACCAGCAGACGCAGCGCCCGCGACCTCGGCCGCCCGGAGACCGGCTCCTCCAGGGCGGGCATCGGCCACAGCGGCGAGGCCTGGATACGGCGCCGCATCGCCCGCCGGGCGAGCAGGGCGGCACCGGCGACCACGGCGACGGTCCGGAGCTTCGGCATCAGGCGGCACCCTTCGCGGACTTCTCGGCCGTCTCGGCGGCCAGCGCGGCGGGGGAGGAGGCGAGATAGGCGACGGCCTGCTCGGTGCAGCCCTCCTGGGAGGGGTGGTAAGCACGGCTCAGATAGCGGGGTATGGACCTGAGCATGTCCCCGGTCGCGGGGAGCGTGCCGCGCTTGCCGCGGACGTAGAAGTCCTTGAAGCTCGCCCTGCCGTCGACGAGCGTCGGGTCGTTCTCCATGAAGAAGCGCGAACCGCGCTGCCAGAGGAACACCAGGGCCGTGAAGGCGGTCGCCCAGGTCCGCACCCGCCGCCGGTAACCCCCGTCGACATGCATGAACAGGTCGAAGGCGACCGACCGGTGCTCGACCTCCTCGGCGCCGTGCCAGCGCAGCAGGTCCAGCATGGTCGGATCGGCGCCGCGCCGGTCCAGCTCCTCGGCGCCCAGCACCCAGTCGCCGAGGAAGGCGGTGTAGTGCTCGATGGCCGCGATGATCGCCACCCGCTCCATCAGCCACCAGTGGCGCGCCCGGCCCGGCGGCAGCGTGCGGTCGCCCAGCAGCTTCTCGAAGAGCCAGTCCACCTGTGCGGTGTACGGCGTCGGATCGAGCCCCTGCTCCCGCAGATGCGGCAGCACCTCGTCATGGGCCTGCGAGTGCATCGCCTCCTGGCCGATGAACCCGATGACGTCCTCGCGCAGCCGCTCGTCCCGGATGTACGGCAGCACCTGCTTGTAGACGTGCACGAACCACCGCTCGCCCGCCGGCAGGAGCAGATGCAGCACATTGATGGTGTGCGTGGTGAACGGATCCCCGGGCACCCAGTGCAACGGGGTGTCCTCCCAGGAGAAGGACACCTTGCGGGCCTTGAGGGGCACCCGGTCCTGCGTATTAGACATGGCGTCAATGTACTGACGGGTAGGTCCCGGGTGAACCCCTGTGCGCGACCTTGTTTACGCGAGTGTCAGCAAGCCTTACTCAAGGCCGCTGATCGAACGCCCGCTCTCCAGCGTGCCCTTCAGCTCGGCCTGTACCCCCTGCGCGGCCCGCACGGCCAGCAGGCTGCCCTCGGAGGCGCCCCGGACGCCGCCCGTGGCCCGGATCGACTCCGTGTCCCGGGCACCCGCCGCCAGCAGATACCAGCCGCCCGACTGCGCCTTCCACAGCACCCCGGCCAGCACATGCGGGTCACGTGCCCCGCACGCCGACACGTTCTGGCCCTTGGCCACCGCCGCCGCCTGCGCCGCGCCCGGCGTCCGGAACTGGGCCAGCACCCGCTCCCCGCCGCCCCGCCAGGTCTCCGCGCGCGTGCACACCCAGTCCGCCGAGCCGGTCCCGTCGGGCAGCGCCTGCCGGGCAAAGGTCCACGCGTTGACCGTCCGCACCCCCGCGGAACGCATCGAACCCAGCCAGCAGGAGTACGGCGCCCAGGACCGCAGTGCCGCCGGACCGGTCGCGTCCTTGGCCTCCCCGGGGCGGCCGGTGGTGAGCCGGGCCGGGACCAGTTCGGCGAGGTCGGTCAGCAACCGGGCGCCGGTGCTGTCGGTCAGCTGCAGGACGTTCCACGAGTTGCAGGAGCCGCCGCTCTGCTGGGTGGCGGGGCTCGCCATCGGCGAGGTCACACCGTCGTTCACGGTGAGGTCCATCGGCCCGGTACGCGGCTTCAGCAGATCCCGCTCGGCTGCCGACTTCACCCAGGGCGCCAGTAGATAGCGGACATTGCCGTCGGCCCGGCTCAGCACCACCGCGCTCGCCTCCGCCCTGGTCGCGCCGTCGACGCGGGAGAAGTCCAGGGCGGCGCCCTCGGTGCCGTCCGTCGGTTCGGCGTAGCGGGCGATGCGCAGGCCGTCGTAGAGGATCACCAGACGGGCGCTGTCGACGTTCCCCGCGTACAGCAGCTGCGGGGCGCCGGGCGGGCCGCCCGCCGGGGTGCCGGGGGTCGCCGAGACCTGGACCTTCTCGCCGGGGCGGGCCCACACGGCGAGGGCGCGGCGCAGCAGACCCGAGTCGCTCGTCAGGTCGCCGCGCGCGGGCCACACGGAGAAGTCGGTGCGCGCGGAGGACTGCCAGGCCAGCGCGGGCACCTTCGTCAGCTGGGCCGGGTCGAGGGCGGCCTCGGCCGCCGGGTTCTGTGCGTACGAAGGCGCGGCCGGACCGTCCGGGCCCCAGCCCTCGCCGGGCAGGCCGAGCAGTGCGCCGGACACCAGGAGGGCGGCGCCCGCGGCGAGCGCGGCCTTCACATGCTGCCTGCGCCGCATCAGGTCGGTGGGCCGGGCCTGCAGCGAGCAGGGGTCGAACTCGGGGGAGTCGAGCAGCGCGTACTGCGCGTCGACCGTGTCGGCCTCCGCCAGCGCGCCTTCCCAGTCGTCGACACCGGCCGCCGCCAGCACCTCGCACACGTCGTCGTCCTGGAGCTTCTCCAGGCCGCGCAGCACATAGGCGGCCCGCGCCGGGCCGGACAGCGCCGACAACCGCTGGTCCAGAGCGAGTTCGTCGGCGCCGCCCGACCGGGGGAAGAGGCGCAGGCCCCAGACCTGGGGCAGCAGGGGCGGCAGTTGGGAGCGCTTGGGCCAGGCCGCGCGCTTGAGCGGACGGTTCGCCTCCAGCGCCGTACGCAGCACACGCAGACGCAGCAGGGCGTACCCGGGATCGCCCTCGCGGCCGGTCGACTGGGCCGGGATCCCGGGCGTCGCCGCCGCCCGGCCCCGGGGCAGCGCCCGCTGGGTGAGGGAGTGCGCGGTCACCACACGCCGGTTGCGGCCGAGGCTCGGCGGCAGCACCAGGTAGGCGAGCCGGACGAGACGCGGGTAGTGCTCGACGAGCGCGGCCTCGGCCCGCTCGACGTCGACGACCGGGTCGTCCGAGGCGGGGGCGGGGCGCGGGGCGACATCCTGTGACTGCACGTTCAGCAGAACGAGCGAATCGTCGGTTGGTCACCGGCACCCGGACCGCCCGGGCCCGTTCCGGAGCCCGTTGCGGGGCCGGCTCAGTCCCCGGACTCCAGCAGCGCCCGGGCGTAGTTCCTCATGGAGCGCTGGTAGCGCGGCAGATGGGGGGCGAGAGCGCCCAGAACGAGGGACAGGCCCTCGCGGTCACGCCCGAGGCTCGACAGACACAGCGCCAGCGTCGCCCGTACCGCGTCGTCCAGCTCGTCGGACGGTGCGTCCAGTTCCGGCGTCAACAGCTTGACGCCCTCCTCGGCCTGTCCGACGTTTCTGAGCGAGCTGGACAGCTGGATCTTGGCTCGCCGTCCCTTGTAGCCGGTCAGCCCGCGGGCGAGCGCCTCCCGGTACAGCGGCACCGCGTTGTCCGAGTGCCCGGTCGAGTCCCAGGCGCAGGCCCGCTCGAAGGGGCCCAGCGGGCTGTCGGCGGGCAGTTCGGTGACGAGTGCGTCGATCACGGCGCGGAAGTCGGGCGCACTCTCCTCGGCGTAGTCGTCGAAGGTCGCCCAAGCGGCGGTCACGCGATCTTCCCAGTCCTGGTTCATCGCGTCACTCTCGCACGGGTGGGCGAACGCGGGCAGCGGTATTTTGAGCGCTCCGCACGTGGGAGCCGTATCCACCGGGAGGCCCCTGCAGGGAGGAAGACATGAAGGTGACCCGACCCATGCTCGCGGCGGCCGGTGTCGCGGCGGCGTTCGTGCTGGCAGGCTGCGGTTCCGGCGGCGACGAGCAGGCCGCCGTGCCCGAGACCGCCACCGGCAGCCTGGAGCATCTGGCCGCCGAGGTGAAGTGCAAGCCGAACATGCAGACGGACGCCGACGAAATCCGGCAGGCGCTCTGCAAGAACACCGACGGCAAGTTCGTCCTCGCCACCTTCGCCACCGATCGCGGTCAGGCCGAGTGGCTGAGCGGGGCGAAGGACTACGGCGGCTACTACCTCGTCGGCCGCAAGTGGGTCGCCGTCGGCCAGGAGAAGACGGTCACGGCACTGCAGACCACGCTCGGCGGGTCGATGGAAGAGGGTTCCGCCCATATGAACCCCGGTGGCAGCCACAACAAGAGCGGCGGCCACCACGGCTGACCGCGAATTCCCGGCAAGCGAAAGCCGGCGGTGGGAATTCCCACCGCCGGCTTTCTGCTGTTGCTACCGGATCAGAACTACTGGCAGTCCTGGCCGCTGTTGATGCAGTTGACGACCTCGTTCATCGTGTTCTCGTCGAAGAAGTTGATGAAGTCGTTGTGGTCGGTGATCGCCTTGTGCAGCTGGTCCGGGAAGGAGTCCACCGCGAAGGCATTCTGGACCTGGCCGTTCTGGATCTGCGGAGCCTGGACGTCGTAGACCAGGCGGACCTGGAGCTGGGGGATCGCCTGGAAACCGTTGGCGCAGGTGCCGTCACCCTGGACGAAGGCCACATGGGTGCGGTGGTTGGCGCTGTCGATGTTCTGGCCGTCCCAGCAGCTCTGGAAGTTGCTCGTCCGGACCACCGAGCTGCCCTCGGGGCAGATCGGCAGCTTGTCGTGCAGCTGGACCTTGTCCTCGAAGCCGGTGCAGCTCCAGTTCGCGTTGGCGTTGTTGTTGCCGTTGACGAAGGACTTGGCGTCACCGGTGATGATGCGCAGGGCCTGCGGCATCGCGACGACATCGCTCGTCTTGTTGCCGACGAACTTCAGCTGTGCCTCGCTGGCCTGGACGATCGTGCCGACGTTGCCGTCCTGACCGCCGCCGGGGGCGTTGGCGTCGATGTCGTTCTGGCCGTCCTGCACACGCAGCACCGGCCAGAAGTACGACGACTTGTCGCCCTGGTTCTGGCAGGACGTGTCGCCGTTCGCCAGGTCCTGGTCGCTGGCGAACGCGTTGTTCGCCTGGTTGCCGACGTAGTCGTGCTGGTGCTGGGCACCGTTGGAGACACCAGGGGCGACGATCACGTTGTCCGAGTTGCGGTTCTCGTTCTCGTTGGTACCGCAGTTCGTGGTGAAGCTGCCCGTCGAACCGGAGTCGCCGTTCGCGGGGAGCCCGTTCGCGCCCACGCCCAGCTGGGCGTTGCCCTGGACCTGGGTGATGTCGACGAAGTCGTCCGCCGACGGGCCGTTGCCGGCCTGTCCGCCGTTGCCGCCCTGGTCCTGTCCGCCGCCGTCCTGTCCGTCCTGGTTCTGACCGTCGTTGTTCTGACCGTCCTGGTTCTGGTCCTGACCGTCGTTGTTGTTCTGGTCCTGACCGTCCTGGTTCTGGTTGCCGTCCGCCTGGCCGTCGTTGGTCTCAGGCTGCTCGGCCGGGACGCCCTGGCACTGGGCGAGCTGGTCCATGCCCTGAGGCCGCTGGCCGCCGGCCCGGTTGATGTTGATACCGATCCGGTCGAGCGTGGCCACGCGCTTGGACTTCAGCGGGCCGAGGATGGCGTTGTTGACGAAGTTGGCGTCCCCCGCCTGGGCCTGCCGCGTCTCGGCGAGACGCTTGTAGGCCTCCGTGACCTGCCTGTCCAGCAGCGCCAGCTCCTTGGCGACACCCCTGCGCGCGCTCTTCGGCACCTTCGTCAGCTTCTGGCCGACATCGGGGCAGTTGATCGTCGCGATCTGGGCGTTCGCGGACTTCGTCTGGTTCCACCCAGAGTTGTCCTCGTGCGCCGAAGCATAGAAGTTGGCCCATACAAGCCCGCCCCCACCGAGCGCTAGGGCCGCCGATGCGGCTATGGCCTTGGTGGCCAGCGGCGTACGGCGTTTTCGAATGTTGCGTCCCATGGAACTCCTCTGACTTCCTTTTTCGGGGCATCGAGGCGCCCGACAGGAGTGAAGCGGCTCCCATTCATACGGAGCGGGTCCCAGGGGTGTTCAGTCGTCCCGGAAATTGTTGAGAGATTCGTGAGAACCTGTGCGCTCAACAGCCCCCGAAACACCAGGAGTTGTTGATCCCGCACGGCGGGTGAACGGACGGGTGAAACGGGCCGGTGAAGGGCGGGTCCGATATCACCGGCCGTGGTCGAGATACGCGAGAACCGCCAGCACGCGACGGTTGTCGTCGTCCGACACCTCCAGGCCCAGTTTGGCGAAGATATTGGCGGTGTGTTTGGCGATCGCCCGTTCCGTGACGACGAGCCGCTCGGCGATCGCCGCGTTGGTCCGCCCCTGCGCCATCAGCTCCAGCACCTCGGTCTCCCGGGGCGTGAGCCGGGCCAGCGGCTGGTCGCCGGCCGCGCGCCGGGTCAGCAGCTGCTGGATCACCTGCGGGTCCATCGCGGTCCCGCCCGCCGCGACCCGCCGTACGGCGTCCACGAACTGCTCCGCGTCGAACACCCGGTCCTTCAGCAGATACCCCACCCCGCCGCTGCCGTCGGCGAGCAACTCCCGCGCGTACAGCTGCTCCACGTGCTGCGACAGCACCAGCACCGGCAGCCCGGGCTTCTTGCGCCGGGCCTCCAGCGCGCACTGCAGCCCCTCGTCGGTGTTGGTCGGCGGCAGCCGTACGTCGACCACGGCGACGTCCGGCTCCAGCTCGGCCAGCGCCCGGGACAGCTCGGGGCCGGTCTCGACGGCCGCCGCGATCTCGAAGTCGTAGGCCTGAAGGAGCCGGACGAGTCCGTCGCGCAGCAGGAACAGGTCTTCGGCTAGGACAACGCGCAAGGAATCTCCATGGTGACCATGGTGGGGCCGCCCGCGGGGGAGCTGACGGCGAGGACGCCGTCGAATGTACCCAGTCGCCGCTCCACCCCGGCGAGACCGGAACCGGCCGTGATCACCGCGCCGCCCCTGCCGTTGTCGGTGACGCAGACGCGCAGCAGGCCCGCGCCCTCGGGCACATGATGCAGGTCGATCCAGATCCGGTCGGCGCCCGAGTGCTTGACCGCGTTGGTGAGCACCTCGCTGACCGCGAAGTACGCCGCCGACTCCACGGGCGCCTCCGCACGCCCGGGCAGCTCCACGTTCACCTCGGTCGCGACCGGCAGCCGCAGCGCCAACGCCCGTACGGCGTCGCCCAGTCCGCGCTCGGCGAGCACCGGCGGATGGATGCCGCGCACCAGATCCCGCAGTTCGGCGAGCGCGTCGACGGAGGACTGCCGGGCCTGCGCGACGAGCTGCCTGGCCTGCTCCGGGTCCTTGTCGAGCAGCATCTCGATGGTGCCGAGGTCCATGCCCATCGCCACCAGCCGGGCCTGCGCCCCGTCGTGCAGATCGCGTTCGATACGGCGCAGTTCGGCGGCGGAGGTGTCGACGGCGTCCTGCCGGGATTCCGTCAACACCCTTACGCGTGCGGCCAGTTCACCCTGGTTGGAGCTCAGGACGGCCCGGGTGAGCCGGAAGTGGGCCTGGAGCAGACGCGCGGTGTAGAAGTGCGCGAAGACGAGCAGTACGAGCGCCAGGGCACCGGCACCGAGCGCGGACGCCTGCCCGGTCACCGGCACGAAGCCGTACCAGTATGTGCCGCCGCCGGAGTCCGTGAACACCCGCCACAGCCCGGCCGCGATCGCGAAGCCCTCCAGCGGATAGAGGAGCAGCACAGCCGGCAGCAGCGCGGTGACGAACCCCGCCGTCATGTCCACCGGCAGCCACCGCAGGTCCCGCCAGGTCGCCGGATCGCCCAGCATCCCGAAGGTGCGGCCCCACGGGTTGGCGTCCTTCGGCAACGGCCGGTACGCCGACGGGATCCGCACCCCGCCCCACTCCGCCGCGAGGACCCGCCGCCAGTCGGCGAACGCCCGCACCCCCGTCAGCACCCACGGCGTCGTGACGATGCCGACGCCGATCGGTATGAGCGCGAGGGACACGAGGGAGAGCACGAGACAGAGGACGGCCCCCGGCAGGGAGATCAGCGCCAGCGCCAGCCCGCGCAGCGCGGCGAGCCCCATGCCCCGTGCCCTCGAACCCCGCCCGCTCTTCATGTCGTTGGTCATGGCGTCAGTCTCGCGGAGCCGACAGCACCGGTCACGGGGCCGAGCCCCCGGATCAGGGGGTGGTGCCAGATACACCCCCGTCGGCCGCGGCGAGCACCTTCGCCTCCACCTCCGGATCGAGCCCCTTCGGCGTCCGGTCCGGCCGCATGGGCGCGGTCCCTCCGATGTCCTGGAGCCAGCGCCAGGTGTCCGCGACGGTCTCGGCCACGGGTCGGCAGCGCAGCCCCGTGGCGACGGCCCGGGACACATCGGCAGCGTGCAGGGCGTCATGCATGTCGCTGCCCGGCGGCACCCACACCGGCAGCTGGGTCCACGGCTCGATGCCCGCGTCCAGGATCAACCCCGGCTCGGTCCAGCGCAGTTCGGCGCCCCCGCCGACGGTGGCCACACAGGCGTCGAGCAACTCGCCCATGGTGGCGTGTCCTTGCCGGCTCATGAGGTTGTACGGCCCGCTCAACTCCTGTTCCACCGCCCCCAGGATCCACTTCGCGAGGTCGCGGATGTCGACGTACTGGAGGGGAAGGTCCCGCGGCCCGGGCGCCAGCACCGGACCGCCGCGCGCGATCCGGCCCAGCCACCAGGGCAGCCGCCCGACGTTCTCGTACGGCCCGAGCAGCAGCCCGGCCCGCACCAGCACGGAGCGGTCCGCCCCGAACTCCCCGACGGCGGCCAGCTCGCCGCCCCGCTTGTCGCGCAGGTAGTCGGTCTGCTCCGCGTCGGCCGCGGCGCCCTCGACCAGCGGCGCGTCCTCGGTGTACCCGGCGGGCGGGGCCCACTCGTACACCGAGCAGCTCGACACGTACACATACCGCCCGGCGCGGCCCCGCAGCAGCCGCGCCGAGTCCCGGACGGCACGCGGCGCCGCCGACCAGGTGTCGACGACGGCGTCCCACTCACCCTCGGCGAGGGCGGCGAGCCCGTCCGGCGAGGTGCGGTCACCCTGCAGCGACCGCACCCCGGCGGCAGGTTCGTGCCGTCCCCGGTTGAAGACGGTGACGTCCCAGCCCCGCCCGAGGGCCGCCTCCACGACGGCCCGCCCCGCGAACTCCGTACCACCCAGCACCAGAAGTCTCATGCCGTCGACTCTGCCCGGTGGCGGCGCGGGACGGAACACGGCTCTGCCGTCGGCAGACAGCTTTCGCGGGGAGCGGCTTTCGCGGTGAGCGGCCAGGGATGTCAGGGAGGTCAGCGCCCGGCGGGCGGGGCGTACTTGTAGCCCACCCGCCGCACGGTCAGGATGGCGTCCCGGTGCTCGGCGCCCAGCTTGCGGCGCAGCCGGGCGACATGGACGTCGACGGTACGGCCGTCGCCCACATGTCCGTACCCCCACACCGTCGTCACCAACTGGTCGCGCGTGTGCACGCGATGGGGGTGGGCCACGAGGTGGGCGAGCAGCTCGAACTCCAGGTAGGTGAGGTCGAGTTCACGCCCGTCGACGGCGGCGGTGCGCCGAACGCTGTCGACGGTGACGAGGGGGTCGCCGCCGGTGTCGGCCACCGCCGCGACCGGCGGCTGCCGGTCGGCCGGGACCAGCACCAGATAGCCGATCATCGGCGGCTGTCCCGGCAGCGTGGGCAGGGAGTGCTGGGGAGCGGGCAGCCAGGTGGCACCCGGCGGCAGCAGGTCCGCGACGTCGATCACCTCGTCCCGGTCGACGGCCCGCAGATGATGCCGGGCGCCGTTCGGGACGGGGGAGTCGAGCGTGGCGGCGGTGGACAGGGAACGGGTGTTCGCCATGAGAGGTCAGCTCTTTCGCGCGAGAGGTCCATTGAGGGAGGAACGTCGTTCGCGCTGGCCGAAGGCCGGGGAATACGGCTTTAGAGGGCCGGCGCGTTCATCGCGCGGCAACACACCCGGTCGAAGTCATGGTGCTGACGGGACGGCCAGAAAGGCTCCAGGTCATGACGACCTGTCGCGAGGAGTTTCCGGATGCCGACCATGTCCCCATTGAAGCAGATGACGTGCATGAACAGGACCCTCCTCTCACGGCTTGGACGCGAAGGGGCGCCCCCCCGCCCCGGGGGGGCCCCCAAAAGGTCGACCATGCGGCACAAGGCCGCGCCCGCGCCAGAAAGCCCGGCCCGCACCGTTACCA
>NZ_JBHYJA010000017.1:172615-190519 GCF_042740355.1 Streptomyces sp. NPDC059010
TAGGCCCCATGTGACCGCGTGCCGTTGAATAACCCGCCCCCCCACCCCCGGGTTCGCCGCCCCGGGGCCCCCCCCCGGGGGGGGGCCCCCCCTTCAGGGAGCTACTGGGCGGATCAGACCTGGCCGGCCTTCTCCAGCGCGGAGCAGCAGGTGTCGACGATCAGGCGCGTCACGACGTACGGGTCGACGTTGGCGTTCGGACGGCGGTCCTCGATGTAGCCCTTGCCGTCCTGCTCGACCTGCCACGGGATACGGACCGAGGCGCCGCGGTTGGAGACGCCGTAGGAGTACTCGTTCCACGGGGCGGTCTCGTGCAGACCGGTCAGACGGTCGTCGATGCCGGCGCCGTAGTTCTTGACGTGGTCGAGCGGCTTGGAGCCCTCACCGAGCGACTCGCAGGCGGTGATGATCGCGTCGTAGCCCTCGCGCATCGCCTTCGTCGAGAAGTTGGTGTGCGCACCGGCGCCGTTCCAGTCGCCCTTCACCGGCTTCGGGTCCAGCGTCGCGGCGATGCCGAAGTCCTCGGCGGTGCGGTAGAGCAGCCAGCGGGCGACCCACATGTGGTCGGAGACCTCCAGCGGGGAGACCGGGCCGACCTGGAACTCCCACTGACCGGGCATGACCTCGGCGTTGATGCCGGAGATCGCGAGACCGGCGGCCAGACAGTTGTCCAGGTGGGCCTCGACGACGTCACGGCCGAAGATCTCGTCGGCGCCGACACCGCAGTAGTAGCCGCCCTGCGGGGCCGGGAAGCCGCCCTTGGGGAAGCCGAGCGGGTAGCCGTCCTGGAAGAAGGTGTACTCCTGCTCGATGCCGAAGATCGGCTCCTGGGCGGCGAACTTCTCGGCGACCTCGGTGAGCGCGGCACGGGTGTTGGACTCGTGCGGCGTCATGTCGATGTTGAGGACCTCGCACAGGACGAGGATGTCGTCGCCGCCGCGGATCGGGTCCGGGCAGGTGAAGACCGGCTTGAGGACACGGTCCGAGGAGTGGCCCTCGGCCTGGTTCGTGGAGGACCCGTCGAAGCCCCAGATCGGCAGAGCGTCCAGACCGGCGGGCTCACCCGCGATGATCTTCGTCTTGGAACGCAGCTTGGCCGTCGGCTCGGTGCCGTCGATCCAGATGTACTCAGCCTTGAAGGTCACGGGCCACATCCTTCGGGGGTGGGTCTGGGCGCACTTGCGGGTGCTGCGGCGCTGCGGCACTGAGGCGCCGCTCTTGATGCCCGCGAGCCTGTCAACAGGCGATTTCCCGGCCGTTGCTCGTATGTGAACCCCGTGTTACCTGGTGGTGGTGTGGCGCGATTCACGCTGTGAGCGCGCCGACCGCCCTGAATGTCGCCGCTCACAGCCGCACCGGGGGGCCCGTGAGCCAACTCGTATGCGATGGGAATACCGCGCCCGGGCCGGGGCATGCCCGACCGGGGCCCGGCTCAGCGGTCCTCGGCCGCCGCTTCCCGCATCCCCTCCAGAAAGCCCCGGATCGCGGCCCGCTCCCGCTCGTCGTAGCCGCGCAGCAGCTGCACCGCCTGCTCGATGAGCGGCCCGAAGAAGGAGCGGCCGAGCTCGACCGCACGCTCGTCCACCTCGACGACCACCTTGCGCCGGTCCCGCCGGCCCCGCACCCGCCGCACATGACCGGCGCCTTCCAGCCGGTCGAGCACGGCGGTGGTCCCGGCCGAGTTGAGCCCGAGCGCCGAGCCGAGCCGCCCGGCCGTCATCTCGTCCCCGGCGCGGGAGGCGTCCATGAGGGCGATGAGGGCGCGTACGTCCGTCGGGTGCATGCCGTTGCGGGTCGCGAACCGGGAGCTGTGCAGCCCGAGTTCGACCGTCACCGCACGCAGCAGATGGACGATCTCCATCTCGGGACCCTCGGTCGACATATCTCCTCCAGCCCTTGTCATTGTCTCGCTCAGCTATTATCTCGTTGAGCGAGATAATAAGGGAGACGGGGGCAGGAGAGTGAGCAGGGAGGTCCTCATGGGCGGGTACGACGGCGACGCCTTCCTGGCGGCGTACGACAAGGTCATGGCCAAGTGGCCCGCGGAGCGCACCGAGACGATGGTCCCGACGCCCTTCGGGGCGACGCACGTCCATGTCTGCGGGCCGCGCGAGGGGCGCCCGCTTCTCCTGCTGCCGGGCGGCGGGGGAGCGACCTCCGCGTCCTGGTACGCCCAGGTCGCCGCTCTCGCCCGCACCCACCGCGTCCACGCCGTCGACCTCATCGGCGCACCCGGTCGCAGCGTCCCGGCCCGCGACCGCCACCCCCGCACGGTCGCGGACCTGGCGGCCTGGCTGGACGTGCTGCTCGACGGACTCGGGATCGACGAGACCGACCTCGGCGGGCACTCGTACGGCGCCTGGATCGCCCTGCACTACTCCTTGCACGCGCCCGCCCGGATACGCCGCCTGTTCCTCCTGGACCCGACCCAGTGCTTCGCCGGATACAAGGCGGCGTATCTGCTGCACGCCGTGCCGATGCTGGTGCGGCCCACGCCCCGCCGCGTCCGGGCCTTCCTGGAGTGGGAGACCGGGGGAGCGGAGCTCGACCCGGACTGGCTGCGCCTCCAGGAGGCCGCCGCCGGCTTCCCCTCCGTGAAGCCGGTGACGGGCCCCCGCCCGGCGCCCGCGCGGCTGCGCACCCTCGACATGCCGGTCCTGCTGCTCCTGGCCGGGAGCAGCAGGACACATGACACGTACGAGGTGGCGGCCAGGGCGGGCGCGATGCTGCCGCGCGCCGATGTCGACGTAGTCCCGTACGTCTCCCATCACGCGCTGCCGCAGACCGCGCCCCCCGAACTGGCCCGCCGCCTCACCGGCTTCCTGACCGGCTTCCTCGGCTGACGGGCGTCACCCCACCTTCTCGATCACTGCCCGGCGGATCAGGAACTTGCCGGGCTCACGAACCTGCTCGAAGGCCGCGTTGTTCAGCAGCACACAGCTGCCGGAGACCGAAGTGACCTCCACCGTCGTGGACTTGTTGTTGTCCAGGTTGGTGACCTTCAGCTTCGTACCGGCCGGGAACTGGCTGCTGGACGCGGCAGGAGCCCCGCCCTCGCCGGACAGCGTGACGGTCGAGCCGTTGCACACCTGCTGGCCCGAGGCCGCGGCACCGCCACCGGCGTTCTCCGCGTTCCCGTTCCCCGCGGGAGCGCTCTGGGACGGCGCGGCATCCCCCGCCTGCTGACCGCCGGCCGCGTCACCGGCACCCGCGTTTCCGGCACCCGCGTCGCCGGCACCCCCCGCAGGAGCGCTCGGCTGTGCGGCCTGGGAGCCCTGAGCCGACTCCCCAACCGCGCACCCGGACGCTTCCTGCTGGACCTGGATCTGCTTGATGACGGCCTCGCGGTTGGCGATCCGCGCCTGCGACTGCGCGTCCGGATTGGCCCGCTGAGCGTCGATGAACTTCTGGTTGTTGCCGAGGGCGGTGGCCAGCCCCTGGCAGACGTTCGAGTCCGCGGACAGGGTCTTCGGGCTCTGTGAGGCGTTCGACGTGGCCGCCATGGCGAAGGCCCCGCCTCCCGCCACCGCCGCCGCGGTCACGAACAACGCGAGCTTCTTCTTCGTGCTGAGAGTTCTCCTGCGCGACATCCGCGCCTCCTGAGAGGTAGGGGAGCGTACGCCGCTATGTACGAGATACCGAACGGAGTTACTCAGCGGTTACGAGAGTCCCTGAAGTAACGTGCGTCACACCCCAGTTGGGGATGCCCTCTCAGCTGCCGCTCTTCCCCTCCTCGTACGCCACCACCCTGTCGTTGGCGTACCCCAGCAGAGCCTCCGTCTGCTTCGTGAGCGCGGCCTCCCCGGTCTCCGCGCCGTCGCCCCACTGCCCGTTGGCGAACACCACCGAGCGGACGGTCATCACCCGTCGGAAGACCCCCGCCGAGCCGGGCGGCACGGTCGGCAGCCCCGCCTCCGGCGGTGGATCGAGCGAGACCACCTGATACGCCACCGGGTTCATCGAGGCCATCATGAACACCCGCGAGGCGTCCTCGACCCGGTCGAAACTCAGCACGGTGACCGCCACCTGCGAACGCCGGTCGGCGTCCGTGAACAGCGCGGCCGTCAGCCGGGAGCAGGGCTTGCCCTGGTCGATCAGCTCGGCCAGCTCCGGCGACATCCCGCGGGCGCACTCGGTGGTGCTCGCCAGGTCCACGCGGGTGTAGCGGGAGCCGTCCTTGAGGCGCACGCTCTTCTCCGGGAACGCCTGCTCCGGGCGGATCACGGGCCGGGCGAGCAGGGAAGGGAGGGCGGTCGGCGCGTCGGAGGGCATGTCGACCCGGACGGACGGCACGGGTGTACCGGACGCGGTGGCCGGGGCCGGGGCCGGTGCGTCCGCCTCGTCGTTGCCGTCCCCGCCCGCGTACATCGCCAGACCGGCGGCGATGGCGGCCACCAGGACGACGCCCGTCCCGGCGGCCACCGCCCACCGGGTGCGCCGTCGCCTGCGTATCCGCCCCTGCTCGGCCGCCCACTGGGCGTACGGGTCGGGCTGCTGCCCATAAGGGGCGGGCTGCTGCCCGTAGGGGGCGGGGGCGGGCTGATGTCCGTGCGGGGTGGGCTCGTGTCCCTGTGGGTACGGCTGCTGCCCGTACGATCCGGGCGGCGTTCCTTGATCACCGAGGCTCATGGCGGCGGAGGGTAACACCGCGCACCGCCCCGGCACCCGCCGACCGTCAAACCATCAACTAACGGGACAGAGCGTCCCGTACGGCCTCCTCGGTGCGGCCGACGACCGCCGTGCCGTCGTCGGCGGTGATGATGGGCCGCTGGATGAGCTTCGGGTACTCGGCCAGCGCCTTGATCCACCGGTCGCGCTCCGAGGCGTCCTTGGCCCACTCCTTGAGCCCGAGCTCCTTGGCGGCCGCCTCCTGGGTGCGCGTGATGTCCCAGGGCTCCAGGCCGAGTCGGTCCAGTACGCCCCGGATCTCGTCCTCGGTCGGTACGTCCTCCAGGTAACGGCGGACGGTGTAGTCGGCCCCCTCGGCGTCGAGCAGGCTGATGGCGCTACGGCACTTGGAACAGGCCGGATTGATCCAGATCTCCATGCGGCCCACGGTAACCCGCGACCTCCGCCAGAGTCGGTGTTCGAATTTCCCGTCGCCTCCCGAGCATCACTCGACCCCGCTGTGACACGGTGACAATTTCGTTTCTGACCAGGGGATTTCATGAGAGTCCGAGGCCCCCTGATTGTCAGTGGCGGGCAGTAGACTGGAGTCAGTGTTCGAGAGCGTCACCGGAGAACCCGGCCGGCGCTCTACCGCGACAGGAGGATGCCTGTGCCCGCTGCCGCACTGAAGCCGAAGCCGACCCGCAAGCCGTTGCCCACCCAGTCCACCGCGAAGCACCCGGTCCTGCTCGACCTGCCGTACGCCCCCGTGGAGAAGCGGCCGCTGCCGCCGGGCCGTCCGCGCGAGTGGTACATCACCCACAACCGCCGTCTGAAGGCCCTGCGCCTCGCGATAGCGCTCCTCGACCAGGGCGTCTACATGCCGAACCAGGCCCGCAACGACACGATCCGAAGCACCGCGGAGACGATCGGCGTCCATCCGCCGTCGGACACGACGTGCCACATGGTGCGGGCGCTGATGAGGTACGCACGGTAAGCCGGGTCCTGGACGCCGGGTGCCGCCCGCGAGGGGGCACCCGGCGCTCTGCTGAGCGGCGCATGGCCCGGCTCCCGCGGTGTTACGCCGACAACTCCCGCTCCAGCGGCGTCCGGAACCGAGGTGTCACCCGAGCCGTCCCCGCCCACTCCAGCAACCGCTCCGCCTCGACGGCGACCGCCGCCTCCGCCTCCTGGCGCTCCGCGCGTCCCAGCTTCTCCAGGAACCGCCAGACGATCTCGCCGTCTCCGCGCCGGGCCCACCCGCCGACGACACGGCCGTTCCACCACACCGTCGGGCCCACGTTGCCGTTCGCGTCGAACAGCGACGGCCGTACATCCGGCGCCAGATACCAGTCCCGCTCGCGCCAGCCCATCGCCGTGGGATCGAGCGCGGGCAGCAGCGCCGCCCATGGCTCCGCGGGCCCGGTCACCGGATCGAGGTCGCCGTCGACGACGTACCCCGTGCCCTCGTCCAGCGAGACGGCCTGCGCCCCGATGCCCGCCAGCGCCCGGCGGACCTCCGTCACCCGCCACCCCGTCCACCACTTCAGGTCGGCCTCCGTCGCCGGCCCGCACGCCGTGAGCCAGCGCCGCAGCAACTCGGCCTGGGCGCCGGCCACGTCCAGCTCCGGATGCTCGGGCGCCGGCGCCCACCGGAACTGCGAGGACGTCCAGGAGCCCAGCGGTCGCCCCCGCACGACCTTGCCCTCGACGCCGAGCACCCTCAGCAGCCGGGTCGAGACGGTGTGCACCCCCTCGTAGCTCTTCCCGGCCGCGTACACGAACTGCTCGCGCAACCGCGGCTCGTCCTCGGCGAGTTCGGCCGCCGTCGCCTGCCCGCGCCGCGCCAGAGCGGCGAGCGTCGACACCTCGACCTCCGCCAGCCACTCCGCGTCCGGTGCCCCCGCCTTGGCCATGGCCTTGACCAGCGAGGCCCGTTCCCGGGCGGCGACCGCGAGGCCGGTCGAGGCGTGGACGACGGCCGTCAGCCCGGTCGGGAACACGAACACCGTGTGCCGCATGCCGTGCATCCGGACCAGCGCCCGGTCCTCGTACAGCGCCCGCTCGGTCCGGGCGACGGTCTTCGCGGGCTCCGCCAGCCGCGCGCCGATCGCCAGATACACGGTCGCCGGATCGGTGCCGTGCAGCGCGACCAGCGACTCGGCGACCTCCACCGGCCCCGCCGCCCGGGCCGCCCCGGCCAGCCGATGCCGCAACCCCAGCCGAGCGCGTCGCTCCGCCGCCCCGACGTACCGCAGCCCGCCACTCATCCCGGCCTCCGCCCGTTCCTGCCGCCGATCACGCCGACACACCACCACTGACCGCATCTTCCCTGACGCCACTGACAACGGCCCCTGACCGCCGGGCCGCCGTCCCGTCACCCGATCGCCGTACCCGGCATGCGCATGCCCCCGCCCCCGCCTTCACTGCGATCAGGAGCTGGCGGACCCGGCCCCGGAGGGGCGCGGCAGCGGGAGGTGCGGTGGGCGGCAGACATGGCATACGACAGCCGGTGCGCAGGACGGCCGAGGACGGGGCGGCCGGACACGTCCCCGGCGTCTCATGACGACCCCCACCCCCGCCGACCGAGCCCTCCGTGGCAAGTCCGCCCGCAAACGGGTCCCCCGCTCCGCGCACGCCTCCTGGCTGCCGTCCGTCGACCGCACCGACCCCGTCGCCGCACTGGAACGCCAGGGCCGTGACCGGCTGCCGGAGCTGCTGCCGATCCGGTACGGCCGGATGGCGGCGTCCCCGTTCGCCTTCCTGCGCGGTGCCGCCGCCGTGATGGCCGCCGACCTCGCAGCCGCCCCGCACACCGGCCTCACCGTGCAGCTGTGCGGCGACGCCCACCTGCTCAACTTCGGTCTCTACGCCTCCCCGGAACGCGCCCTGCTCTTCGACCTCAACGACTTCGACGAGACGTTTCCCGGCCCGTTCGAGTGGGACGTCAAACGGCTCGCCACCTCGGTCGCGGTGGCCGCCCGGGAGAACGGCCACTCGGACGCCAAGGCAGGCCGCGCGGCCCTGGCCTCCGTGACCGCGTACCGCACCGCGATCCGCCGGCTGGCCCGGCTCGGCGAGCTCGACGTCTGGTACGCGCGCATCGAGGCCGACGAACTGCTTCCCCTGGTCCACTCCGCCCACGACCGCCGCCGCGTCGAGTCCACCCTCGGCCGCGCCCGCCGCCGCACCAGCCTGCGGGCCTACGGCAAGCTCACCGACGTGGTCGACGGACGCCGGCGCATCATCCACGACCCACCGCTGCTCGAACCCGCGGGCACCTCCGACATGGCCTCCCTGCGCAAGATCTTCAGCGACTACCGCTCGACCCTCTCCGAGGAGCGCCGCCTGCTCCTCGACCGCTACCGCTTCATCGACGCCGCCCGCAAGGTCGTCGGCGTCGGCAGCGTCGGCCTGCGCTGCTTCATCGTGCTGCTGGCCGGACGGGACGCCGACGACCCGCTGTTCCTGCAGATCAAGGAGGCACGGCAGTCCGTACTGGAGGAACATCTGCCGAACGGGCCCTACACCCACCCCGGCCATCGCGTCGTCGCAGGTCAACGACTGTTGCAGGCGGCCAGCGACATCTTCCTCGGCTGGATGTCCGGCCCGCAGGGCCGCGCCTTCTACTGGCGCCAGCTGCGCGACATGAAGGGTTCCGCCGACGTCGCCGCCATGAGCCCGGGCGATCTGACGACCTACGCCCGCCTGTGCGGCACCGCCCTGGCCCGCGCCCACGCCCGCTCCGGCGACCGCATCGCCATCGCGGGCTACCTGGGCGGCGCCGACACCTTCGACCGAGCGATAACCGACTTCGCCCTCTCCTACGCCGACCAGACCGTCACCGACCACACCACCCTGGCCACGGCCGTCGACGCCGGCGTACTCAAAGCCGCCCCCGGCATCTGACCGTGTTCACAGGCTCTCAGCCGTACAGCTCCAGCAGCCCGCCCACATATCCCGCGAGCCGCCCGCCCAGCACCTCCGGCGTCAGCTCCGCCCGGCCCAGCTCACGCCACGGCGCGGCGAGCTTGGCGGCGTCGGGGGAGTAGGCGAGGGCGTCGAGCAGCCGCCAGTACAGATGGTCCCGGCCGTCGGCGAGCGGGCGTCCACCGTGTGCCTCGTACCGCTGCCGGAAGCCGAGCCCGTGCTCCGGGCCGTGCAGCAGTGCGAGCGCCGTCGAGCAGTGGGCGACGTCGAGGTCGGCCGGGCCCCAGGACGTCTCCACCCAGTCGACGACCCCGGTGACCCGCAGCCGCGCGCCCGCACCGCTGAACAGCACGTTCCCCGGGTGGAAGTCCCGGTGCAGGAAGCAGCCCTCGTAGGCCGGGGGTTCACGGCGGATCACGTCCACGGCCCGGTCCCACAGCGCGTCGCCGTCCGGTGTCCGCACCCGCTCCGGAGACGTCCACGCCTCGTAGCGCCGCGGACGCTCGTCCGGTACGACCGTGTGGATCGCGGCGAGCTGGGCCGCCAGCAGGTCCAGGCGCCGGTCCAGTTCCGCCCCGTCCGCCTCGTCCACCCGCACCCGGCCCGGCAGCAGCGACATCAGCAGCGAGGGGTGGTCGCAGTGCTCGGCGGTGGCGTCGACGGCGATCAGCTCGGGCGCGGGGATGTGCTCATGGCCGGTGAGCAGGGTGAGGACCGACGCCTCACGGGCGAGCAGACCCGGCGCGTGCCCGCGGTAGAACGGCTTCACGAACGTGCGCAGCGCGAGCCCGGTGCCGTCGTCGAGGGTGAGCCGTCGCATCTGCGAGCTCCAACCGCCCTGCGCGAAGGCGGTGTCGGCGACGGTCCGCCCCTCCGGCAGCTGCTTGGCCAGCCAGGACCTGGTCGCCGTCCACCCCTGGTCGCCCAGGCCCGCCAGCACCGTCGTGACGAACTCCCGCCGGTCCCGCGCATGTTGCTCGAACCACAGGCCCAGCATGTGCTCCGCGCCCGGTACGTCGAAGCGGGTGAACTGGGCTCGGGTGGACAGGGCGTCCTGGATCGCCTCCGTCACGGTCGGCGGGATGATCGCGTCCGTTTCCGGTACCGCGAGGACCGCGCGGCCCTGGTAGGCGCGCAGCACGTCCAGCGCGGGTGCGCCGCGCCAGCCGTCGGGGCGGCGGATGATCTCGCTGAAGGGGCCGTCGCCCTCGCCGAACGGTACGTCCCAGGCCTCCTGCGCGTAGACCGCGGGGGCGCACAGGCCCAGCGCCACCACGCGCTCCCCGTAGTGCGCGACGAGATCCGTCGCCGTCTGCCCGCTCATGCTGAACCCGACGAGGATCAGCGGACCGTCCGCCGGCACGCGCGCGTCGATGACGGCGACGGCCTGCTCGTAGCGGCGGCGCAGGCTCAATTCCCGTAGCGCGCCCGTGCTTTCGCCGTGACCCGAGAAGTCGAAGGCGAGCCCGTGGCAGCCGCGGGACACGAACTCGGCGAGCATCGGGAGCAGCCGGTCCTTGGTGCCCATGCCCGCGCCGTGCAGCAGAACGACGGTGGGGGTGGCCGGGAATTCGGCGGCGGTGCCGTACATCCCGCTGAGCAGTTCACCGTCGTGGGCGTATGTGAAGGAAGAGAGCTCGGTCATGCGCCCCATTCATTCACGGCACTCGGGTCACGGGAAAAGGAGATGCACGCCGAGTGACCGGCTCCCTACCCTGGACATGCGTAACGGAGCTGTTCACGCCGCTTTTCGCAGGGCGGGCGTCACCCTGCGGACTCGGGGCTACTCTCTACGCACCGAAGGCCGGTCGCCCTTCCCCCAGCGCCCTTTCGGACAACGATCAGCGCTCCAGGTCCAGTTCAGATCCAGTTTCAGATTCAGTTTCACAGCCGAACCACGCACACGGAGGCCCGTGATGGGCACCATCGTCATGTCCGGGACTGTCGTCCTGGTGATCCTGGGATTCGGAGACCACCTCTACTGGCTGGCCGCCGTAGCCGTCCTGTTCCTCTACCTGCGGTACGGCCGGGACGTCTCCGCGCCGCGCGGCGGAAGCGGGGGCGGGGGCGGCGGCGGGTCCTCGTCGGGCGGATCCATGCCCGCGGACTACCGCTCGTACCGCGACCGCCGTGACAAGCAGGCCAAGTGGGAGCGCCGCTACCGCCGGGAGCGTCCCATGGAGGCCCGTCGTCAGGAGCGTGAGAAGAGCCGCTGAGACCACCCATTGCGGTGGTGACCCGGTGGTGACCCGTGCGGTGCCCCCGGTCAGAGGCCGGGGGCACCCCACACCGGGAACCAGCGGTTCAGGTCCTGCTCGATCCGCAGGTCGTTCACCAGAGCGGCCTTCACGCGCAGCTCCAGCGGGTTGTCGCGCCGCTCCTCCGTGCCGGGCATCGGCGCGAAGGGGTAGAAGGTGCCGCGCTTGTAGAGATAGACGAGGGCGAGCCGCCGGTGCTGCTCGTCCTCGAAGCCGGCCAGCGAGCACAGCAGCTGCGGCCCGAAGCCGTTGACCTCCATCGCGCTGTTCACCGCGTGCAGATCGTTGACCAGCTCCGGCAGCTGCTCCGGGGTGCGCCGGGAGACCAGCCACGAGTAGCCGTAGCCGTCCCGCGTCAGCTCCACCGGCGGGCCCTCGCGCTCGGCGTCCGCGTCCAGCAGCGCCTGCACCTCGCGGTGCGTCTGCTCGAAGGCCGCGCCCTCGACCGCGGCGAAGCACACCGCCCCGCTCCCGGTCGGCCGGAACCCGGCCGCCGCCTCCAGCGTCACCGCCGCCGACGGCAGCGCGAAGAGCTGGTCGAGATCGGGTACGACCGGTTTCGTACGGCCGAGCAGAATGTCCAGCAGCCCCATCTCACGCCCCTCCGGGAGCCGTGGTCTCACCCAGCTCGGCGGAGATCCGCCCCAGTTGTTCGAGCCGCTGCTCCAGGCTCGGGTGGGTCGAGAAGAGCTGTGCGACGCTCGGCTCCCGGCCCAGTGCCGGAGTGAAGTAGAAGGCGTTGAAGGCCTGCGCCGTCCGCAGGTCCTTGGTCGGGATCCGGGCGATGTCGCCGGACACCTTGGTGAGCGCGGACGCCAGCACCGAGGGACGCCCGGTGAGCAGCGCCGCGGCCCGGTCGGCGGCCAGCTCCCGATACCTGGACAGGGCCCGGATCAGCAGGAAACTGATCGCGTACACGGCGGCCGACACACCCATCACGGCGGCGAAGATGACGGCGGTGTTCTGATCCCGCCGCCCGCCACCGAACAGCTGGCTGTAGAACGCGAACCGCACGATCAGCCCCGCGATCACCCCGAGGAACGAGGCGACGGTGATCACGGCGACATCCTTGTGCGCCACATGCGACAGCTCGTGCGCGAGCACACCCTCCAGCTCGTCCGGCTCCAGCCGCCGCAGCAGCCCCGTGGTCACACAGACCACGGCATGATCGGGATTGCGTCCGGTGGCGAACGCGTTCGGCATCTCCATGTCCGACACGGCCACCACGGGCTTCGGCATGTCGGCGATGGCACACAGCCGGTCGACGACCCCGTGCAGCTCGGGATACTCCTCCCGCTCCACGACCCGCCCCCGCATCGCGAACAGCGCGACCCGGTCCGAGAACCAGTACTGCGCCCCCAGCAGCCCGGCCGCCACGACCACGACCAGTACCCAGGACTTCAGCAACACGATCAACGCGGCGATGAACGCCACGTACAACAACCCGAGCAGAAACAGCGTGACGCCCATCCGGGCGGTCAACCGCCGGTCACTCCGGAAGCGGCTCTGCATCTCACACCACCCCGCGCACTCAGGCACTCGTCCCACTGCCCAGTGTGCACCCGGCGACGCCCATGAACGGGTCGTGATCGGCCCTAGGGCCAGCAAAAGCCCCCGGCTAGTAGGTGCGGAAGTTGATGTACCCCAGCAGCACGATCACCGCGGCGACGCAGCCGAGGACGATGACCGTGGACAGCCAACCCGATCGGCGCTGCCGCCGCGCCACATGATCGGGTTCGGGCCGGAACGGCACCGGTCCGGGCGGGTTCTCCTTCCAGCGGGCGGCGAGCATCCGGGCCCTGGCCGAGGGCTCCTTGTGCTCGGCGTTGTCCGCCCACTTCAGGTCGAACTCGCGCTCCTGCTCGTCCCGTTCGTGCCGCTCCGATTCATGCCGCTCCGGCATCCCGTCCACCCCCGTGTCGTCTCAACGGCAGAATAGAACATACGCCCGCGCCCCTGCCGTCGTTACGACAGCGGGGGCGCGGGCGCGATGCCTCTTCTACGCCTGTGTCAGGCGCCGGTCAGACGTCGACCAGACGCCGGTCAGACGTCGACCGGGTCGATCACACGTCGAAGTAGAGCTCGAACTCGTGCGGGTGCGGACGCAGCTGCAGCGGGGCGATCTCGTTCGAGCGCTTGTAGTCGATCCAGGTCTCGATCAGGTCCGGGGTGAAGACGTCGCCCTGGAGGAGGAACTCGTGGTCGGCCTCAAGACGGTCGAGGACGGCGCCGAGGGAGGTCGGGACCTGCGCGACGCCCGCGTGCTCCTCGGGAGCCAGCTCGTAGAGGTCCTTGTCGATCGGCTCGGCCGGCTCGATCTTGTTCTTGATGCCGTCCAGGCCCGCCAGCAGCAGCGCGGAGAAGGCCAGGTACGGGTTGCCCGAGGAGTCCGGCGCGCGGAACTCGACGCGCTTGGCCTTCGGGTTCGAGCCGGTGATCGGGATACGCATCGCGGCCGAGCGGTTGCGCTGCGAGTACACCAGGTTGATCGGCGCCTCGAAGCCCGGCACCAGACGGTGGTAGGAGTTCACCGTCGGGTTGGTGAAGGCCAGCAGCGACGGGGCGTGCTTGAGGATGCCGCCGATGTAGTAGCGGGCGGTGTCCGACAGGCCCGCGTAACCGGCCTCGTCGTAGAACAGCGGCTGGCCGCCGGTCCACAGCGACTGGTGCACGTGCATGCCCGAGCCGTTGTCACCGAAGATCGGCTTCGGCATGAACGTCGCGGTCTTGCCGTTGCGCCAGGCGACGTTCTTCACGATGTACTTGAAGAGCTGCAGGTCGTCGGCGGCCGCGAGCAGCGTGTTGAACTTGTAGTTGATCTCGGCCTGGCCGGCGGTGCCCACCTCGTGGTGCTGGCGCTCGACCTTCAGACCGGCGCGGTCCAGCTCCAGGGAGATCTCGGCACGCAGGTCGGCGAAGTGGTCGACCGGCGGGGTCGGGAAGTAGCCGCCCTTGTAGCGGACCTTGTAACCCCGGTTGTCCTCCAGCGCACCGGTGTTCCAGGCGCCCGCCTCGGAGTCGATGTGGTAGAAGGACTCGTTCTCGGACGTCTTGAAACGGACGCTGTCGAAGACGTAGAACTCGGCCTCGGGACCGAAGTACGCGGTGTCCGCGATACCGGTGGAGGCGAGGTAGGCCTCGGCCTTCTTCGCCACGTTGCGCGGGTCGCGGCTGTACTGCTCGCCGGTGATCGGGTCGTGGATGAAGAAGTTGATGTTGAGCGTCTTGTCCCGGCGGAACGGGTCCACCCGGGCCGTGGACAGGTCGGCACGGAGCGCCATGTCGGACTCGTGGATCGCCTGGAAACCACGGATCGACGATCCGTCGAAGGCGAGCTCGTCGTCCGGGTCGAACGCCTCGACGGGCACCGTGAAGTGCTGCATGACGCCCGGCAGGTCGCAGAACCGGACGTCGACGAACTTGACGTCCTCGTCCGCGATGAACTTCTTGGCCTCGTCGGCGTTCTGGAACATCCAGCTCCTCCTACTCCCGACCGTCCGACCGGGGTGGTAGTTCGTTCGTGCGGCCAGTGCGGTGGCACACGCTGATCTCGACCCTAGGGACGCGTGATTTCTCGGGCGTGACCCATTTGTTTCGCCCACGTTAACCGGACATCCCGTACCGCACCCCACCTGTCCACACCGTAAAACGGGCCCAGTACGGTTGGCACGTGGACAAGAGGCAAGCAATCGGATCCTGGCTCTCGGGGCCCCGCGCGGCCGCCGAGGACGCCGGTGTCGACTTTGGATACCGAGGGGAACAGCTCGGTCTGCCGGAGGACGGTCCGGGGTCGATCGCCCGTCCGGGGCGGCGCCTCGGGGCGCTCGCCGTGGACTGGGGCGTCTGCGTCTTGATCGCATACGGTCTGATCACCGACGGCTACGGCCAGGCCACCAGCAACTGGGCCCTGCTGCTGTTCTTCGTGATGAGCGCCCTGACCGTCGGCACCGTCGGCTTCACTCCGGGTAAGCGCCTCTTCGGCCTGCGCGTGGTCGTCCTGGAGACGGGCACCGTCAACCCCCTGCGCGCCCTGCTGCGCACGGCCCTGCTCTGCCTCGCCCTCCCGGCCCTGATCTGGGACCGCGACGGCCGCGGCCTGCACGACCGGCTGGCCAAGACCGTCGAGGTACGGATCTGACCCGCTCCGACCCGCTCCACCTGCTCCGACCCGCCTGTGATCCCGGCCACGGGACGCTCCAACTACCAGGAGATCCAACGGCGTTGAGCGGAACGTGAGTAAGGTGCTGCGCCATGAGCGCAACACGACGCGAGGTCGTGCGGGATGTCATCGCCGACACGGCTCCGAGTGAGCTCGTTCTGCTCGACGGCATGAGGTCCCTCAGCGACCGGCACGTCACGGACGTGATGAAACGCCGGGGCAACGGCCCGGACACCCTCGGCTTCGGAGTGACGGACGCCCTCGTCCTCGTCACCCCGGTGGTGTGGCTGGCGGTGAACGAGGTGGTCCGGCACGGGGTGGGCGTGGCCACGGACAGCGCGCTGGCCCGTCTGAAGGGCCCGCTGCGCAGGCTGCTGCGCCGGTCCGACGACTCGGAGACCGTGCCCGCGCTGACCGCGCCGCAGCTGGAGGCCGTCCACGCGCGCGTGCTGGAGCTGGCGGCCGAGGCCGGGATGGAGCGGGAGAAGTCGCGCTTCCTCGCCGACGCGGTGGTGTCCCGCCTGGCCCGCGAGGCCGCAGCCGTCGGCTCCGGCACCGGCTCCGGACGCGACGAGGTCGGCTCCGGAGCCACGGCGGACGAGCCACCCGACCCCGACGAGACGGCCCGCGCCACGCGCTGACCCCCGGGACGGACCACGGTGAACCACGGGGAGAACCGGTGGAACGCGGGGAAGGGCACGACACGGCGCTTCCTGGTGCTGCTCTTCGTCCTCCTGTCGTCCTGCCTCACCATGCTCGACCGGGCGGCACTGGCCGTACGGTCCGAGTCCACCTTCCGCGGATGCGTCCGCGCGGCCGGAGGGGACCCCGACGCACCGGTGTGGCGGGTCAACCTCGCGATCTGGTTCGACGACGCCTTCGAGGACTGCCGGGTCCAGACCGCCGCGGAAGCCCTGCGACTGGCGCTGCTCGGCACGGCGGCCGTCGTGCTCGTCGCCCTGCTGGTCTACTGGCTGATCCCGGTCTGGCGGATCCGCCGCGGCCGGCTGCTGCCCGCGGCGGACTTCGACGAGGTCACCGTCCCGCGGAAGAAACCACGGCCCGAGCCCGACCCGGTACTGCCGCCCGCCGAGGGTGCCTGGTTCGATCTGCGCGCCCAGATGCGGTGGGTGGCGCAGGAGCTGGCCGTCCCGGACACACCGGCGCCGCCGAAGCCGAAGGAACCGCTGTCGCGGCACCTGTCCGCGCTGGCCGACCGGGCCGAGGTGAGCCGCGAGCCCCGCTTCGTCGTCGACATGCGCCCGGGCAAGGCCTCCACCGCGGTCGCCTTCGGCCGCGCCGGCCGCTATGTGGTGGTCCTCCCGGCGGCCCTGCTCAAGGAGCGCACGCTCCACCCGGGGAACTTCGAGGCCGTGGTCCTGCACGAGCTGGCGCACATCCGCAACCGCGACGTGGACATCACCTACCTCACCGTCACGCTCTGGCGGGCCTACTGCGTCCTGGTGCTCCTTCCCTACGCCGTGCTCCAGAGCTGGCTGGTCTTCCAGCAGACGGTGCTGGACCGGGACCACCTCTTCTGGGCCGACGCCACCCCCTGGCTGGGCGAGGTGCTGTTCGCCGCGTTCCTCGTGGCCCAGGTGCAGCTGAGCCGCGCCGACGTGCTCCGCAGCCGGGAGCTGTGCGCCGACCTGGACGCCGTGGCCTCCGGCGCCGACACGGCCGTATGGCGGCGGCACGCGGAGCTCCAGGACGAGTGGTGCCGGAGCCGGCTGCCGGAGTGGGCGTCGTCGGCGATCGGCTGGTTCACGGGCCTGTGGCGCACCCACCCGGGCTGGGGCCACCGATATCGCACGATCAGCCGGTCCACGCCGAGCGGCCCCGGCGGCAACTGGCTCCAGGTGGTCCTCTTCTTCAGCTCGCTCCTCGTTCTGCTCCGGGTCCCGATCGCCGAGTCGCGGTCCTGGGCGGAGGAGGTGCTCAACACCGCGATCTACGTGGCCGTCCCGCTGCTGGTGGCGACGTGGTTCGCGGTCAAACCGCCCAAGGACCGGCACGGAAAGGACAAGCCCCGCGGCTACGGGTGGGAAAAGCCCGAGGAGCCGGGCACCCCGCCGGGCAAGCCGCCGAGGGACCGGCTGACGCCGTATGCGTACGCCTATTCGTATACCTCGTCGGGACACCCCGTCCGCCGGACGGAGCCCACCACCGCCCGCAGCACGGAGCCCACGCCGCGCGGGGAACGGCGTTCGCTCCGGCCCAGGATCCTCGTCGGGGTCGCGATCGGTGCCCTGATCGTCCTGGACCCGCTGTCCGTGAACCTCGCCGGCACGAGTGATCGCAGCAGTACCGATCTGTCGCAGGCGATGGAGAAGCTGCCGCGCGCATACCAGCCCGAACCGGCGCCGACGGTGGACGAGAAGACCCGCGCCCAGGTGGCCGACTGGGCCGACAACGGTGGCCGGGAGGCCCTCGCGGGGCTGATGCGGGCTCTCAACAGACGGTCGTCCGGCCTGAAGTTCATGGGCAAGAAGGGCTCGGACCGGTATGTGCCCGCCGCGCCCGCGGGCTACTGCCCGGCCCTGCGGAAGGCCCTGGCCACCGCCGACGAGCAGCCGCGATATCCCGAGCCCGAGGGCCGGAGGTCCTGGCAGAGGGCGCTGAAGCACTCACGCAGCGGCGCCGCCTCCCTGTGCGCGCCCGGCCTGGCGGGCGCCCCGCTGGAGCAGGTTTTCGCCATGGAGCTGGACCTCCTCACGGCCAAGATCGCGCTGGGGTCGTTCCGCCTCGACCTCGGGTACTACGGGGGCGGCCTGTCCACCGACCCCCTGCCGTCGCCCTCCGAGTGGTAGCCACCGAACGTCGAACGGGGCCGGGGGGGCGGGCGGGGGGGGGGGAACGCCGCGGGCCAGTACCGGCTGGGGGGGCGCCCGGGCGGCCGGGGCGCCCCCGGGGGGCGGATCACATCGGGGCAGGGCGCGCCGGGCAGCC
>NZ_JBHYJA010000017.1:190529-195684 GCF_042740355.1 Streptomyces sp. NPDC059010
GACCCCCCCCCGGGGGGGCGCTGGCCCCGGCCCCCCGCGGCGGCCCCGCCGGGGGGCCCCCCCCCCCGCCCCCCCGCGCCCCGCCGCCCCCCCCCCGCCCCGCCCCCGCCCCGTTCATAGCCGTGAGGGGCGCCTAGCGGGCCTTCGGTCCGCCCTTCGGGAGCTTCATGCCCTTGGGCATCGGGCCCTTCGGCAACGGCATGTTGCTCATCAGGTCGCCCATGGCCCGCAGCCGGTCGTTGGTGGCGGTCACCTGGGGGCCGGTCAGGACGCGGGGCAGCTTCAGCATGGTGGTCCGCAGCTTCTTCAGCTCGACCTGCCCCTCGCCCGCACCGACGATCAGGTCGTGCACCGGCACGTCCGCGACGATGCGGTTCATCTTCCTCTTCTCGGCGGCCAGCAGGCCCTTCACCCGGTTCGGGTTGCCCTCGGCGACGAGCACGATGCCGGCCTTGCCGACGGCCCGGTGAACCACGTCCTGACTGCGGTTCATCGCCACCGCCGGTGTGGTCGTCCAGCCTCGGCCGATGTTGTCCAGCACGGCCGCGGCAGCGCCCGGCTGGCCTTCCATCTGCCCGAAGGCGGCCCGCTCGGCCCGGCGCCCGAACACGATCGCCGACGCGAGGAAGGCGAGCAACAGGCCCAGGATGCCGAGATAGATGGGGTGACCGATCAAGAAACCGATCGCGAGGAAGACACCGAAGGTGACGATTCCGACAGCCGCGAGTACAAGACCGATCTTCTTGTCGGCCTTGCGGGTCATCTTGTAGGTCAGAGCGATCTGCTTGAGTCGCCCGGGGTTCGCAGCGTCCGCTGCCGTGTCCTTCCTCGCCATGCCACGAAGTCTACGTGGCCCCGGGAGCGCCGACGACGGCAGTGCCGTGGGGGAGGCGTACGCGGGGGTCAGGGACCGACGGAGGTGACCTCGTCCAGGACGCGCTGTGCCTCGACGCGGTCCTTGGCGCGACGGCGGTCCTCCAGTACGGACGTCCAGGCATTGCGGCGGGCGGTGCGCTGACCGCTGCTCATGAGCAGCGACTCGACGGCACGGAGTGCATCGGTGAACGACGGGATTGCGGTGGCGCGAACGGGCGCGGCCTGCATGGTGGAGGTCCCCCCTCGGGATGACGGCTTTGGTGAGTGGTGCACGGGGTGTACAACCAGGGTCACTGATTGGTGTTACCAGGGCGTGACCGACCGGTCAAACACCAATGAAGCCTTAATACGCCGCCCGAAAAGCTTGACGCGGCCCTGACGGCGCCGCTATCTGCGGGGACGTCCAGGACCGCGTCAATCGGCCGCTACCTGGGGGTAGTTGCTTGTGCGCAGGTTCACACGCTTAAGTGGCACTCCGTGCCATCAGACGGCCTGCGAGGCGACGTAGGAACCCCGCTTCTCGACGGCCATCTGGTACAGCCGTCCGGCGCGGTAGGAGGAGCGGACGAGCGGCCCGGACATCACGCCGGAGAAGCCGATCTGCTCGGCCTCGTCCTTCAGCTCCACGAACTCGTGCGGCTTGACCCAGCGCTCCACGGGGTGGTGCCGGACGCTCGGGCGCAGGTACTGCGTGATGGTGACGAGCTCGCAGCCCGCGTCGTGCAGCTGCTGGAGCGCCTCGCTGATCTCCTCGCGGGTCTCGCCCATGCCGAGGATCAGGTTGGACTTGGTGACCAGGCCGTAGTCGCGGGCCTCGGTGATGACCTTCAGGGAGCGCTCGTAGCGGAAGCCCGGGCGGATGCGCTTGAAGATCCGCGGGACCGTCTCGACGTTGTGCGCGAAGACCTCGGGGCGGGAGGCGAAGACCTCGGCCAGCAGCTCCGGTACGGCGTTGAAGTCCGGGGCGAGCAGCTCGACCTTGGTGCGGCCGGCCTCGCGCTCCGCCGTCTGCTGGTGGATCTGGCGGACCGTCTCGGCGTACAGCCAGGCGCCGCCGTCCGGGAGGTCGTCGCGGGCGACGCCGGTGATGGTGGCGTAGTTCAGGTCCATGGTGACCACGGACTCGCCGACGCGGCGCGGCTCGTCACGGTCGAGCGCCTCGGGCTTGCCGGTGTCGATCTGGCAGAAGTCGCAGCGCCGGGTGCACTGGTCGCCGCCGATGAGGAAGGTCGCCTCGCGGTCCTCCCAGCACTCGTAGATGTTGGGGCAGCCGGCTTCCTGGCAGACCGTGTGCAGGCCCTCGCTCTTCACGAGGTTCTGCATCTTGGTGTACTCGGGACCCATTTTCGCCCGGGTCTTGATCCACTCGGGCTTGCGCTCGATGGGGGTCTGGCTGTTGCGGACCTCCAGGCGCAGCATCTTGCGTCCGTCCGGTGAGACTGCGGACACGTCGGCTCCCTGCTGATTGGCTTGCATGGTCTTCGATTCGTCGGCATACACCAGCGTACGCCCGTGTTTACTGAGCCCTGCCGTCAGGCCAACCCCGCGGCCGCAGGGCTGATTCCCGGCCTCAGGCGGTCGCCTTCTCGATCTCCCGCGGCTTCGGCTCTGCGTTCTCCAGTACGTCCGTCAGGTGCCGCTCGACGACCGGCAGCACCTCGTCGATCGTGACGTCACGGCCGAGCTCGTTGGCCAGCGAGGCGACGCCCGCGTCCCGGATGCCGCACGGGATGATCCGGTCGAACCACTTGTTGTCCGGGTTCACGTTCAGCGCGAAGCCGTGCATCGTCACGCCCTTGGCGACCCGGATCCCGATCGCCGCGATCTTGCGGTCCTCGCGCCGCTGGCCGGCGTTGGACGGGGCGTACTCGGGGCCGTTCAGACGCGGGTCGAACTCCTCGTCGGTGAGACGGGGGTCGAAGTCCAGCGAGAGCCCGCCGAGGGCCCGGCGCTGCTCCAGCGGATCGCCGAGCACCCATACGCCGCTGCGGCCCTCGACCCGGCTGGTCTCCAGGCCGAACTCCGCGCAGGTGCGGATCAGGGCCTCCTCCAGCCGTCGTACGTGCGCCACGACGTCCACCGGGCGCGGCAGCTTCTGGATCGGGTAACCGACCAGCTGGCCGGGGCCGTGCCAGGTGATCTTGCCGCCGCGGTCCACGTCGACGACCGGCGTGCCGTCCAGGGGCCGCTCGTCGTCCGCCGTGCGCCGGCCGGCCGTATACACCGGAGGGTGTTCGAGCAGCAGGACCGTGTCGGGGATCTCGTCCTCGAACCGCGCCGCGTGCACCCGGCGCTGCTCGTCCCACGCCTGCTGGTACTCGACGGCGTCCGCGCCGAATCCCATACGGACGAACCGCAACTCACTCACGGCAAGCGCCTCCCTGGAAGACCGGAAAGTCGTAAGGCACAAAGTGTGCCTACGCCACTGTACGACCGGCTCGTTCGGGTGATGCCCGTCGGCCCGCGTCAGCTCAGTAGGGCAATCCTCACACGATCGGATGAATAGTCGGCGAAATGTGCGATCGACTGCTTACTCTCCGCTACATTCGCGCCGTTCGAGAGTCCAAAAGGGCTGCTCACCGGCAATCCGGGCACTCGATGGCCGTATGGCTTTGCGAGGCCCGAAAGGCAGGAGACCGCACCGCAGATGACGGAACGACCCGCGCAGCGCACTCCCAACCGACAGCTCGCCGCGCTCATCGCAGAAGCGGGATTCTCCAACGCGGGTCTCGCCCGCCGGGTGGACCAGCTCGGCCTCGAACACGGGCTTGATCTCAGATACGACAAGACATCGGTCACCCGCTGGCTGCGCGGACAGCAGCCGCGCGGCACCACCCCCGCCCTCATCGCCGAGGTCTTCACCCGACGCCTCGGCCGCCGTCTGTCGGCCCAGGACCTCGGGCTCGACGCCTGCGCACCGGTGTACGCGGGCCTGGAGTTCGCCGCGACCCCCGAGGAGGCCGTCGACATCGTCAGCGGCCTGTGGCGCAAGGACTCCGGCAGCCACGCCGAACTGCGCAAGATCGCCTTCACCCCGGCCGGGCTCGTCGTGCCCAGCCGGGACTGGCTGATCGGCCGCGCCGACGAGAAGGTCGCCCGCGGCGAACCGCTCGCCCGCATCCCCGCCCAGGGGCGGCCCGCCGTACCCCGCCAGCGCAGCCAGGGCGAGCGCGGACCCGGCCAGAAGGTCACCGGCGGCGACATCGCCGCGCTGCGCTCCGTCGGCGAGCTCTTCCGCTCCCTCGACGACATGTACGGCGGCGGCCACGCCCGGCAGGCCCTCGTGCGCTACCTGGAGCACGAGTGCGAGCCGATGCTGCGCGGCACCTACGGCGAGCAGACCGGCCGCAAGCTGTTCGCCGCCGCCGCCGACCTGACCAGGCTCGCGGGCTGGACGTCGTTCGACATCGCCGCGCACGGGCTCGCCCAGCGGTACTTCGTCCAGTCGCTGCGGCTCGCACAGGCGGCCGGGGACCGGGCGTACGGCTCCTATGTCCTCGTCACCATGAGCCGCCAGGCCGTCTACCTCGGGCACGGCCGCGAGGCCGTCCAGCTGGCGCGGGTGGCCCAGCAGGGTGTCGGCACCAGCGCGCCGCCGGTCGTGCAGGCCCTGCTGCACGCGTGTGAGGCGCGCGGGCACGGCGTACTCGGTGAGGTGCGCGCCTGTACGGCGTCGCTGGTGCGGGCCGAGCGCGCCCTCGAAGCGGCCCGGCCCGTCGACGACGTCCCGCACTGGGCGCGGTTCTTCGACGAGGCGCAGCTCGCCGACGAGTTCGGGCACTGCCACCGGGATCTGCAGCAGTTCCGGGCGGCGGCGCAGCATGCCGAGCGGTCGCTGCAGCTGCGGGCGCCCGCGTATGCCCGTAGCCGGTTGTTCTGCCGGGTGGTGCTCGCCTCCGCCCGGCTGGGGCTCGGTGAGCTCGATCAGGCCTGTGCGCTCGGTGCGGAGGCCGCCGGGCAGGCCGCGGAGATGCGTTCTGTGCGGGCGATCGAGTACGTCAAGGACTTCGAGCGGAGGTTGGAGCCGTATCGGGATGCGGCGCCGGTTCGGGGGTATCGGGACAAGGTCGCTGCGCTGGGGTAGGGCGTTGGAGTTGGGGGCATCGCCGTGACTTCGACCGGTTGTGTGCCGTGTGCCGGTTCGTTGTGGCTGGTCGCGCCCCGCGGCGGAGCCGCATATAGACACAGCCCCGGGCCCCCCCAGGGGGGCGGGGGGGCCCGCCCAGCAAAGGCCCCCCCCGCCAGTGGTTGGACCCGGGGACCGCCCCCCCCCCCCCCA
>NZ_JBHYJA010000017.1:195694-209600 GCF_042740355.1 Streptomyces sp. NPDC059010
CCTATTAACCCCCCCCCAACCCAAACCCATACCGATCGGTGTCTGGTGGGCTGGGAGTTGTTTATAAGAGACCGGGCGCGGGGCGCCCGGCCTTCCTATGCCGCCGCCCTCATTGGTTCTGCCCGGTGCAGCGACCCCGCCGCTCCCAGGTCCGTCAGGATCGCCGAGGCGGCTCGGTGGGCCGAGTGGAGGGCGCCCTGGAGGGTGCTGGTGTCGCGGTGGTCGCCGCAGACGTACAGGCCGGCCAGGAGGCGTACCGGGCGGCGCAGGTCGTGGGGCGGGCGCATCGCGGGGACGGCCTCGGGGGTGTGGTGCACGGCCAGCGTCTCCCAGCGCGTCGTGGACGTGCCGTAGAGGCGGGACAGATGCCTCCGTACGGCCGTGTCGATGTCGGGGGGCGGTGTGCCCAGGACCGTCGAGGAGATGAGGGGGCGTCCCGCGGGCGCCCGGCTCGGGTCGACCTGGCTGATCACCGTGGTGTGCGCGACCGGACCGCCCCGGTCGGCGTCGAGCAGCAGCGAGGCGCCGGTCGTCGGCGGTTCGTCGGCCGTGTGGTGGACGACCGTCACCGGGTGGAAGTCGGGTACGCGCAGGCCCGGCAGCAGTTCGGCGGCGGTACGGGCGTCCGTCGCCAGGAGGACGGCCCGGCACCGTATCTCGCCGTGTTCCGCGGTGGTCACCGAGGTCGTGGAGATCGACGTGACGCGTACGCCGGTGTGCACGGTGCCCGGTGGCAGTGCTCGTGCCAGCAGCTCCGGCAGTGCCTCGGCGCCGCCCTCGGGCACGCACAGCCGTCCGCCCGCGAAGGCGCGCAGCGCGAGGTCCGCGCACCGGCTGGACGTCGTCAGCTCCGGGTCGCAGAGCAGCGTGGCGAGCAGGGGGCGCAGAAAGCCGTCGATCGTGCGGGCGGGGATGCCCCGCTCGGCGAGGGCCTGGGCGGCCGGCAGCTCGGGGCGGGCCAGCAGGCGTTCGACGGGCGCGGAGGCCAGACGGGCCAGTGCGGTGCCGAGCCGGGCCTGGTCGACGGCGGTGCCCAGCGGGGCGCTCGCGCGCACCCTCGGCAGGGACGTCTGACTCGGGACCCCCCGGGCGGACGCCGACCGAGGGGCGCTCGCCAGGGCGCGCACTGCGTGAAGTGCGCCCCTCGCGCGCCTGGCGCCGATCGGGCCCGTCAGAACGCCCGCGCGGTGGCGGCGTCCGTCGCTGTGCAGCAGGACGCCTGGCGTGAAGGGGAGCAGCGGGAGTGCGTCGAGCCCCGGTGTCAGGCGTAGTTCGGGATACGCGGTGGACAGCAGCTGTCCGATCCGGTCGAGCCGGAACCCGTCGATCTTCTCGGTCGACATTCGGCCGCCCGCGTAAGGGGCGGCCTCCAGGACCGCGGTCGTTACTCCTGCGCTGGTCAGTCGATGCGCCGCGGAGAGCCCGGCGACTCCGGCTCCCACGATGACGACGTCCGCCTGGTACGCGGGCTCAAGCACGTGCCCCTCCCTGAGGTTGCGCGGCCGGTGGAGACGTCATGCCCCCAACAGGCTCCGGGGATACCCGAGTTCGGGTCGAGGTTAGGGCTGTGATCGGTCGGGAACAGTCGCGCATCGACAGAGCACGGTCGCACGGTGGTCGCATGCGGACTTGGTGTCGTGCCTGTCTTTGCATCGTCCCGGGCCGTCCTTTACCTGGCTGCTGCCCGGACCGCCCCCTCGATTTCCGGGAAAGCGAAGGTGAAGCCGGACTCCAGCAGCCGCTTCGGCAGCACCCGTTGGCTGCCCAGGACATCGCCGGCCATCTCACCGAGCACGGTCCGCAGGACGGGCGCGGGGACGGTGAAGAGCGTCGGCCGGTGCAGCACGCGTCCCATGGCCTCGGTGATCTCACGGTTCGTCAGCGGCTGCGGCGCGGTCACGTTGAACGGCCCCGTCAGAGCGTCGGTGTCGATCAGATGCCGGATCGCGGCCACCTCGTCGTGCAGCGAGACGAACGACCAGTACTGCCGCCCGTTCCCCATCCGGCCGCCGAGCCCCGCCTTGAACAGCGGGAACAGCCGACCCCAGGCACCGCCGTCACGGGCCACCACCAGCCCCGTGCGCGGGAACACCGTCCGCACGCCCGCCTCCTGGGCCGGGGCCGCCGCGCCCTCCCAGTCGACGACCAGCGAGGGCAGGAAGCCCTGCCCGGCCGGGGAGCTCTCGTCGACGGCCCGCTCGCCGGTCTCGCCGTAGTAGCCGATCGCGCTGCCGTTGACGAAGACCCGCGGGCGTTTCTCCGGCTTCAGCGCCGCGATCGCCTCCGCCAGGGCCGCCGTACCCAGCACCCGGCCGCTCCGGAGTTTCGCCTTGTACGCCTCCGTCCAGCGCCGCGAACCCACGTTCGCCCCGGCGAGGTTGACGACGGCGTCGCATCCGGCGAGCCCGGCCGCGTCCACCGATTTGCCCTCCGGGTCCCACCGCACCTCGTCCTTCGACCTGGGCGGGCGGCGTACGAGCCGTACGACCTCGTGCCCGTCGGCGGTCAGGGAGCGCACGAGGGCGCTGCCGATGAGGCCTGAGGAGCCGGCCACGGCGATCCTTGAATGTTCCATAATCCCATCCTGCCTCTGACCACATAAAACCCGGATTCGGGATACGGCTACCGGGTCTTAGGGTGGCGCTCATGCCGCAGCCTCACCAGTCGCCGAACATACGTATCGCCCTGCCGGACGACGAGGAGGAGCTGTCCCTCCTCGACCGTCGCACGTGGTCACCGCTGCACGCGGTCCATCCGCAGCCGCGGCCGCCCTATCCGCCGTTCTTCGACGAGCGGCACGCCCCCGGCGACCATCTGGTCGCCGAACTGGACCGCCGCATCGTCGGCTATGTCCGGCTGGGCTTTCCGACCCCGCTCGCCTGCAACACGCATGTGCGGCAGATCCAGGGGCTCGCCGTCGCCGACGAGGCGCGGGGGCATGGCGTCGGGCGGGCGCTGATCCGGGCGGCCGTGGCGGAGTCCCGGCGCAGGGGCGCACGCCGACTCACGCTGCGTGTCCTCGGGCACAACACGCCGGCCCGCAAGCTGTACGAGGCGGAGGGGTTCGTGGTGGAGGGGGTGCTGCCGGAGGAGTTCTTCCTGGACGGGGCGTACGTGGACGACGTGATCATGGGGCGCCGGCTCTGACCGCTCGCCCCGGGAGGCGAGGTCAGGACGTGACGAGATCCCCCGTGTCCACGGGCGCGGTCGCGCTCGCCGCGCGCTTCGCGTCGGCGGCCACCTCGGCGGCCGTCAGGACATAGCCGGTCTCGTCGTCGGAGGTGGAGCGGGCGAAGACGACGCCGAACACCTTGCCGCCGGTGGTCAGCAGCGGGCCACCGGAGTTGCCGGGGCGGACGGTGGAGCGGATCGAGTAGATCTCGCGGGTGACGGTCCGGTCGTTGTAGATGTTCTGCCCGGTGGCCCGCACGCGGTTGGCGACGGTCGCCGCCTGGAGGTTCAGGTCGCCGTCCTCGGGATAGCCCGCCACGACCGCCGAGTCGCCGCGGGTGGCGGCGTCGTCGAACCGCAGCACGGGGGCGCGCAGTTCGGGGACGTACAGCACGGCGACGTCCCGTTGCGGGTCGAAGAGCACCACCCGGGACTCGTACGACCGCCCGACGCCGCCGATCCGGACGCTGGGCTCGTCGATACCGGCCACCACATGGGCGTTGGTCATCACATGCCGCGGGGCGTAGACGAAGCCGCTGCCCTCGCGGCCCTGGTTGCCCGCGGTGCCCTCGATCTTGACGGTGCTGCGCTTGGCGGCGTTCGTCGCGGCGGCCGTGACGCTGTCGCCGGTGGGCTTGGCGACCTCGGCCGTCGACTCGTTCTCGAACGGGTTGAAGACCTGCGGGAAGCCGGCCTCGGTGAGCGCGGAGGTGGCCCGCGAGAACCAGGCGGGGGTCGTGTCCGGCATGGCGCCCTGGACGGTGCCCAGCAGGCGGGAGTCCCGGATGGCCGAGGTGAGCAGCGGTGAGGAGGACGCGGCGAGGACGCTGGCCGCGACCCAGGAGACGATCAGTACGGCCACCGAGTTGGCCACGGCCCCGCCGACGCCGTCGGCCACCCTGAGCGGGCCCCGGTCCAGCTCCCTGCGCAGCCGCAGCGCCAGCCGCCCCGCCAGCTCGTGCACCGCCACCGCCGGGACCAGCACCGTGAGCACCGCGGTCACGGTCGCCTGGGTCGTACCCGGCGTGACCAGGTCCATCATCCACGGCAGGATCCATACGCCGATCACCGCGCCGCCCACGAAACCGGCGAGCGAGACGCAGCCGGCGACCAGTCCGCGACGGTAGCCGGATGCCGCGTAGGCCAGGATCACCAGCAACAGCAGGATGTCGAGCAGGTCCACGGAGCCGCCTTTCTCTCGGACCCCTTAGTACGCGCGGGAGGCGCCTGTTGATCAGCACACACACGCGTGTGCCGCCAGGAACCGGCCACGCTGCGTGCACCTGGAGAAACGCCCTGGACCGGGACGATGGTTCCATCGGGTGGCACACCACACATCGCGGGCGGAGCAGATCCGTCGGACAGTAGGACCATGCGTGTCTTCCGACGGGTCACCCGGCGGGTCTTCCGGACACGGGGGCGCCGAAGACCACGTGCCGTACGAATACCTTGGGCTGCGCAGGAGGCGGCGCACGAGGCGGGGGCCGGGCGGGCGCGGCGTGATGCGGAGGCGCCGGGGTCGCGGGGCCTCGGGCAGTCCCGTACCGGCCGGCGTCTCCGTTCCGGCTCGCGGCATCGCACCACCAGACGCCCCCGCCGCCCCCGGCCCCCTGCCGGCCGTCCCATCCCCGCCGCCCTCCTCGTGCTGTTCGCCTGTCTCCCCGGGCTCGCCGCCGTCCTCGCGTTGGTGTTGTGCGCGAGCGGAGTCGACCGTACGGTCGCGGCGGCCGGGCGGGAGGTCGCGGCGCGGTCCGTGACCTCCTACCAGGCGCCCCGCCCGGAGATCGTGCCGCGCGCGGCCTGGCTGGATGACGACACCCGGCATGCCCAGCCGCCGCCGCGCTACGACGACAGGGTCGTCGCCGTCTTCATCCATCACACCGACTCGCCCAACGGGTACGACTGCGCCGACGCACCCCGCATCATCCGCTACCTGTACGCAGGTCAGACCGGCTCGCGCGACTGGGACGACATCGGCTACAACTTCCTCGTCGACCGCTGCGGCACCATCTACGAGGGCCGTGCGGGCGGCATCGACCGTCCCGTCACCGGCGCCCATACTCAGGGCTTCAACCACCGCACCACCGGCATCGCCGCCCTCGGCACCTTCACGGCCGGTGCCGACGTGCCGAAGGCGATGACCGAGGCGATCGCCGCGCTGGCCGCCTGGAAGCTGGGGCTCTCCGACACCGACCCGCGCGCCAGGGTCCGCCTGACCTCCAGCAACAGCCTCAGCCGCTACGCCTCCGGCACCAGCGCCACGCTCCCGGCCCTGGCCGGCCACAACACCGGCTACATGACCAGCTGCCCCGGCGCCGCCCTCACCGCCCGGCTCCCCGAGATCCGGCAGCTCGCGGCACGGCTGCAGGGCCGGGCCTCATAAGCCCTCCGTGCGCGACGCCAGGGCACGGCCCCGTCCCCCCACACACGGCCTCGCCAGGCCCCCATGCCCCGCCACGCCCCTCACCTCCGCCCCAGATAGACCCCCAACGCCCGCTGCAGCACCTTGCCCTGGCTCCCCACCGGCAGTTCCCACTCCCCGAGGTACTCCACCGCCCGGCCGCCCGTCCCCGTCTTGAAGCGGAGCCGGCCGAGCAGGCGGTCCTCGGCGAGGGAGGGGGTGATGGAGCGCAGGTCGTATGTCTCGGCGCCCGACGCCCGCGCATCGCACAGCATCCGCCACAACAGGGCGCTGCTGGGCCGCAGTTGACGCCCCCGGCGGCCGGACGCGGCGTAGGAGTGCCAGACCCGGGAGCCGACGTTGATCATGAGGGCGGCCGAGAGCACCTCGCCGTCGTACTCGGCGACATAGAGCCGCAGCCGGTCGTCGTCCTCGGCGTTCAGGGCCTGCCACATGCGCCGGAAGTAGTCCAGTGGGCGGGCCTTGAAGCCGTCGTGGGCGGCGGTCGCGGTGTAGAGGCGGTGGAACTCGGGCAGGTCGGCGGCCGAGCCCCAGGCGACGCGGACGCCCGCCGCCTCGGCCGTACGCAGCGACTGTTCCCAGTGCGGGGCGAGCGCGCCGCGCAGATCGTCCATCGAGCGCCCCGCCAGCGGGATCTCACAGCCGTAGCGCGGCTGGCCGAGGCCGAATCCGCTGCCGTCGTCCTCGTCGCACTGCCGCCAGCCGAGCCGCCGCAGCCGCTCCGCGACATCGAGCGCGTACCCGTCGATGCCGGCCGGCGGCAGATCGTGCAGATGACGTACCTCGGGGTCGTCGATCCCCGCCGCCACGGTGGCCGCGTCCCAGTGCCGTACGACCAGCGGCGGGCCGATCCGGACCGAGAACGCCCCGATCCGCTTCAGGTGGGCGACGAGCGGGTCCAGCCACCGCTCCAGCCGCGGCGCACGCCAGTCGATCCAGGGCCCGTCGGGGAGGTAGGCGAGATAGCGCCTGGTCCCGGGCAGCGGGCGGTAGAGGACCAGCGCCGTCGCGATCATCGTCTCGCCGTCGAACCAGCCGACGCTCTCCGGCAGCCAGTCGGGCTTCACATCGCCCCACTCGGGGATCTGCAGATGGCTCGCGTCGGGATTCAGCCGCAGATGGGCGAGGTGTTCCGCGCGCGGTATCTCCCGCACGAACAGGCTGGTCATGGGCTGGGTGCTCCTGGTCGGGGCGGCCACACTAAGCCGGAGATCACCGAACCGGTCAAGAGCCCACGGGTGAACGGCCGCCCACGGGCACCCGAACTCCGCGCATGCGCGCCCTCACAGGTTTCTCCTAGGCGGCTCAAGGACCACCCCGAGACAGCCTTCCTATCGTTCCTGTCGTCATGCACACGCACTGACCGGAGGTGGGGATCATGAGCAGCGGCAACCACAAGGGCGGCAACGGCGGCAAGCGCGTCTGGACCGTGGTCTGCGCGGTCGCGACCGTCGTCCTGGGACCGGCGGCCGTCACGGCGTCCGCGCTCGACCAGGCCAACAAGGCCCCGATGTACCACGCGGTGAAGGCCGAACAGACGCAGGCGTACATCCCGTCGGAGCCCAACGCCGGTCGCAGGCGGGCCGTGGCCTGAGGTCCCGCATGGCCGGTTCGTTACCGAGGCTCAGTCCTTGAACCGCTCCCACAACCTGGGCAACCGCTCCGCCAACGCCTGTGCGTTCTCGAAGTCGACCGGCCTGCCCGCCGGTTCCGGGGGCGCGGGCGGGATGCCGAGATCGGGGGCGACGGTGCCGGTGAGCTGTTCGTACGCCTCGTCGGCCGCGTAGCCCAGTTCCTCGCCGTCGCCGTCGAACTCCTCGTCGAAGTCGTCCAGCAGGTCGGCGAGCGAGTCGGGGTCGTGCACCCCGCCCTCGTAGACCTCGCGGCCCTGGCCGATCAGCCAGCACCGGAAGAAGTCGAACGCGTCGTCGCTGGCCCCGTCGAGCAGGACCCAGGCGGCCGCCCAGAGGTCCCAGGTGTACGCGCGGTTGTAGCGGGCCTCGAAGTGACGGGCGAAGTCCAGGATCATCTCCGGGTCCAGCGTCAGGAGCCGGTCCACCAGCAGGTCGGCCTGCTCCTCGGCGTCACCCTCGGCGGCCTCCCGCGTTCCGTCGATCATCTCCCAGAACTCCGTCTCGTCCATCACGGGTCAAGCATCGGCCCTGGACGGGTGGGGCGCACGTGGAGTGCGGCGGATTGTTATAGGGGGTAGGCCCATGAGCGGGCGACTGGACTCCAGGGCCGGGCCCGGCGGCATATGCCTGCGCGTCACGAGCCGTACAGCCCCGCCAGCCGTATCGCATCGCTCGCGAAACGGGCCCTCAGCGACTGAGGTGCCAGCACCTCCACCTCCGGCCCGAGCGAGGCGAGCTGGGTGTGGGCGACCTCCTCGGACTCCACGGGGAGCGTCAGCGTCACCCACCCGTCCCCGTCGGGGGCACCGGCCGTCTCCAGTGCCTCCCGCGCGGACTGCGGATCGACGGCGTACGGCAACCGGCGCACCCCGCCCGGGGACACCCGCACCACCACCTCGTCCCGCAGGATGGACCGCGCGAACTGCTCGGCCCGCTCGTCCCAGAAGGCGGGCAGATCGAACTCCTCGTCCCGCTCGAACCGCTCCTCACCGGGCTCGACGGCGGTGAACCGGTCGATCCGGTACACCCTGTGTCCCCCGTGGCCCCCGTGATCGCTGTGTCCCCCGTGGCCCCGGTCCGCCCCTTGTCCCGCCACGCGGGCGCACAAATACCAGACCCCCGCCTTCAGCACGAGCCCGTACGGCTCCAACTCCCGCACCACATCCCGCTGCTGCTCCCCCTCCCCACGCCGGTAGCGGGCGACGATCCGCCGGTCGTCCCACACCGCGTCCGCGACGGCGGGCAGCAGCTCGGGGGTCTTCGGCTCCTTGAACCAGTTCGGCGCGTCGAGATGGAACCGCTGGGCAGCCGTACGGGACGCGTCACGCACCGAGGGCATCAGGGCCGCCGACACCTTCAGCCGGGCGGCGGAGGCGGCGTCCTCCAGCCCCATCTCCCGCAGCGCCCCCGGAACACCGCTCAGGAACAGCGCCTCGGCCTCGCTCCGCCCGAGCCCGGTCAGCCGCGTCCGGTACCCGCCGATGAGCCGGTACCCCCCGGCCCGGCCGCGATCGGCGTACACCGGGACCCCGGCCTCCGACAGCGCCTGCGCGTCCCGGGTCACCGTTCTCTCCGACACCTCCAGCTCGCTCGCCAGCTCGGCGGCGGTCATGGAGGGCCGGGACTGGAGCAACAGCACCATCTTGATCAGGCGGGCGGCACGCATACGGCCATCATGCCGGGGCCCACCGACAACGAAGGGGTACGGCGGTCGCCGTACCCCTTCACCGAGCGTCAGCCGTTACAGCCCGTACTTCTCCCGGGCTTCCTTCACCGCCGTCGCCTTGACCTCGCCCCGCTTCGCGAGCTGGGCCAGGGCCGCGACGACGATCGACGGGGCGTCGATGCCGAAGTGACGGCGGGCGGCCTCGCGGGTGTCCGACAGACCGAAGCCGTCGGCACCGAGGGAGGAGTAGTCCTGCTCGACCCACTGCGCGATCTGGTCCGGGACCTGGCGCATGTAGTCGGAGACGGCGAGCACCGGGCCCTCCGCGCCCTGCAGCGCCTGACGGACGTACGGGAGGCGCTCCTCGCCCCGCAGCAGTGCCGCGTCCGCCTCCAGGGCGTCCCGGCGCAGCTCCGTCCAGGATGTCGCCGACCAGACGTCGGCCGCGACGCCCCACTCCTCGGCGAGCAGCTTCTGCGCCTCAAGCGTCCAGTGGATCGCCGTGCCGGAGCCGAGCAGCTGGATGCGCGGGGCGTTGGCCGCCGCCACGGTCACGCCCGCCGACTCCGCCGTGTTGAAGCGGTACAGGCCCTTGACGATGCCCTGGTCGATGCCGGGGCCGGACGGCTTGGCGGGCTGCGGGAGCGGCTCGTTGTAGACGGTGAGGTAGTAGAAGACGTTCGGGTCCTCGCCCGGGGCCGCCTCGCCGTACATGCGGCGCAGGCCGTCCTTGACGATCGCCGCGACCTCGTAGGCGAACGCCGGGTCGTACGTCAGCGCCGCCGGGTTCGTCGCCGCGATCACCGGCGAGTGACCGTCGGCGTGCTGCAGGCCCTCGCCCGTCAGCGTCGTACGGCCCGCCGTGGCGCCGATCAGGAAGCCGCGGCCGAGCTGGTCGCCGAGCTGCCACATCTGGTCGGCCGTGCGCTGCCAGCCGAACATCGAGTAGAAGATGTAGAACGGGATCATCGCTTCGCCGTGCGTGGAGTACGCGGTGGACGCGGCGATGAAGTCGGCCATCGAACCGGCCTCGGTGATCCCCTCGTTGAGGATCTGGCCGTTCTTGGCCTCCTTGTAGTACATCAGCTGGTCGCGGTCGACCGGCTCGTACGTCTGGCCCTTGGGGGAGTAGATCCCGAGGGACGGGAAGAGCGACTCCATACCGAAGGTGCGCGCCTCGTCCGGGACGATCGGCACCCAGCGCTTGCCCGACTCCTTGTCACGGACCAGGTCCTTGATCAGGCGGACGAACGCCATGGTCGTGGCCACGTTCTGGGAGCCGGAGCCCTTGTCGAAGGACGCGAACGCCTTCTCGGCCGGGGCCGGCAGCGGGGCCACCGGGTGCACACGGCGGGCCGGGGCCGGGCCGCCGAGGGCCGCGCGGCGCTCCTGGAGGTAGCGGACCTCGGGGGAGTCGGCGCCGGGGTGGCCGTAGGGGACGACCCCGTCGACGAACTGGCTGTCGGAGATCGGCAGCTCCAGCAGGTCGCGCATCGCCTTGAACTCGTCCACCGTCAGCTTCTTCATCTGGTGGTTGGCGTTCTTCGACGCGAAGCCCTCGCCGAGGGTGAAGCCCTTGACCGTCTGGGCCAGGATCACGGTCGGCGCGCCCTTGAACTCGACGGCGGCCTTGTAGGCGGCGTACACCTTGCGCGCCTCGTGACCACCGCGGGAGAGGTGGAAGCACTCCAGGATCTTGTCGTCGCTCAGCAGCTTCGCCATCTCGACGAGCGCCGGGTCCTTGCCGAAGAAGTCCTGGCGGATGTAGGCGGCGTCGCGCGTCTGGTACGTCTGCACCTGGGCGTCGGGTACCTCGCGCAGGCGGCGTACGAGCGCGCCCGTGGTGTCGAGCTGGAACAGCTCGTCCCAGGCCGTACCCCAGAGGGTCTTGACGACGTTCCAGCCGGCGCCGCGGAACTGGGCCTCCAGCTCCTGCACGATCTTGAAGTTGGCGCGGACCGGGCCGTCGAGGCGCTGCAGGTTGCAGTTGATGACGAAGGTCAGGTTGTCCAGGCCCTCGCGGGAGGCCAGGGCGAGTGCCGCCGTGGACTCCGGCTCGTCCATCTCGCCGTCGCCGAGGAACGCCCAGACGTGGGAGTTCGAGACGTCCTTGATGCCGCGCGCCGTCAGATAGCGGTTGAAGCGGGCCTGGTAGATCGCCGACAGCGGGCCGAGGCCCATGGACACCGTCGGGAACTCCCACAGCCAGGGCAGACGGCGCGGGTGCGGGTAGGACGGCAGGCCGTTGCCGCCGGACTCCTGACGGAAGTTGTCGAGGTGGTCCTCGCTGAGCCGGCCGTCGAGGAAGGCGCGGGCGTAGATGCCGGGGGAGGCGTGGCCCTGGATGTAGAGCTGGTCGCCCGAGCCGTCGGCCTCCTTGCCCTGGAAGAAGTGGTTGAAGCCGGTCTCGTAGAGCCAGGCCGCGGAGGCGAAGGTGGCGATGTGGCCGCCGACGCCGTGTTTGCTGCCCCGGGTCACCATCGCGGCCGCGTTCCAGCGGTTCCACGCGGTGATACGGGACTCCATCGCCTCGTCACCGGGCGCGGACGGCTCGGCGGAGGTCGGGATGGTGTTGACGTAGTCGGTCTCAAGGAGCTTGGGCAGCGCGATGCCCGTGCCCTCGGCCCGCTCCAGCGTGCGGCGCATCAGGTAAGCGGCGCGGTGCGGACCGGCCGCCTTGGCGACCGCGTCCAGTGAGGCCTGCCATTCGGCGGTCTCCTCCGGATCACGGTCGGGGAGCTGGTCGAGCGCGCTCGGCTGGATGGCGTTGGGGTCGGTCATGTCGCCGCCTTCCTCAGTCGAAGGGGGTTCCCTCATCGGTAAGGGTTCGGGGGTGCCCTTTGTCTTTGGCAGGACAGGGCGGAGGGCCTCGGTGCGGTGACACCATGCGGCTGCTGCCGCGTGGCCCGTCGGCGACAATAACCCGCTGATCGATGATCGATCAAAGGGTTCAGGGGCAAAACTTCTCGATTACGAGAAAGTCGGCATGCGGTGCCTTTGGGGGTGGCACCGGGTGCCGCGTTTTCGAGGGATTTCCGCAGGTGAGCGCGGGGATGCTCGGGTGTATCAGGCCCGCGGGGCGCAGCCCAGCACGTGCGCCTTCACCAGTTCCGCGATCCTCGGGTCCCGCCTGCGGAACGCCTGGACCAGCTCCTCGTGCTCCTCCGCGTACGACTGCTGAACGGTGCCCAGCCAACGGATCGACAGGGCCGTGAAGACCTCGATGCCGAGGCCCTCCCAGGTGTGCAGCAGCACGGAGTTGCCGGCGGCCCGCACCAGTTCGCGGTGGAAGCCGACGGTGTGCCGCACCTGGCCCGTGCCGTCGGCGTTGCGGTCGGCGTCGTACAGGGCGGTGACGTGGGGCTCCAGGGCGGAGCAGTCCTCTGCGAGGCGGTCGGCGGCGAGTTCCGCGGCGATGGCCTCCAGGCCGGCCCGGACCGGGTAGCTCTCCTCCAGGTCGGCGGCCGTCAGGTTCCGTACGCGTACGCCCTTGTTGGGCGCGGACTCGATCAGGCGCAGGGACTCCAGCTCGCGCAGCGCCTCGCGTACGGGGGTCTGGCTGACCTCCAGCTCCGTGGCGATACGGCGCTCCACGATGCGCTCGCCCGGCTGCCAGCGACCGCTGATGATCCCCTCCAGGATGTGCTCGCGGATCTGTTCGCGCAGCGAGTGGATGACGGGGGCGGTCATGAGGGCTCCTTAGGGCGCGTTGACGTTTAGACAATACGGCCGGTGCGCTCCGCCGGGAGGGCCGACAGGGGCGTCTTGGTGCAGGTGAGACGAGACTTACACGGTGTGAGGGGCGTTGCGCCTGAGAGCTCGGTCCGGTCTGTTGTCGGGCGGGTGCGGGCTGGTTGTGGCTGGTCGAGCAGTTCCCCGCGCCCCTTGGGGCGATGCAGGTGCCCTTCGCCGCAAAGAAAGCGGCGCCCCGCCCGGAGAAGTTCCAAGCGGGGCGCCGTACTGGCTGATCAGGGAGATCAGAGGCCGAGCTCGACCTCGAACTCGCCCGCCTCCAGGATGGCCTTGACGGCCGTCAGGTAACGGGCCGCGTCGGCGCCGTCGACCAGGCGGTGGTCGTAGGAGAGGGTCAGGTAGGTCATGTCGCGGACGCCGATGACCGTGCCCTCCTCCGTCTCGATGACGGCCGGGCGCTTGACCGTGGCGCCGATGCCGAGGATCGCGACCTGGCCCGGCGGCACGATGATCGTGTCGAAGAGCGCACCGCGCGAACCGGTGTTGGAGATGGTGAAGGTCGCGCCGGACAGCTCGTCGGGCGTGATCTTGTTGGCGCGGACCTTGCCGGCCAGGTCGGCCGTGGCCTTGGCGATACCGGCGATGTTCAGGTCGCCCGCACCCTTGATGACCGGGGTCATCAGGCCCTTCTCCGAGTCCACCGCGATACCGACGTTCTCGGTGTCGAAGTAGGTGATCGTGCCCTCGGCCTCGTTGATCTTGGCGTTGATGACCGGGTGGGCCTTCAGCGCCTGGGCCGCCGCCTTCACGAAGAACGGCATCGGGGAGAGCTTGACGCCCTCGCGGGCGGCGAAGGAGTCCTTGGCCTGGCCGCGCAGGCGCATCAGGCGGGTCACATCGACCTCGACCACCGAGGACAGCTGGGCCTGCTCGTGCAGCGCCTTGACCATGTTGTCGCCGATGACCTTGCGGATGCGCGGCATCTTGACGGTCTGGCCACGGAGGGGGGAGACCTCCAGCGCCGGGGCCTTCTTCGCGGCGGCCGCCGGAGCGGCGGCAGCGGCCGGAGCCGGAGCAGCGGCGGCGGCCTTCGCGGCCTCGGCGGCGGCGATGACGTCCTGCTTGCGGATACGGCCGCCGACGCCGGTGCCCTTGACGGAGGCCAGGTCGACGCCGTTCTCGGCGGCGAGCTTGCGCACCAGCGGGGTGACGTAGGCGCCCTCGTCGGTCGGCTGCGCGGCGGCCGGAGCGGCCGGAGCCGGGGTGACCGGGGCCGGAGCGGCCGGCGCGGGAGCCGGGGCGGCGGGGGCGACCGGAGCC
>NZ_JBHYJA010000018.1:0-77138 GCF_042740355.1 Streptomyces sp. NPDC059010
GCGCCGATGGTACTGCAGGGGGGACCCTGTGGGAGAGTAGGACACCGCCGAACAATCTTTGGAGGACCCCTGGTCCCAGCGTTCAGCTGGGACCAGGGGTCCTTTTGTTTTTACAATGCTTGCGGTACCGAAGACAGGAGTCACCGATGTCCACCAACTCTCCCGACGACCGACCGGAGCGCGACCAGCGGCGACGGGACAGTGGTGACCGCAATGACCGGGGCGATCGAGGCGGATACCGCGGCGGGGACCGTGGTGGAGATCGCGGTGGGGATCGCGGTGGCTTCCGTCGTGACAACGACCGCCGCGACAACGATCGTCGTGACAACGACCGTGGTGACCGCGGTCGTTACCGTCGCGACGACAGCCGTGGTGGCTACGGCGGCCGGCGCGATGACCGTCGCGACGACCGGCGAGACGACCGCCGCGATGACCGCCGCGATGGTGACCGGGGGTCTCGGCCTGGGGTCCGTCGGGACGATCGGTTCGGTGGGCCACGTCGGGACGATCGGGATCGCGAGCGTGGGTTCCGCAGGGACGGCGACCGTCCCGCGTACCGTCGTGACGACCGCGGAGAGCGTCGGGACGACGACCGTGGTGGGTTCCGGCGTGATGACCAGCGCGGTGGCTACGGTCGCCGTGACGACCGGCGCGACGACCGTCGGGGCGATGACCGGGACCGCGGCTTCCGCCGTGACGACCGCCGTGATGACCGCCGTGATGACCGCCGCGACGACCGCCGTGACGACCGCCGTGATGACCGGCGTGACGGCGATCGTGGTGGCTTCCGGCGTGACGATCGGGACCGGGATCGTGGCTTCCGGCGTGATGACCGGGGTGACCGTGGCGATCGGGACCGTGGGTTCCGTCGGGACGACCGGGGTGACCGTGGTGACCGGGACCGTGGGTTCCGTCGGGACGAGCGGCGTGATGACCGTCGCGACGACCGGCGTGATGACCGACGCGACGGCGACCGTGGTGGCTTCCGGCGTGATGACAGCCGGGGTGAGCGCGGTGGGTTCCGGGGGCGGGACGACCGCGGTGGCCGGGCGCCCCGTCGTGACGATCGAGGTGGGCGTCCCGGAGGGTTCCGTGGGCGTGACGACCGTCGGGACGACCGGCGTGGTGGCGGCCGGTTCCGTGATGAGCGGGATCGGGACCGTGAGCCGATCAAGCGGCTGCCGATCCCCGAGGACGTCACGGGCGAGGAGATCGACAAGGACGTACGGCAGGAGCTCCAGAGCCTGCCCAAGGGGCTCGCGGAGGACGTCGCCAAGAACCTGGTGATGGTCGCGCGGCTCATCGACGAGGACCCCGAGGGGGCTTACGGCTACTCCAAGGTGGCGTTGCGGCTGGCTTCGCGTGTCGCTGCCGTACGCGAGGCGGCCGGGTTCGCGGCGTACGCGAATCAGAAGTACGCCGAGGCTCTCGCCGAGTTCCGGGCTGCTCGGCGGATGACCGGGAACACCGATCTGTGGCCCGTCATGGCCGACTGCGAGCGTGGGCTCGGGCGGCCGGAGAAGGCGCTGGACATGGCCGGGGCGCCCGACGTGCACAAGCTGGACAAGGCCGGGCAGGTCGAGATGCGGCTCGTCGCGGCCGGCGCCCGGCGTGACATGGGCCAGCTGGACGCGGCCATCGTGACGCTGCAGAGCCCCGAGCTGGCCTCCAACGCCGTACAGCCGTGGACCGCGCGGCTGCGGTACGCGTATGCCGACGCGCTGCTTGCCGCAGGGCGGCAGGGTGAGGCGCGGGAGTGGTTCGCGAAGGCTGTCGAGGCCGACAAGGACGGCAGCACGGACGCCTCCGACCGGCTTGCCGAGATGGACGGTGTCGAGTTCGTCGATGCCTTCAACGAGGACGAGGACGAGGACGGCGGTAGCGAGGGGCAGGCTCAGGGGCAGCCCGATGAGGGCGACAAGGAGTGAGCTGCTCAACGTGAGTCACGTATGAGGTGAGGGGGCGGGATCCCGGTCGGGGCCCGCCCCTTCGGCGTACCAAAGGACCGTTTCTAGAGGTCCAGTGCGCGCAGGACCAGGCCCGAGGCCGGCTTCGGGCCGAACGACGTCGACTTACGTGGCATCGTGACGCCCTGGCGGGCCAGGTCGCGTACGACGTCCTCGCGGACGGGGTGCATCAGGACGGCCGTACCGCCGTCGCGTTCCGCCTTGGTGACGGTGGCGGCGGTGTCGTGGATGTAGGCGATGCGGGTGGGGTCGTCCTCGGGGATGTGCCAGACGTGGGCGAGGAGCGTGGCGTGCAGGACGGTCGCGTCCAGGGTGCGCCAGGCGGCGGGGCGGTCGGCGGGCACCGTGCGGGCGAGGAGGGCCGCGTCCGGTTGGTCGACGAGGTGGAAGGCGCCGTCTCCGGCGAGGAGGTAGGAGTTGCTCGCGCACGCGGCGTCGGCCAGCGCCTCCAGGGCCTCGGACAGCGGGACTTCGAGGCGGCGGACGCGGAACAGGCCGTCTAGGGCCGCCAGGGCGTCCGGCACGGACAGGCCGTGCAGGAGGCGGTGGATGGCGCGGACGCGCAGGGGGTAGCGGGCGGTGTCGACCAGGAGGACCAGGCCGTAGTCCCAGGGGCTGGGCGAGGAGTGCTCCGCGCGTAGACGGCGGTACGTCGCCCAGCGGTGGTGGCCGTCGGCGATCAGGGCCTGGTGGCGGGTTAGGTCGGACCGGATGCCGGCGAGGTCGGCGGGGTCGGTGATCGACCAGAGGCGGTGGCTGAAGCCGTCCTCCGTGGTGGTCGACAGCAGCGGTGGGCTTTCGACCGTGCGCTCGATGACGGCGGTCGTGTCGGCCGCCGTGCCGTTGCCTCGGTAGGTCAGGAGCAGGGGTTCGAGGTTCGCGGACGTGGCGCGCATCAGGGCCGCCCGGTCGGCGACCACATGCGGCATGACGTCCTCGTGCGGCAGGACCAGGCCCTCCGACGGCTCCGTCACGCGCAGGGCGCCGATGATCCCGCGCTGTAGCATGCCGTCGCCGTCATGCTGTTCGTAGACGTAGAAGCCGGGCTCGGGGTCGGCGGCCAGCACGCCGTCGGACAGCCAGCGGTGCAGGGTCCGCGCCGCCTGTTCGTTGCGGGCGCTGGGGGTGCCGGCCTGGGGGAGGATCAGGCGGACGATGTTGTGCGGGTCGGCCGACTCAAGATGGAGCAGGCCGTCGGGGCGGACCACGACGTCGTACGGCGGTGAAGTCACCGCGGCCAGGCTGCCGACCCGGTCGGGGTCGTAACGAAGGCCTCGGAACGGGGTGAGTTCGAGGCCTCGGCGCTCCATTGCTTCCGGGTGACCTGCTGTGTTCATCCCGGCATCGTACGGGTGTCGGTGGCATGGGGGATGATCGGGGGAAAGCCGTCGAACGAGGAGCGATGCGGAATGAGCCAGAGCGTCAGGACGAGGCCCGAGGGCAGTGGCCAGGCCCTCAGCGAGGCGTACGACACGGCGCTGCTCGACCTCGACGGTGTGGTGTACGCGGGCGGCAATGCGATCGTGCATGCCGTCGAGTCGCTGGCCGAGGCCCGGGCGGGCGGGATGCATCTCGCCTACGTCACGAACAACGCCCTGCGGACTCCGGACGTCGTGGGCGCGCATCTGACCGCGCTCGGGATACCCACGGGCGCGGACGACGTGATCACCTCGGCGCAGGCGGTCGCGCGGCTGATCAGTGAGCAGGTGCCGGAGGGCGCCCGCGTGCTGGTGATCGGCGGGGAGGGGCTGCGGGTGGCGCTGCGGGAGCGCGGCCTTGAGCCGGTCGAGTCGGCGGACGACGACCCCGCGGCGGTCGTGCAGGGGTATGGCGGGCCCGAGCTGCCGTGGGGGCGGTTCGCGGAGGCCTGTTACGCCGTCTCGCGCGGGGTGCCCTGGTTCGCGTCGAACACCGACCTGACGATCCCGGGCGCGCGGGGCATCGGGCCGGGCAACGGGGCGGCGGTGGAGGTCGTACGGATAGCCACCGGCGCCGAGCCGCAGGTGGCGGGCAAGCCGTTGCCTCCCATGCACCGGGAGACGATCCTGCGGACCGGCGCCGAGCGGCCGCTGGTGATCGGGGACCGGCTGGACACGGACATCGAGGGCGCGTTCAACGGCGGCGTCGACTCGCTGCTCGTCCTGACCGGGGTGACCGACGGCGCGCAGCTGCTGGCCGCGCCGCCGCAACACCGGCCGACATATGTCGACGCCGATCTGCGGGGGTTGCTCACCGGGCAGCCGGAAGTGGTCCAGGAGGGGACCGGCTTCCGGTGCGGGGGCTGGACGGCGAGCGCCGGGGCAGAGCGGCTGGAACTCGATGGTGACGGTGCGGGCTTGGACGGGCTGCGGGCGCTCTGCGCGGCGGCCTGGACCGTGGCCGGGGAGGGCTCGTGCGCGCTGGATGCGGGGAAGGCGCTGGCGCGGCTGGGGTTGTGAGGGGGCCGGGGTTGCGAGGGGGCGTACGGCTGCGGAGTGAAGCCGGGCATGGGCATGCAGCGGGATCGTGGCTGAATGGGAGGGTAGGCTAACCTAACTGCGTGTTGGTCGACAGTCCTCCCGAACAGCGCGCGGAGCCCGAGCCCGCGCCCCCAACCCGACGGGCGATACGTGCCGTTGGGCTGCTCGTCTCTGTCCTGATCCTGGTGGTCGTCGCGTTGGCGAGTATCGCGATCGGGGCGAAACAGCTGTCCGTCGGGGAGGTCTGGCACGGCCTGTTCGAGTCCTCCGGGACCTACCGCGACGTCGTGGTCGACGACCGGATCTCGCGCACCGTCCTCGGGCTGCTGGCCGGCGCCGCCCTCGGTCTCTCCGGGGCCGTGCTGCAGGCGCTCACCCGTAATCCGCTCGCCGATCCCGGTCTGCTCGGCATCAACGCGGGTGCGTCCGCCGCCGTCGTCACCGCCATCACCTTCTTCGGCGTCACGAGTCTGAGCGGCTATGTCTGGTTCGCCTTCCTCGGTGCGGCCGCGGTCGGGGCGATGGTCTGGTTCCTCGGCGGCAGCCGGGGTGCCACCCCGGTGCGGCTGGCGCTCGCCGGTACGGCGATCAGCGCCGCGCTCTACGGCTATCTCCAGGCCGTGATGATCACGGACGACGCGGCGCTCAACAAGATGCGCTTCTGGACGGTCGGTTCACTGTCCTCGGCGAACGACGAGACCATCACGCAGGTGCTGCCGTTCCTGCTCGCGGGCACCGTCCTCGCGCTCGCCCTCGCCCGGCCGCTGAACGCCATGGAGATGGGCGACGACACCGCCAGGGCCCTCGGTGCCCATCTGAACCGCACCCGGGTGCTGTCGATGCTCGCCGCGACCGTGCTGTGCGGCGCCGCGACCGCGGCCTGCGGGCCGATCGTGTTCGTGGGCCTGATGGTGCCGCACGTCGTGCGGTCCTTCACCGGGCCCGACCTGCGCTGGATCCTGCCGTACGCGGCCGTTCTGTCGCCCGTGCTGCTGCTCGGCGCCGACGTCCTCGGCCGGATCGTGGCCCGGCCCTCCGAGCTCCAGGTCGGCATCGTCACCGCGATCCTCGGCGGACCGGTCTTCATCTTTCTCGTACGACGGCGGAGGACGGCACAGCTGTGAGCACCGCAGTGAAGAACGCGACGGGGAGCGATGTGAAGACCGCGGCGAAGGACACCCGTGCCACCCGGGCCACCCGTGCCGTGCGGACACCGGGCGGGTTCTCGGTCCGGCTGGACGTCCGGGCGTTGACCGTCGTCGTCCTGCTGCTGGTCGCCGCGCTCGCCGCGAGCGTGCTGCTGATCGGCACCGGCGACTTCCCGATCCCGGCGGGCGACGTACTCAGGACGCTGGTCGGCGACGGCAACGCCGGGCAGGAGTTCATCGTCAACGAGCTGCGGCTGCCGCGGGTCCTGGTCGGGCTCTTGGTCGGGGCCTCGCTCGGCCTCGGCGGTGCGCTGTTCCAGGCGCTGTCCCGCAACCCGCTCGGCAGTCCCGACATCCTGGGCCTCGGGCAGGGAGCCACGGCCGGGGCGCTCGTGGTGATCGTGGTGTTCTCCGGGGGGTCCGGGCAGGTCACCGTGGGTGCGCTCGCGGGCGGACTCGGGACCGGGCTGGCCATCTATCTGCTCGCCTGGAAGCGAGGCGTGCACGGTTATCGACTGGTGCTGGTCGGAATCGGCATGTCCGCGATCATGACGGCGGTCAACGGCTATCTGCTGACGAAGGCCGACCTGGTCGACGCGGCCCGCGCGCTGGTGTGGATGACCGGCTCCCTCAGCGGCCGTGACTGGGCCCAGGTCTGGCCGCTGCTGTGGCTGTGCGCCGTCCTCGTGCCGTTCGTCCTCGTCAGCGCGCGCGACCTGCGGATGATGGAGATGGGCGACGACGTCTCGTACGCCCTCGGGGTGCGGGTCGAGCGGGTCCGGCTGCTGCTGATGCTGTCCGCCGTGCTGCTCACCGCGGCCGCCACCGCCGCCGCCGGTCCGGTCAGCTTCGTGGCGCTCACCGCCCCGCAGCTCGCCCGGCGCCTGACCCGCTCGCCCGGGCCGAACCTGCTGCCGTCCCTGTGCATGGGCGCCGCCCTCCTCGTCACCGCCGACTGGGTCTCCCAGCAGGTCTTCGGCGCCGACCAGATGCCCGTGGGCGTGGTCACGGGTGTGCTCGGCGGCCTGTACCTGCTCTGGCTGCTGGTCACCGAGCGCAGGGCGGGCCGGATATGAGCGCCCGCAGCAGCGAGAGCCGTAGCACGAGCCGCAGCGAGAGCCGCGGCAAGAGCGGCGGCGAGGGCCTCAGCAGCGGGCCGAACAACGGGCTGATCAACGGGCTGAACAACCGAAGGAGCACTGTGAACCGCCTGTCCGCCGACAACGTCACCCTCGCCTACGACCAGCGGGTCATCGCCGAGCAGCTGTCGGTCGAGATACCCGACAACTCCTTCACCGTGATCGTCGGCCCGAACGCGTGCGGCAAGTCCACGCTGCTGCGGGCGCTGTCACGGATGCTCAAGCCCAGCCAGGGCCGGGTGCTCCTTGACGGGCAGGTCATCCAGTCGATGCCGGCCAAGAAGGTCGCCCGCACGCTGGGTCTGCTGCCGCAGTCGTCGATCGCGCCCGACGGGATCACCGTCGCCGACCTGGTGGGCCGTGGCCGGTACCCGCATCAGGGGATCCTGCGCCAGTGGTCGACCGAGGACGAGCGGGTCGTCCAGGAGTCGATGGAGCAGACCGGGGTCGCCGAGCTCGCGGATCGCTATGTCGACGAACTCTCGGGTGGGCAGCGCCAGCGCGTGTGGATCGCCATGGCGCTCGCCCAGCAGACACCGCTGCTGCTGCTCGACGAGCCGACGACCTACCTCGACATCCAGCACCAGATCGACGTCCTCGACCTGTGCGCCGAGCTGCACGAGGAGCAGGGGCGCACGCTGGTCGCCGTGCTGCACGACCTCAACCACGCTGCCCGCTACGCCACGCACCTCATCGCCCTGCGCGGCGGGGAGATCATCGCCGAGGGCGCGCCCAACGACATCGTCACGGCCGAGCTGGTCGAGGAGGTCTTCGGACTGCGGTGCCAGGTGATCGACGACCCGGAGACGGGGACGCCGCTGGTGGTGCCGGCGGCGCGGAAGGCGCGGGTCGGGGACAAGGCCGACGTCAAGAAGGTGGCGGCTACAGAAGCTTCCTGAGCAGCAGCAGGTCGCGGACGCCCGCGTGCAGCTTCACCCGGCCCGAGCCCCAGGCCTTGGCGAAGTGCAGCTCGCCGTCGACCAGGGCGATCAGGTCGTCGCCGGTCATGCCCAGTCTGATCTGGGCCTTCTCGCGGGGCGGGCCCTGGAGTGTCTCGTGGACGTGGATCCGGCCGTCCGCCATACGGCCGACGAACGTGACGTCCAGGTCGGTGATGTGGCAGCTCACCGAGCGGTCCAGGGCCGCGGCCGTGCGGGCGTCCCCTTCGGCGCGCTGCATGTTGTCCGAGAGCTTTTCGAGTGCGGCGCGGCACTCCTCGATCGTGGCCATCGCGATCGACGGTACCCCAGCGGTTCGGGGTAGCGTCTGGGCATGAGCGACACAGTTCCGGAGACGGACATCCCGGATACGGGGATCCCCGAGGCGGAGATCCCCGGGACGGGGATGCCGGAGGACGGCGTCGAGGAGGAGGGCGCCGCGGAGAAGGCCGCCGCGGAGGCCGGGCTCGCGGTCGAACCCGAGTACGACCCCGCCGCCCCCGCCCCGCTGAACGTCCCCCGCACGCCCACCGGCGACGCGGAGGTCGACGCCCGGCTGGAGCGGCTGGGTGATGCCGACCACCTCGCCACGGACGGGCACATCGAGGTGTACGAGGATGTACACCGGGGGCTGCGCGACGCGCTCACCGCGCTCGACGCCCGCCCGGGACCCCCGGCGCCCTCACCGTCGTATGACCAGAGGGCGCCTTCACCCTCGTATGGCACTAGGAGCTGAACCGAACGTGGCAGGAGTCGCACGTCTTCGTCTGGACGCGGAGCTGGTCCGCCGGAAGCTCGCGCGCTCGCGTGAGCACGCCAGCCAGCTGATCGCGGCCGGGCGGGTCACCGTCGGCAAGACCGTCGCGACCAAGCCCGCCACCCAGGTGGAGAAGGCGGCGGCGATCGTCGTCCGGGTCGACGACAGCGATCCTGAGTACGTCTCGCGGGGCGGGCACAAGCTCGCCGGCGCGCTGGCGGCGTTCGTGCCCCTGGGACTCGTGGTGAAAGGGCGGCGGGCGCTGGACGCCGGCGCCTCCACCGGGGGTTTCACCGATGTGCTGCTGCGGTCGGGGGCCGCGCATGTCGTCGCCGTCGACGTCGGATACGGACAACTCGCCTGGACTCTCCAAAGCGATGAACGCGTCACCGTCAAGGACCGTACGAACGTACGCGAGTTGACGCTCGAAGCGATCGATGGGGAGCCAGTGGATCTTGTCGTGGGGGATCTGTCCTTCATCCCGCTCGGCCTGGTGCTGCCCGCCCTGGTGCGGTGCGTGAAACCGGACGCCGACCTGGTGATGATGGTCAAGCCGCAGTTCGAGGTGGGGAAGGAACGGCTGGGCAGTGGGGGAGTCGTACGGAGTCCGCAGCTGCGGGCGGAGGCCGTGCGCGGTGTTGCCGAGAAGGCGGGGGAACTCGGGCTCGGGGTGAACGGGGTCACGGCGAGTCCGTTGCCCGGACCCTCGGGGAATGTCGAGTACTTTCTGTGGCTGCGTGCCGGGGCGCCCGCTCTGGACCCGGCCGACGTTGACCGTGCAGTGGCGGAGGGGCCGCTTTGATGCAGAACCGAGCTCGTACTGTTTTTCTGCTCGCCCACACCGGGCGGCCCGCGGCCATCCGCAGCGCCGAACTCGTGGTGAAGGGGCTGGTGCGGTCAGGGATCGGCGTACGGGTGCTGGAGGCGGAGGCGCAGGATCTGCCGCTGCCGGACGAGGTGGAGCTGATCCGGGAGGCGACTCCGCAGTGCCTCGACGGGTGCGAGCTGCTCATCGTGCTCGGCGGCGACGGGACGCTGCTGCGCGGCGCCGAGTTCGCGCGGGCGTCCGGGGTGCCGATGCTGGGCGTGAACCTCGGCCGGGTCGGGTTCCTCGCGGAGGCCGAGCGGGACGATCTCGACAAGGTTGTCGACCGGGTCGTCACCAAGGCGTACGAGGTCGAGGAGCGGATGACCGTCGACGTCGTCGTGCATCAGAACGGCGATGTCGTGCACACCGACTGGGCGCTGAACGAGGCGGCCGTGCAGAAGGCCGGGGCCGAGAAGCTGCTTGAGGTCGTGCTGGAGATCGACGGGCGGCCGGTCACGGGGTTCGGGTGTGACGGGATCGTCCTTTCGACTCCGACCGGGTCCACGGCTTATGCCTTCTCCGCAGGTGGGCCTGTGGTGTGGCCGGAGGTCGAGGCGTTGTTGATGGTGCCGATCAGTGCGCACGCGTTGTTCGCGAAGCCGTTGGTGACGTCGCCGGATTCTGTGCTTGCCGTGGAGGTTCTGCCGCACATTCCGCCGGGTGTGTTGTGGTGTGACGGGCGGCGGACCGTTGAGCTGCCGCCTGGGGCGCGGGTCGAGGTGCGGCGGGGGGCTGTGCCGGTGCGGCTGGCTCGGCTGCATCATGCATCGTTCACGGATCGGTTGGTCGCGAAGTTCGCGTTGCCGGTTTCCGGTTGGCGAGGGGCGCCTCATTAGCGGTTCGTAGGGGGTGGTGGGGGACTTACGGCGGCTGCGGGTGGTTCGTGGCTGGTCGCGCCCACGCGGCGGAGCCGCACATCGATACAGCCCCGCGCCCCTGAAGGGCGTGACACTCGCCCGGGTGACAATGTGATGTCGATACACATTCGTCACCTGCACCTTCACATCATGGGACCGGGGGCCGTCGCACTCCGCGCCCCCGACCTCGTAAGGTCGTGTCCGTGTTGGAGGAGATGCGGATACGGTCGCTCGGAGTCATCGACGATGCGGTCGTCGAGCTGTCGCCGGGGTTCACCGCCGTCACCGGTGAGACCGGTGCGGGCAAGACCATGGTGGTCACCAGCCTCGGGCTGTTGCTGGGTGGGCGTGCCGACCCGGCGCTCGTGCGGATCGGGGCCGGCAAGGCGGTCGTGGAGGGGCGGATCACCGTGCCCGCGGGCGCCTCGGCCGTCGTGCGCGCCGAGGAGGCCGGGGCCGAGCTCGACGACGGGGCGTTGCTCATCAGCCGTACCGTTTCCGCCGAGGGGCGGTCGCGGGCGCATGTGGGCGGGCGCAGTGTGCCCGTGGGGCTGCTCGCCGACCTCGCCGACGACCTCGTGGCCGTGCACGGGCAGACCGACCAGCAGGGGCTGCTGAAGCTGTCCCGGCAGCGGCAGGCGCTCGACCGGTACGCGGGGGACGCCGTCGCCGGGCCGCTGGACAAGTACGGCGAGGCCTACCGGCGGCTGCGTGCGGTGTCGGTGGAGCTGGAGGAGATCGTCACGCGCGCGCGTGAGCGGGCCCAGGAAGCCGACATGCTGCGGTACGGGCTCGACGAGATCGCCGGGGTCGAGCCGCGCGCCGGTGAGGACGTGGAGCTGGGCGAGGAGGCCGAGCGGCTCGGGCACGCCGAGGCGCTGTCGTCCGCCGCCACGGCCGCTCACGCGGCCCTCGCCGGTAACCCCGAGGACCCCGAGGGCATCGACGCCGCCACGCTCGTCGCGGGCGCTCAGCGGGCCCTGGACGCCGTGCGGTCGCACGATCCGGCGCTGGCCGCGCTGGCCGACCGGATCGGGGAGATCGGGATCCTGCTGGGCGATGTCGCCGGGGAGCTGGCGGGGTACGCCGACGACCTGGACGCCGATCCGCTGCGGCTGTCGGCCGTGGAGGAGCGGCGGGCCGCGCTCGGCGCGCTGACGCGGAAGTACGGCGAGGACGTGGCCTCGGTGCTGGCCTGGGCCGAGCGCAGTGCCACGCGGCTCACCGAACTGGACAGCGACGACGAGCGGATCGACGAGCTGACCGCCGAGCGGGACGCGCTGCGGACCGAGTTGGGCGGGCTGGCGCAGGCGCTCACCGATGCGCGGACGGAGGCCGCCGAGCGGTTCGCCGCCGCCGTGACCGCCGAGTTGGCCTCGCTCGCGATGCCGCACGCGCGCGTGTCCTTCGACATCCGGCAGACCGAGGACCCGGAGGGCGTCGAGGTCGGCGGGCGTACGGTCGCTTACGGGCCGGCCGGTGCCGACGAGGTCGAGCTGCTGCTCGCTCCGCATCCGGGGGCACCGCCGCGGCCCATCGCCAAGGGGGCGTCCGGCGGTGAGCTCTCGCGCGTGATGCTCGCCGTGGAGGTCGTGTTCGCGGGGACGGATCCCGTGCCGACGTATCTCTTCGACGAGGTCGACGCCGGTGTCGGCGGCAAGGCGGCGGTCGAGATCGGGCGGCGGCTGGCACGGCTGGCGAAGACCGCGCAGGTCGTGGTCGTGACCCACCTTCCGCAGGTGGCCGCCTTCGCCGACCGGCAGTTGCTCGTCGAGAAGACGAACGACGGGTCGGTCACCCGGTCCGGGGTGAAGGTCCTGGAGGGCGAGGAACGGGTCCGGGAGCTGTCGCGGATGCTTGCCGGGCAGGAGGACTCGGAGACAGCTCGGGCCCATGCGGAGGAACTGCTGGCGACCGCTAGGGCGGACGTTTAGCGGGCGGCTCCGGGTGGGCGGGCGGTGCTGTGGACCGATCCGCGAGGGTGGCGGTTGTCGGGCCGAGCCCGTGAGGGTGGCGGTTGGGGACTGCTCCGCGAGGTGGTGCTGTCGGGGTGTGACGCGTGGCGGCGCTGTCGGGATGGGGCGTGTGGCGGACCGGGCTGTCGGCGGTGGTCCGGGCCGACTGCGGTGGGCCGTTTTGTCGGTCGCGGCCGGGGGGCGGCAGCTGTGGCGGGGATTGTCAGTGGTGGCTCGTAGGGTGGCCGCATGATCGAACGAGCCCCGAGGACCACCGCCTTCGGCCTCTCCGCCGGCCTCACCCGCGCCACCGTCACCGCGCTGCGCGCCAAGGCCCCGGGCGGGCGGGGCCGTTGGGAGCGGAAGAACTACGCGGGCCGGACCGTGGAGCTGTACGCCGGTGCCGCCGCCGCCCTGGCGACCGCGGTGGGGACGGGACGGGTGCGGCCGGCCGCCGGAGTCGCGGTGGCCGTCGCCGGGGTATGCGGGGCGTACGACGATGTCGCCGGGGCCGGTGATCCTCGGCGGGGGTTCCGGGCGCATCTCTCCGCCCTCCGGGACGGTGAAGTCACCAGCGGTGCGGTGAAGTTGTTCGGCATATCCGCCGCCGGGCTCGTCGCGGGGGCGTTCCTCAAGGAGCGGCCGGTGGACAGGCTGCTCGCGGGCGTGGTGATCGCCGGGGCCGCGCACTTCGTCAACCTCGTGGACGTAAAGCCGGGCAGGGCCGCCGGTGCGGTGCTCGCGCTCGGGGCGCCGGGGCTGCTCCGTGAGGGGCCCGGCGCCGGGATCGCGGCCACCGCCATGGGCGCCGCCGCGGCCGTCCTGCCCGACGACCTCGGCGAGCGGGCGATGATCGGCGACGCCGGTGCTCACGCCCTGGGTGCGGCCCTGGGCGCTGCCGTCGTCGCCGGGAACGGCCGGGCGGGGCTGGCCGTGCACGCTGCCGCGCTGGTGGCCGCGGCGGTGTATGGCGACCAGGTGAGCGGGGTGGCGGCGCGGGGGTTGGGCGGGGGCGGGCGGTGAGGTGATGTGGGGGACGGGCGGTCAGGCGTGAGCCGGCCGCGCGCAATACCAACGCCCACCGCGCACGTGACCCCAGGCCCCCAAAGCGCCACATCGGCCCTGGTCATGTGGCCGCCGTCGGCCCCAGCGCGGCGCATTGGGGCGCGTTGGTCGGCGAGGCGTACGCCCCGCGTGGGTGTTCGGGTGGAACGTGGGCTTCCTCACCCGTGCGGGTGACTCGGCTCGCCGAGTCGACCGGTCGCTGTCCACTCGGCGGTCCCGGAACACCCGTACGTGCTGGCATCCTTGGCGTAAACACGTCGTATGCGTAGGGATCCTCGCGGTACACCCCCTCCGCCCGATCCTTCTGTACTTTCTTCGTGACCGCCCGACCCAGAACCCAGGAGCCCCGGCCACGTGACCCCCGTGAGCAGCCACTCACCGCACGGCCAGTCGTCGCTGCGCACCGTGCAGGTGCTGGGCGGCGGCAACGCCGGCAGTAGCGCGCATGTGCGATCGCTGGCTTCGGGGCTGGTCGCGCGAGGCGTGCGGGTCACCGTGTGCGCCCCCGTCGAGGCCGATCATCTCTATGACTTCACGGGCGCCGGCGCCGAGCATGTGCACGTGCCGCGCAGCAGCGATCCCGGCTCGGTGGCCGCCCTGCGGGCCGCCTGCGCGGACGCCGACCTGGTGCACGCGCACGGGCTGCACGCCTCTTTCCGTGCCGTGCTGGCACTGAGCGGGCGGCGCACTCCGCTCGTCGTCACCTGGCACGACCGGGCCCATGCCGAGGGCGCCCGCGCCCATCTCGTACGGCTGTTGGAGCGGCGGGTCGTCAAGGCCGCCTCCGTCGTGCTCGGGTCCACCTCGGCCCTGGTCGACCGGGCCCGCCGGACCGGTGCGCGCGACGCGCGCCTGGCCGCCGTCGCGCTGCCCGTGCTCCGCCGTGCCGTCCAGCACGACGACCCCGACCGGCTGCGGCCCAAGGTCCGTGCCGAACTCGGCGCCACCGGACGCCCGTTGCTGATCGCCGTCGGCTCGCTGGAGCGGCATCGCGGATACGACGTGCTGCTGGACGCCGCGTGCGCGTGGCGGCGGCTCGATCCCGTGCCGTTGGTCGTGATCGCGGGGGAGGGGGCGCTGCGGGCCGATCTGCAGCGCCGTATCGAGGACGAGGGGCTGCCCGTGCGGCTCATCGGGCGGCGCGACGACGTCACCGAACTGCTCGCCGCCGCCGACATCGCGCTTCTCTCCAGCAGTTGGGAGTCGCGGTCCCTGCTGGCCCAGGAGGCGCTGCACGCACGCGTGCCGCTCGTCGCCACCGACGTCGGCGGCATGGCGGAACTCGTCGGCGACGCCGCCGAACTCGTCCCGTACGGCAATGCGAAGGCGCTCGCCGACGCCGTCGTACGGCTGCTCGGCGATCCGGAGCGGCAGGAGCTTCTCAAGGAGCGGGGCGTGCGCCAGGTGGCCACCTGGCCGACCGAGGACGAGACCGTCGCCCAGGTGCTGAGTGTCTACGACGAGTTGACGCAGCCGCAGCCCATGATCTAGTCGCCCGGAGAGGTCCTAGGGCACATGCCGCCGCGCCCGTAGTGCCAGGCTCAATGCCAGTACCGTCTGCGGGTCGTCGAGGTCCGTGCCGAGCAACTCGCCGATGCGGGCGAGACGGTTGTAGAGCGTCTGGCGGTTGAGGTGGAGCTCGCGGGCCGTCTCCGCCTTGCGGCCCGCGTGCGCCAAGTACGTCTGCAGGGTGGGGAGAAGAGGCGGCCGGGAGCGGTGGTCGTGGTCGCGGAGCGGGCCGATCGCTCGGTCCACGAAGGCCGCGAGGTCCGGATGGTCGCGCAGGCGCCACAGCAGCAGGTCGATGTCCAGGCGCCGGGCGTCGTACCAGGGGCGGTCCGGCAGGCCCTGTGCCGCCGTCGCCGTCTCCGCCGCGTGCCTGAGGCCCGCCGAGGCCGCCGCCCAGCCGCCGGCCACCCCGACGACCACGACCGGCGGCTGCGTCCCCGGCCGCTGGATCCCGGCCCGCTCCACACCCGCCCGCAGCGCCGCCGCGACCCGGTCCGCGACCGCCGACCGCTCCGACTCCGAACGCAGGCCCAGCAGCAGGGGGACGCGCCCCTCGACGGGCCGTACGCCCAGCAGCACCGGAACTCCCACGGACGCCAGCTCCTCGGCGACCGCGCGCGCCAGCACCGCCCAGCCGCCGCCCGGCGACAACACGTCCCCGAGCCGCATCACGACCGGCAGCAGCGGGCTGTCACCCGGCTTGAAGCCCAGCACGCGCGCCTGCGCCGGGGCGTCCTCGGCGGAGACACGGCCCTCCGCGAGGTCGGTGAGGAAGTCCCCGCGCCCGCGTGCCGCCAGCTCCTCCTCCTGCCGAGCCTGCATCAGCACCACGGCCAGGATGCCCGCGGCCCGCTCGGCGGCGATGCGATGCACGGGCGTGAGCGCGCCCCGCACGGGCAGGAGGACGAGCCGTGCCCGCACCGAGCCCGTCCCGGCGCCGCCGCCCGGAACGTCCACCAGCACCGATCCGGCGGGCGGCGGGGTGTCTTTGTGCTGCTCCCGCAGCCCCTCCCACACCTGCAGCGGATCCGCGCCCTCGGGACCGGCCCCGGCGGCGTACAGCAGCCGTCCGTCCGTCGTCTCCAGGAAGACCGGGTTGCCGCTGAAGTCGGCCAGGATGCCCAGGACCTGGGGCACACCACCGCCGCCGAGCAGTGCTTCCGTGCACCGGCGGTGCACCTCCTCCGCCCGTTGCAGCAGCGCGTAGTGGCCGTTGACGATCTCCGTGTGGATCTCCTCGGTGACCGTCACGAAGGGCACCTCGCGATGCAGCTGGACCAGCGGCAGACCGGCCGTACGGGCCGTGTCGACCAGCGCGGCGGGCAGACGCGTGAAACGCGGGCCGAGCTCGACGACGAGGGCCGCGATGCCGCGCTCGGCCAGGGTGCGCACGAACGCGCGCTGGTCGGCCGGGCGGGTGCCGAGGCCGTAGCCGGTGGTCAGCAGCAGCTCCCCGCCCTTGAGCAGCGAGGCGATGTGGGGCACCTCGCCCGCGTGCACCCAGCGCACGGTCCGCCCCAGCCGGTCGGCGCCCGCGAGGATCTCGGGGAGCCCGCTGCGCAGCCCGGGCAGCTCCAGCGCCCGCCGCACGGTGATTCCGGCGCCGTGGGTGCCGAATCCGGCACCGGGACCGCTGTCCCTGCCGCCCGTACTGCCTGTACCGCCGCCCGTACCGCCCGTACCGCTGTCCATGAACCGGACGCTACCCGCGCGCCCGCTTCCCCGACATATCCAGGCGGTCACGGAGACGATCACCGGCCCCCGGCGCCCGACAATGCGTCGCGCCGCACCCGGCATTGCCGGACCCCCTGTCTGTTGTGGCATACGTCACCGCCCCGCCACACTGACGTATCCGAAGCCGCCCGAGCTTTCACCTTCGGATTTCGTTGCGAAGGCACCTTGAGAGGGATGGAATGACAAAAACACCCGCGCGCGAGGTACACCGGCTCAAGGCGAACTCGGTGGGCCTGGTGGGCGTCGTCTTCATGGCCGTCGCCACCGCCGCGCCGATCACCGCGATGACCGGCAACCTGCCCATCGCGGTCGGCTTCGGCAACGGCACGGGCGCGCCCGCCGGCTATCTCTTCGCGACGCTCGTGCTGACGGTGTTCTCCGTCGGCTACGTCGCGATGGCCCGCCGTATCACCGCCGCGGGCGCCTTCTACGGCTATATCTCGCACGGGCTCGGACGGATCACCGGCATGGCGTCCGGGATGCTCGCCGTGCTGGCGTACGTCGTCTTCGAGGCGTCCATCGTCGGCGTCTTCTCGTACTTCGCGCAGACGACGGTCCACGACCAGCTCGGCCTCGACCTGCCCTGGATCCTCTACGCCGCCGCGATGCTGCTGGTCACCGCGGTCCTGGCGTTCTTCGACATCAACCTCACCGCGAAGGCCCTCGGCGTGATGCTCATCGCCGAGATCGCGGTCCTCTTCGCGGTCGCCACGGCCGTACTGCTGCACGGCGGCGGCCCGGACGGCATCCCCGTCGAGCCGATCAACCCCAAGAACGCCTTCACCGGAGCCTCCGCCGGTCTCGGTCTGTTCTTCGCCTTCTGGTCGTGGGTCGGCTTCGAGTCGACGGCGATGTACGGCGAGGAGTCCCGCGACCCCAAGCGGGTCATCCCGCGCGCGACGCTCATCTCGGTGATCGGCGTCGGGATCTTCTACATCTACGTCTCTTGGATGACCATCGCCGGCAACGGCCTCAAGGGCTCCGTGAGGATCTCCTCCGGCACCAGCCCGCTCGACCTGTTCTTCGACCCGGCCCACACCTACATCGGCGCCTGGGCGGTCGACGCCTTCCAGTGGCTGCTGATCACCGGCTCGTTCGCCTGCGGAATGGCCTTCCACCAGTGCGCGGCGCGCTATCTGTACGCCGTCGGCCGCGAGGGCTTCCTGCATCCGGCGCTGGGCCGGACTCATGCCCGGCACGGGTCGCCGCACATCGCGTCGTTCGTGCAGTCGGTGATCGCGGTCGGGCTCGTCGGCGCCTTCTGGCTGACCGGGCAGGACCCGTACGTCCACCTCTACACCCTGCTGGCGATCCTCGGCACGATGGCGATCCTCATCGTGCAGACCCTGTGCTCCTTCGCGGTCATCGGCTACTTCCGCCGCAACCACCCCGAGGACCGCCACTGGTTCCGCACCTTCACCGCCCCGCTGCTCGGCGGCCTCGGGATGCTCGCGGTCGTCGGGCTGCTGGTGACCAACCTGGACACCGCGGCCGGTACGGCGGCCGGATCGCTGTTCTTCAAGGCGATTCCGTGGATCGTGGGGCTGGTCTTCTTCGGCGGACTCGCGCTCGGGCTCTGGTTGAGGGCCCGGCGGCCGGAGCGGTACGAGGTCATCGGGCGGATCGTGCTGGAGGACTCGGCCGAGCGGGAGGAGGACCCGGTTACCGCGCGTGCGGCGGGGTAGCGGCGCCCGCATGGACTTCAGCGTGGTCGCCGTGGCACGGGAGGACGACAGTCCGGTCGAGGAGCCGTTGCGGGTGGCGGTGGTCGCCGATCGGCTCGGGTACCGCGAGGTGTGGGCGGGGGAGGGGCCGACCTGGGACTCCTTCGTCCTTGCCGCCGCCATCGGGCGGGACACCGAGCGGGTGGCGTTGACGGCCGGGCCGGTGGCGGTGTCGGTGCGGGACGCGTTCGGCATCGCGCGGGGTGCGGCGTCCGTCGCGGCCGTCGTCGGGCGGCCGGTCGGGGTGGCGCTCGGGACGTCCAGCAAGCGGGTCGTCGAGGGCGTGCACGGGGTGCCGCGGGTGCGGCCCGCGGCGGCGATGGAGGCCTCGGCGGCGGCCGTACGCCGCTTTCTGCACGGCAGGCCCGGTGAACCGGTCGTCCCCGGCAGCGCCTTCCCGCGCCGCCTCCAGCCGCCCGGCGGCCCGCTCACCGTGGCGGCCTTCGGGGACCGCGCGATCGCCACGGCCGCCGCGCACGCCGACCGGATGCTGCTCGACATCGTCTCGCCGGAACAGGTCCGCGTGCTGCGCGCGAAGCTCGACGCCGCCGCTGAGCGCGCCGGCCGTAGGTCGCCGCCGACGCTGGCCGCCTGGCTGCCGGCCGCGGTCGACCCGGACCCGGCGTCCCTGGCGCAGGTCCTCCGGAGCATCGCCGGGTATCTGACCGTGCCGGGCTACAGCGGCATGTTCGAGGCGGCCGGGTTCGGGGCGGCCGTCGAACTGGCCCGCAGCGGTGCCGACTCCGGCACGCTGGTGCGGGTGCTGCCCGCCGCGGCGGCGGGCACGGTCGGCCTGGTGGGCGACCTGGACGCCGTACGCGCGCGTGCCGAGGAGTACGCCGGGGCCGGGCTCGACGAGATCGCCCTCGTCCCGGCGACGGCGGGCGATCCGGGCGGGGAGCGGACGCTGGCGGCGCTCGCGCGGGCCTGACCGGGCCGCCGTGTCGCGGCCCAAGAGGTCCTGAGCCGTCCTGAGCCGTCCTGAGCCGTCCTGAGCCGTCCTGAGCCGTCAGGCCGGCAGGATGTTGTGGTTGAAGCGGAAGACGTTGTCGGGGTCGTAGCGGCGCTTCAGTTCGGCCAGCCGCCGCGTGTTCTCCTTGCCCACTCCGGCCACGACCCGCTCGGCGCCCTCATCCCCGATGAAGTTGAGGTAGACCGCGCCCGTGCTCCACGGCCGGGCGTCGGCGCGGACATCCCGGACCCACCGGACGCACCGCTCGTCGTCCGCGGGGTCCTCCCAGATCCCGAAGGGATGCACCGCCCAGGGGGCGTCGCGGTAGGGCACCGGGTATTCGCGCGGGCCCGCGGCGATGGCCCCGCCCAGCGGGAACAGCACATGGATGGTGCCGGTCGGCGTGGGCATGGCCTCGCCCCCGGCGCAGAAGGCGTCCACGTATTCGTCGGGCGCGCCGGTCAGATACTCCGCCGACCAGTAGTTCCGCATCCCCGGCGGATCGTCGAGCATGCACTGCACATCGGCGTACGGCATCGCCCCGACGATCTGCGACTCGTGCGGCAGCGCCAGCAGCGGCTCGGCCAGCTTGAGCATGTCCCCCTCGGGCCCGGCGTACGTCAGCAGGGCACCGCACAGGAGCGTGCCGACCAGGTGCGGCGGGACGAACTCCTCGGGCGGGCCGGTGAGATACAGCACGCCGCCGCTCGCCTCGTCGGGGGCCGCGGCGATCAGCTCGCGATAGGTGCGGACGACCTCGGAGCCGAACTCCGGGAGATACAGCACCAGCGCGATGCAGAACTCGGGCAGCTCATGGAGCTTCAGGGTGAGTGAGGTCGCGACGCCGAAGTTGCCGCCACCGCCGTGCAGGCCCCAGAACAGCTCCGGGTTCTCGTCGGCGTTGGCGTGCACCCGCTCGCCGTCGGCGGTGACGAGCTCGACGCCGAGCAGGTTGTCGACGGCCAGTCCGCACCAGCGGTCCAGCCAGCCGGAGCCGCCGCCGAGGACGAAACCGCCGACCCCGGTGGTGGAGGCCCGGCCGCCGGTCGTGGCGAGGGCGTGCGGCTGGCAGGCGCGGTCCAGGTCGCTCATCGTGGCGCCGCCCGCGACCCGCACGGCCTCGGCCGCGGGATCGATGCCGACCGCGCGCATGTGCCGCAGGTCGACGACCAGTCCGCCGTCGTTGACCGCCATGCCTGCCACACTGTGCCCGCCGCCGCGCACCGCGATGTTGAGGTCCAGCTCCCGGCCGAACCGCACCGCCCGCACGACGTCGTCCTCGTCCACGCACTGGGCGATGACCGCGGGCCGGCGGTCGATCATCGTGTTGAAGACGGCCCGGGCTTCGTCGTAGCCCGGATCTCCCGGAGCGAACACGTCGCCGACCAGATCCTCGCGCAGCGCGGTGAGGGCCGCGCCCGCCTTCGATGGGGAGGCCATGGGGCGCCCCCTTTCGTGCAGGGGCTGATGGATCCCAGCGTAGGCAGGCTTCGGCCGACGGTCCTGTTCAGCCGCCGTACGCCCCGGACGCCGTCAGACGCAGCGCCGTGTCGATCAGCGGAACGTGACTGAAGGCCTGCGGGAAGTTGCCGACCTGACGCTGGCGGACCGGGTCCCACTCCTCCGCCAGCAGTCCGAGGTCGTTGCGCAGCGACAGCAGCTTCTCGAACAGCTTGCGGGCCTCGTCGACGCGGCCGATCATCGCCAGGTCGTCCGCCATCCAGAACGAGCAGGCCAGGAAGGCACCCTCATCGCCGGGCAGGCCGTCGACGCCCTCGTGCTCGCCCTCGGTCGGATAGCGCAGGATGAAGCCGTCCGGGGTGGACAGCTCGCGCTGGATCGCCTCGATGGTGCCGATGACGCGCTTGTCGTCCGGCGGCAGGAAGCCCATCTGCGGGATCAGCAGCAGGGACGCGTCCAGCTCCTTCGAGCCGTACGACTGTGTGAAGGTGTTGCGCTCCTTGTCGTAACCCTTCTCACACACGTCCCGGTGGATGTCGTCGCGCAGCTCGCGCCAGCGCTCCAGCGGGCCGTCCGCGTCGCCGGACTCGATGAGCTTGATGGTGCGGTCGACGGCGACCCAGGCCATCACCTTGGAGTGCACGAAGTGGCGGCGCGGGCCGCGCACCTCCCAGATGCCCTCGTCCGGCTCGTCCCAGTGGTCCTCCAGGTAGCGGATCAGCTTGAGCTGGAGCAGCGAGGCGTAGTCGTTGCGGGCCAGGCCCGTCATGTGCGCCAGGTGCAGGGCCTCGGTGACCTCGCCGTACACGTCCAGCTGGAGCTGGTGCGCGGCGCCGTTGCCGACCCGGACCGGCGCGGAGTTCTCGTAGCCGGGCAGCCAGTCCAGCTCGGCCTCGCCCAGCTCGCGCTCGCCGGCGATGCCGTACATGATCTGCAGGTTCTCCGGGTCGCCCGCGACGGCCCTGAGCAGCCACTCGCGCCAGGCGCGGGCCTCCTCACGGTAGCCGGTGCGCAGCAGCGAGGAGAGGGTGATCGCCGCGTCGCGGAGCCAGGTGTAGCGGTAGTCCCAGTTGCGGACGCCGCCGATGTCCTCGGGCAGGGAGGTCGTCGGGGCCGCGACGATGCCGCCCGTCGGGGCGTAGGTCAGCGCCTTCAGCGTGATCAGCGAGCGGATGACCGCCTCGCGATAGGGGCCGTGGTACGTACAGTGCTCGACCCACTCGCGCCAGAAGTCCTCCGTCGCCTCCAGCGACTGCTCGGGTTCGGGCAGGGCCGGCGGCTGCTTGTGCGAGGGCTCCCAGGAGATCGTGAACGCGATCCGCTCACCCGGGGCGACCGTGAAGTCCGAGTACGTCGTCAGCGACTTGCCGTAGGTCTCGGCCTCCGTGTCGAACCACACCGAGTCCGGGCCCGCGACGGCGACCGTACGGCCCTCGTGCTTGTGCACCCAGGGCACCACCCGGCCGTACGAGAAACGCATCCTGAGCGTCGAGCGCATCGGCACCCGGCCCGAGACGCCCTCGACGATGCGGATCAGCTGGGGCGCGCCGTCACGCGGGGGCATGAAGTCGATCACCCGGACCGTGCCGCGCGGCGTGTCCCACTCGGACTCCAGGATCAGGGAGTCGCCGCGGTAGCTGCGCCGGGCAGCGGTGGGCGGCGGGGCGTCGGAGGCGTGCGCGGGGCCGAGCCGCCAGAAGCCGTGTTCCTCTGTGCCGAGCAGACCGGCGAAGATGGCATGCGAGTCGAAGCGGGGCAGGCACAGCCAGTCCACTGTGCCGTCCCGGCAGACCAGTGCAGCGGTCTGCATGTCTCCGATGAGTGCGTAGTCTTCGATGCGCCCGGCCACGTGCAACTCCAGTCGAACGGCCACGTCACCCCCTATGTGGAAAGGGGGCTCTCGCTTAGTGCGGTCAAGGGGTGGTTGTAATGCGTCGTTGAGCCGTGAAGCAAAGCAGTCGTCTCCGCCGTGAGGCAAAACGACAGTCTCTTCTCGACAATCTCTGCTCAACGAACTGACGAGCCATCGTTGTTCCGGTGGTTACGGGCGAGGGGTGGTGCCGTGTTGCCGGCCGGGCTCGGCAGCGAATGTCCGAGCAGGATACGACGCACGTAGATGATCTGCGTGCCGGTCCGGGCAACCCGGGTCGGCCGAACGGGTGAGCAATGGGTGACCGATGCGCGGGAAATCGGTGAAGGGTGCGGATCCGTGCCGGCTCATGTGCGGAGCGTGGCCGGAAGCCATCGGTCCCTGGCGCTGATACCCTGGTAGCCCGTGGACCGGTGGGCGTACAGACCCCCGAACCGCACTTCAAGATCGCGACCACGGGAGCCCCCTCTTGGCCATGCCGCCCGCTGCTTTTCGAACCAACGCAGCCACGACGACCAAGCACATCTTCGTCACCGGGGGTGTCGCCTCCTCGCTCGGCAAGGGCCTGACGGCCTCCAGCCTCGGCATGCTGCTCAAGGCGCGGGGTCTGCGCGTCGTGATGCAGAAGCTCGACCCCTACCTCAATGTCGACCCTGGCACGATGAACCCCTTCCAGCACGGCGAGGTGTTCGTCACCAACGACGGCGCCGAGACCGACCTGGACATCGGCCACTACGAGCGGTTCCTCGACCGTGACCTGGACGGCTCGGCGAACGTCACCACCGGCCAGGTGTACAACACCGTGATCGCCAAGGAGCGGCGCGGCGAGTACCTCGGCGACACCGTGCAGGTCATCCCGCACATCACCAACGAGATCAAGCACCGCATCCGCCGCATGGCGACGGACGAGGTCGACGTCGTGATCACGGAGGTCGGCGGCACGGTCGGCGACATCGAGTCGCTGCCGTTCCTGGAGACCGTCCGCCAGGTCCGTCACGAGGTCGGCCGTGACAACGTCTTCGTCGTCCACATCTCGCTCCTGCCGTACATCGGCCCCTCGGGAGAGCTGAAGACGAAGCCGACCCAGCACTCGGTTGCGGCGCTGCGCAACATCGGTATCCAGCCAGACGCGATCGTGCTGCGCTGCGACCGTGAGGTGCCCACCGCGATCAAGCGCAAGATCTCGCTGATGTGCGACGTCGACGAGGCCGCCGTGGTCGCCTGCCCCGACGCCCGCTCGATCTACGACATCCCCAAGACCGTGCACGGCGAGGGCCTGGACGCCTATGTCGTGCGCAAGCTGGACCTGCCGTTCCGCGATGTCGACTGGACGACCTGGGACGACCTGCTCGACCGCGTCCACAACCCGGACCACGAAATCACCCTCGCGCTGGTCGGCAAGTACATCGACCTGCCCGACGCCTACCTCTCGGTGACCGAGGCGCTGCGCGCGGGCGGCTTCGCCAACAAGGCCCGCGTGAAGATCAAGTGGGTCACCTCCGACGACTGCAAGACCCCGGCCGGCGCCAAGCAGCAGCTCGCCGACGTGGACGGCATCTGTATCCCGGGCGGCTTCGGCGACCGTGGTGTGCTCGGCAAGGTCGGCGCGATCAAGTACGCCCGCGAGAACAAGATCCCGCTGCTCGGCCTGTGCCTGGGCCTGCAGTGCATCGTGATCGAGGCGGCCCGAAACCTCGCCGACATCTCCGACGCCAACTCCACCGAGTTCGACCCGGCCACCTCCCACCCGGTCATCTCCACCATGGCCGAGCAGCTCGACATCGTCGCCGGTGAGGGTGACATGGGCGGCACCATGCGGCTCGGCATGTACCCGGCCAAGCTGGCCGAGGGCTCCATCGTGCGCGAGGTGTACGACGGCAAGGAGTACGTCGAGGAGCGGCACCGCCACCGCTACGAGGTCAACAACGCCTACCGCGCGGAGCTGGAGAAGAAGGCGGGCATCCTGTTCTCCGGCACGTCGCCCGACGGCAAGCTCGTGGAGTACGTCGAGTACCCGCGCGAGGTCCACCCTTACCTGGTGGCCACGCAGGCCCACCCCGAGCTGCGCTCGCGCCCGACCCGCCCGCACGCGCTGTTCGCCGGCCTCGTGAAGGCCTCGGTCGAGCGTAAGAATTCGAAGTAACACGAGAGTTGTACGGTGGCCGGGGTGCAAACCTTCAAAGGTTGGCGCCCCGGTTTCCTTGGCCGGTCTTTTGAGAGCGTGTGGAAGGGCAGGGCATGACGATCGAGGACACCCCGGAGGAGTGGGAGATCCGCGCCACGAACACCCCCTTCGTGGGCAACAAGACCTCCGTCCGCAGGGACGACGTGGTCATGCCCGACGGCTCGGTGGTGGGGCGCGACTACCAGGTCCACCCCGGCTCGGTGGCCGTCCTCGCCCTGGACGACGAGGACCGTGTCCTGCTCATCAGGCAGTACCGCCACCCGGTGCGGCACAAGCTCTGGGAGATCCCGGCCGGGCTGCTCGACATCCCCGGTGAGAACCCGCTGCACGCCGCCCAGCGCGAGCTGTACGAGGAGGCCCACGTCAAGGCCGAGGACTGGCGGGTGCTGACCGACGTCTACACCACCCCCGGCGGCTGCGACGAGGCCGTACGGGTCTTCCTCGCCCGCAACCTGTCCGAGGCCGAGGGGAAGCGCTTCGAGGTGGAGGACGAGGAGGCCGACATGGAGCACGCCCGCGTGCCGGTCGACGAGCTCGTCCGGGGGGTGCTCGCGGGCGAGCTGCACAACAACTGCCTCGTCGTGGGCGTGCTGTCGCTGGTCGCCGCGAGGAACGGCGACGGTCTCGACGCGCTGCGCCCGGCGGAGGCGCCGTGGCCCGCGCGCCCCTTCGAGTCCTGAACGGGCACATCCACCCGTCAGTGTGAAGATCGGCTGATCCGGTCGGGGGATGTCCTCGCCGTGCCCGCCGTGCTCCGCACGGAACGTAGCAGAGCGTGAACTAGGCTCTGAATACGCCCGAACCGGAGTCCCGGCGGGCTTGCGCGTGTGGTGGGACGGGAGCGTGGCCCGTGACGGATCAGGTGGTGGACACAGGCGGCGTGCAGGTGTCGGCTCACGCGTCCGGCGAGAACCAATTCCTGGGCCGCACCCGCGAGTTGAAGGAGCTGCGCGCCGACATCGAGCGCGCGGGCCTGGACACCCTCTCCGGCCGCAAGGCGCCACGCGCGCGCGTACTGCTCATCGCCGGCCGCCCGGGCTCGGGCCGCACCGCGCTCGCCGAGGAACTGGTACGGCAGGTGGCGGACCGTTACGCCGACGGCGTGCTGCGCGCCCGGCTGAGCGAACCCGACGGCACCCCCGTCCCCGTCGAGCGCGCCGCCCGCGAGCTGCTCGGCGCCCTGGACCGGCCGATCCCGCCCGGCGCCGCCGAGGACGACCTCACGGCGGCCCTGCGCAAGGCCCTCGCCGGGCGCCGGGCCCTGCTCCTGCTGCACGACGCGGCGGAGGCCGAGCAGGTCGACGCCCTGCTGCCGGACGCCCCGGAATGCCTGGCCGTCGCCGTCTCCGCCGGACCACTGACCGGGATCTCCGACGTACGGCCGTGCACGCTCGGCGGCCTGGACACCAAGTCGGCCGTGGAGCTGCTGTCCCGGCAGGCCGGCTCGGTCCGCATCACCGTCGATCCGAGGGCCGCCGAGGGCCTGGCCGAGGTGTGCCAGGGGCAGCCCGCCGCGCTGGTGCTGGCCGGGGGCTGGCTCGCCGCCCGCCCCAAGGCGGCCGTCGCCGACCTCGCCAAGCAGCTGCGCGCCGAGGGCGAGGAGGGCACGGCGCTGAGCCGGGTCTTCCGCCTCGTCTACGCGTCCCTGTCCACCCCGGCCGCCCGCATACTGCGCCTGCTCTCCCTCGCGCCGGGCATCCTCGTCGACCCGCACACCGCCTCCGCGCTGGCCGGCTCCTCGGTCGACAGCGCCCGCACCACCCTGGACGACCTCGCCGCCCGCGGCCTGCTGCACGCCGTCGACTCGCCGCTGCCGCAGTACGAGGTGCCGGCCTGTCTGCACCCGTACCTCAAGACCCTCACCGAGACCCAGGACCGCCCCGCCGAGCTGCAGCTCGCCCGCGCCCGCATGCTGGAGCGGAGCGTACGGCTGCTGCAGTCCTGCCGGGCGATCACCGAGACCGACACCCCCGAGACCCGCCAGAAGCTCCTCGGCATGCCCCAGGCGCTGCGCTTCCCCAACCCGCGCGCGGCGGCCGACTGGCTGAACATCCGCCGGCCCGCCCTGCTGGCCTCGGCCCGGGCCGCGGTCGCCGACGGGGAGCTGGACACCGTCGCCCGGCGCCTGATGTCCCAGCTGGTCAAGGCGCTGGTCGCGCACGTCGGCACCCAGGCGGCCGCCGACGACCTGTACGCCGTCCACAGCCTGGTCCTCGACGTGGCCGAGCGCCGGAACCTGCCCCGCGAGAAGGCCGCGGCCCTGCTGAACCTCGGCGACGTCGACGCCAGGACCGGCCGTACGCAGGCGGCGCTGGTGCGCTATCGGGCCGCTCTGGACGCCGGACGACAGGCGAACGACCCGTATGCGACCGGCCGCGCGATGGAATCCGTAGGCGGCGCCCATCTGGAGCTCGGGGACTACGACCGGGCCGCCGACTGGTTCGGCCGGGCGCTGGCCCAGCGGCTGGCCCGCGACGAGCGCGCGGACGCCGCCCGGCTGTACGGCCGCATCGGCGCCGCCCACACCTTCGCGGGCCGGTACGGCGAGGCGCTGCGGCACTGGCGGGCCGCGGTCGCCGGGCACCGCAAGAACGGCGACCTCGCCGCTCACGCCCGGGCGTTGAGCGAGCTGGCGCGGGTCCAGGAGTACGCGGGGCGGCCCGAGGAGTCGCTGCGCACCTGCCAGGAGGCGGTGGAGTGGGCACGGCGCGCCGAGGATCCGCGGCTGCACGCGGCTCTGTACATGCGGCTCGCCGACACCCTGGACCACCTGGGCGATCCCGCGGCCGCGCAGCTGCACCGGGGCGCCGCTCGGCGGATGCTGGGGGAGGAGCCCGAGGAGCCCGATACGCAGGTGCCGGGGCCCGAGCAAGATGCTTTCGAGCCGGAGAGCGGTGCCAATGCCTGCGAAATCCGTAGTGCATCCGCTGAAGATTGATGCAATGAAAGGCTAGACAGCGGGTACGCCTTCATTAGACTGGCTCTGCCGCACCTTCTCCTGCGGTGTCTCCCGGTGTGCCCTGCATGCCTGGGTATGTCTTGCAATGCCCCCACACCCTCTGAGCCAAGGACCGTGATCGACGTGAAGGTCGGCATCCCCCGCGAGGTCAAGAACAACGAGTTCCGGGTGGCCATCACCCCCGCAGGTGTGCACGAGCTGGTGCGCCATGGCCACCAGGTCGTCATCGAGCGCGGCGCCGGTGTCGGCTCGTCGATCCCGGACGAGGAGTACGTCGCCGCAGGCGCCCAGATCCTCGGCACCGCCGACGAGGTGTGGGCCACCGCCGACCTGCTGCTGAAGGTCAAGGAGCCCATCGCCGAGGAGTACCACCGGCTGCGCAAGGACCAGACGCTCTTCACCTACCTGCACCTGGCCGCCTCCAAGGAGTGCACGGACGCCCTCATCGAGTCCGGCACCACGGCGATCGCCTACGAGACCGTCGAGCTCCCGAGCCGCGCCCTGCCGCTGCTCGCCCCGATGTCCGAGGTCGCGGGCCGCCTGGCCCCGCAGGTCGGCGCCTACCACCTGATGCGCGCCAACGGTGGCCGCGGTGTGCTGCCGGGCGGTGTCCCGGGCGTGCTGGCCGGCCGTGCCGTCGTCATCGGCGGTGGCGTCTCCGGCTGGAACGCCGCGCAGATCGCCATCGGCATGGGCTTCCACGTGACCCTGCTCGACAAGGACATCAACAAGCTCAAGGAGGCGGACAAGGTCTTCGGCACGAAGATCCAGACCGTCGTCTCCAACGCCTTCGAGCTGGAGAAGGCCTGCCTGGAGGCCGACCTCGTCATCGGTGCCGTCCTCATCCCGGGCGCCAAGGCCCCGAAGCTGGTCACCAACGAGCTGGTCTCCCGGATGAAGGCGGGAAGTGTCCTTGTCGACATCGCGATCGACCAGGGCGGCTGCTTCGAGGACTCGCGTCCCACCACGCACGCCGAGCCGACCTTCCCGGTCCACAACTCGGTCTTCTACTGCGTCGCCAACATGCCCGGCGCGGTGCCCAACACCTCCACCTACGCGCTCACCAACGCCACGCTGCCCTACATCGTCGAGCTCGCGAACAAGGGCTGGGTCGAGGCGCTGCGCCGTGACCCGGCGCTGGCCAAGGGCCTCAACACGCATGACGGCAAGGTGGTTTACCGCGAGGTCGCCGAGGCACACGGCCTGGAGCACGTGGAGCTCGAAACGCTGCTCGGCTGAGCCGATCGGCTAAGTCACTTTCTGGTAAAGGCGATACGTCAACACAAGTCGTCAACCGCACACACCCGGCCGGACCTTGCCCGAAAAGGTCCGGCCGGATGTGTGTATGGTCACTTTGCGACTCTCGGTCAACTCGCCTCGAACGCAACGCTTCGACCGATTCGCACACCGGTGAAACCTGCTGTGCGACGGCCGTACGCCCTTGACAGCGGGATGTTTCATTGTCGACACATCTGCCCGGTCCGGCGGATTGTGTTGCTGCGGACCGCCGACACGCCATAGAGTCGCCAGCTGTCGGCATGGTGCCACGCTGACCTGTCTAGAAATTTCCTGGTCACCAAGGAGGTAAGACGACTTGTGAATGAGTCGACATTTTCTCCCGGGGGTGGTCAACCAGGAATGCCTGTACGGGGCCAGGGTCCCGCGGGATTCGAGGCTGTCGGCTCCGTCGCTGTCCGAACCTTCGCAGCCCAGCAGAGCCAGACCAGCCCCCGCACGGCTCTGTCAGCAAACCAGAGCATGGATGGCCATCACGTGAACGCCATGGCCGGCGACGGAAGTGGCGCGCCCCACAACCCACTCGCCGACTACGACGAACTGCCCGACGGGCACTTCTACGATCCCGACGCGGAGTACGAGCCCGACCCCGAGTACGCGGCCACGCTCGCGCCCGACGCTGCCCGGCAGCGCCGTGAGCGCATCGGCCCGACCGGGCGTCCGCTGCCGTACTTCCCGATCCCGGGTCCGCTGACCGACCACGGTCCCGCGAAGATCATCGCGATGTGCAACCAGAAGGGCGGCGTCGGCAAGACGACGTCGACCATCAACCTGGGTGCCGCGCTCGCGGAGTACGGGCGCCGGGTCCTGCTCGTCGACTTCGATCCGCAGGGCGCGCTGTCGGTCGGTCTCGGCGTCAATCCGATGGAGCTCGACCTCACCGTCTACAACCTGCTCATGGAGCGGGGCATGTCGGCGGACGAGGTGCTCCTGAAGACGGCGGTCCCCAACATGGACCTGCTGCCGAGCAACATCGACCTGTCGGCCGCAGAGGTCCAGCTCGTCTCCGAGGTCGCGCGCGAGTCGACGCTGCAGCGCGCCCTGAAGCCGCTGCTGCCCGACTACGACTTCATCGTGATCGACTGTCAGCCCTCGCTCGGCCTGCTCACGGTCAACGCGCTGACGGCCGCCCACAAGGTGATCGTGCCGCTGGAGTGCGAGTTCTTCGCGCTGCGTGGTGTGGCGCTGCTGACCGAGACCATCGAGAAGGTCCAGGAGCGGCTCAACCCGGATCTGGAGCTCGACGGGATCCTCGCCACGATGTACGACTCGCGCACCGTGCACAGCCGTGAGGTGCTCGCGCGTGTCGTCGAGGCCTTCGACGATCACGTCTACCACACGGTCATCGGGCGCACGGTCCGCTTCCCGGAGACCACGGTCGCCGGTGAGCCGATCACCACGTACGCCTCCAACTCCGTCGGCGCCGCCGCCTATCGCCAGCTCGCCAGGGAGGTGCTCGCCCGGTGTCACGCCGAGTGAGTCTGCCGGGGGCCGACGAACTGTTCCGTACGACAGGGGGTATGGCGCTCCAGCCGTCCACTCCCCGGCGCCCGGTCAACGGCGAGGCCCGGGTGCCGGCTCCCGCGGGGGAGAGTGACGCGGCCGCCGCCGCCGAGGATGCGCCGCAGTCGGTGCCCGTACAGGGCGGCGACGGCGACGGTGCGGAACATGTGGCCGCCGACACGGAGTCCGTCGACGCCGGGGAGTCGCGCAGCCGGGCCGCCGCCGCGGAGCGCTCCGCCCGGCGTCAGGAGGCGCAGGAAGGTTCTGCCGGTTCCGCCGGTGCGAATGCCTCCGGCGGTTCCGCCGCATCCGGTTCCGGTTCCGCTGCCGCTTCTGCCACTGCCGCTGCTTCCGCCGCGCCGCGCAAGCGCGGGCGGGCGGCGGCGCGGCGGCCCAGCGGGCGTGAGCGGCACGACGAGAAGATCACCGTGTACGTCTCCGCCGAGGAGCTCATGGACCTGGAGCACGCGCGTCTGGTCCTCCGGGGCGAGCACGGGCTGGCCGTGGACCGCGGGCGGATCGTCCGTGAGGCGGTGGCCGTGGTGCTCGCCGATCTGGAGAGCCGCGGCGACGCCAGCATCCTCGTACGACGGCTTCGCGGGCGGTAGCGGTAGCCTGCGGGGGCTATGACCTCGAACGACGTTCCCGCCCGCGGCACCGGTACCTCCGGTGGTCGTCGGCGTGCGCTGGGGCGAGGGCCGGGCACGGCGCCCGTGACCGCGCCGGTCGCGGTTCCCGCGGAGCCGGCGCCCGAGGTTCCCGAGGTCGTGGTCCCGGAGCCAGAGCCGGAGCCAGAGCCGGAGCCGGATCCGCAGGTCGTCGTACCGGAAGCGGAGCCCGAATCCGAGGTGGCCGCTCCCGAGGTGGCCGCCCCCGACGCGGCCGGCCCCGAGCAGGAATCGGCACATGAGGCCGGTGACGGCGATGACGACGGTGTCTTCAAGGTCCGGCTCTCCAACTTCGAGGGCCCCTTCGACCTCCTCCTCCAGCTGATCTCCAAGCACAAGCTCGATGTCACCGAGGTCGCCCTGTCCAAGGTGACCGACGAGTTCATGGCGCACATCAGGGCGATGGGGCCGGACTGGGACCTGGACGAGACGACCGAGTTCCTCGTCGTCGCGGCCACCCTGCTCGACCTCAAGGCGGCCCGCCTCCTGCCCTCGGCCGAGGTGGAGGACGAGGCCGACCTCGCGTTGCTGGAGGCACGGGACCTGTTGTTCGCGCGGCTGCTGCAGTACCGGGCGTACAAGCAGATCGCCGACATCTTCAGCCGGCGGCTCGACGACGAGGCGCGGCGCTATCCGCGGACCGTCGGACTCGAACCACACCATGCCGAGCTGTTGCCCGAGGTGGTCATCAGCATCGGGGCGGAAGGATTCGCCAAACTCGCCATCAAGGCGATGCAGCCCCGGCCCAAGCCGCAGGTGTACGTCGATCACATCCATGCGCCGCTGGTCAGCGTGCAGGAACAGGCCGGGATCGTCGTCGCGCGGCTGAAGGAGCTCGGCGAGGCCAGCTTCCGGGCGCTCATCGAGGACACCGCCGACACCCTCACCGTCGTGGCGCGATTCCTGGCGCTGCTGGAGCTGTACCGCGAGAAGGCCGTGGCCCTCGATCAGGAGACGGCGCTCGGGGAGCTCGTCGTGCGGTGGACCGGTGGGGACGGGCAGGACGCACCCCTGGTGACCGACGAGTTCGACCGGCCGCCCGAGCAGCCGAAGGAGGAGAAGAAGGCGTGAGTGAGGAGACCACCGAACTTCCGGCCGGGCTGCGTACCGTCGCCGACCTCGACCTCAAGCCCGCCCTGGAGGCGATGCTCATGGTCGTGGACGAGCCCGCGACCGAGGAACACCTGGCGAAGCTCCTGGAGCGGCCCAAGCGGCAGATCGCCGGGGCCCTCAGGGAGCTCGCCGACGAGTACGTCATCCAGGGCCGCGGCTTCGAGCTGCGGTTCGTCGCGGGCGGCTGGCGGTTCTACACCCGGCCCGAGTACGCCGCGGCCGTGGAGCGCCTGGTCCTGGACGGGCAGACCGCCCGCCTCACCCAGGCCGCCCTGGAGACGCTGGCCGTCGTCGCCTACCGTCAGCCGGTCAGCCGCAGCAGGGTCTCGGCCGTGCGCGGAGTGAACTGCGACGGTGTGATGCGCACCCTCCTCCAGCGCGGGCTGGTCGAGGAGGCGGGCGCGGAACCCGAAACAGGTGCGATCCTGTACAGGACGACGAACTACTTCCTGGAGCGGATGGGCCTGCGCGGTCTGGACGAGCTCCCGGAGCTCGCGCCCTTCCTCCCGGAGGCGGAGGCGATCGAGGCCGAGACACTGGAAGGAGTCCCGTCGTTCGATCCGGACGCTCCGGATTCCGAGGACGCAGACGACAAGACGGAACTTTGATGCGAAGCAGCAGCGGCAGGAACAGCAGCGGAAACAACGGCGGGAGCCGTGGTGGCAACAGCGGCGGCCGCGGCGGGAGCAGCGGTGGTCGCGGTAATTTCCGTGGCGCCGGTAACAACCGCGACGACAAGCAGGGCGGCCGGCCGAAGAAGCCGCGCCCGGAGGAGCGGCGCTACGACGTAGGCCCCGCCGGCAACCAGGAAGGCCCGAAGTCGGGGCGTGGCGCTTCGGCGCGGGGCGGTGCCAAGGGCGGGCCCAAGCAGGGCCAGGGCACCGGGCGGGGCCGTTCGGCTCCGGCAACCTCCCGCGAGTACGACGCGCGGGCCGAGGAGCGCAACCGCGAGCGCTACGCGGGCAAGAAGGATGTCAAGCTGCCCAAGACCTTCCCGGGCGCCGAGCAGGAGGGCGAGCGGCTGCAGAAGGTGCTCGCGCGGGCCGGCTACGGCTCCCGGCGTGCCTGTGAGGAGCTCGTCGAGCAGGCGCGGGTCGAGGTCAACGGCGAGATCGTGCTGGAGCAGGGCAAGCGGGTCGACCCGGAGAAGGACGAGGTCAAGGTCGACGGGCTGACGGTGGCGACGCAGTCGTACCAGTTCTTTTCGCTGAACAAGCCCGCCGGTGTCGTGTCGACGATGGAGGACAACGAGGGACGTCAGTGCCTCGGCGACTACGTCACCAACCGCGAGACCCGGCTCTTCCACGTCGGTCGGCTCGACACCGAGACCGAGGGCGTCATCCTGCTCACCAACCACGGCGAGCTGGCGCACCGGCTGACCCACCCCAGGTACGGCGTGAAGAAGGTCTACCTCGCGCACATCGTGGGCCCCATCCCGCGTGACCTGGGCAAGAAGCTCAAGGACGGCATCCAGCTGGAGGATGGGTACGCCCGCGCGGACCACTTCCGGGTCGTCGAGCAGACCGGCAAGAACTACCTGGTCGAGGTGACCCTCCACGAGGGCCGCAAGCACATCGTGCGGCGCATGCTGGCCGAGGCCGGCTTCCCGGTCGACAAGCTGGTGCGGGTCGCCTTCGGGCCGATCACCCTCGGCGACCAGAAGTCGGGCTGGCTGCGGCGGCTGTCGAACACCGAGGTCGGCATGCTGATGAAGGAAGTCGATCTGTAAGTCGATCTGTCGTTGTGCCGTAAGCGCACGCGCGTGTGGAGGCCGGTTCCGGGTGATGCCCGGGACCGGCCGATTCGTTTTCGCCTCCCGGCCGGTCTGTATCCATGACGGAGGGAGCGGGGATGAGGACGACGGACACGGGCCGCGAGGAGTTCGCGGGGCCGGAGAACACCCATGAGGTCATCCGGGAGGCCATCCAGGATGCCTCTCAGACGGCCCCTGAGGGGCCCCAGAGGGCCTTGTGGGGCCTGTCATGAACTCCGGGGAGCTCCTGGAGCGTTCGCTCGCCTACGCGCTCGGCAGCGTCGCCGATGCGGACGGGGTGAACCCGGGGCGCGGTACGCCGTGCGCGCAGTGGGACCTGGGGGAGCTGCTCGGGCACCTCGACGACTCGCTGGACGCGTTGTACGAGGGCCTGACCGGCGGGCGGATCGGGCTGGTCGCGCCCGACGCCGACCGGGCCTGCGGCTTCCGTACGCGCGCGTGCGCGGTGCTCGGTGCCTGGGCGGCCGGGCCGCCGGAGTCGGCGCTCGTGGGGGAACGGCCGCTGGACGTGCGGGTGATGGCCGCCGTGGGGGCCGTCGAGATCGCCGTGCACGGGTGGGACGTCGCTCAGTCCTGCGGTCGGCCGCGGCCGATACCCGGTGCGCTCGCGGCCGAGCTGCTGCCCGTCGCACGGTGCGTGGTCGCGGAGGCGGACCGGGGCGTCCGGTTCGGCGCGCCGGTCGCGGTGCCCGTGGGGGCGGGGCCCGGGGAGCGGCTGCTGGCCTTTCTGGGGCGGAGCGGCTCGGCGGCGGGGTGAGACGGGGTTCCTCGGCGGGGCGGCGCGGATTTGCCTTCCGTTGGGTTGTGCAACCCGTCCGCCCTCTTTATAGTCGGAGTGACTAATAGTCGTTCCGACTATAAAAGAGGTGAGCGGTATGCCGGGACCCACCGTGCCCGAGGGCTACGACAAGTACGCCCACGAGCCCTTCGCCGTCACCGCCGACCTCGCGGTCCTCACCATCCGCGACGGCGTCCTGCACGTGCTGCTCGTCGAACGCGGGCAGGAGCCGTACAAGGGCCACTGGGCGCTGCCCGGCGGTTTTGTGCAGCCGGACGAGTCGGCGGAGACGGCGGCCCGGCGTGAACTCGCCGAGGAGACCGGCCTGTCGGACGTCTCGGGGCTGCATCTGGAGCAGCTGCGGACCTACAGCGAGCCCGACCGCGACCCCCGGATGCGGGTGGTGACGGTCGCCTTCACCGCGCTGCTGCCCCACCCGCCCGAACCGCACGGCGGCAGTGACGCGGCACAGGCCCGCTGGGTGCCGTACGGCAAGGCGGGGCCGCTCGCCTTCGACCACGACCGGATCCTGGCCGACGCCCACGACCGCGTCGGCGCCAAGCTGGAGTACTCCAGTCTCGCCGCGGCCTTCTGCCCGCCCGAGTTCACGCTCGGCGAGCTGCAGCACGTGTACGAGGTGGTGTGGGGCACCGTCCTGGACCGGCCCAACTTCCGCCGCAAGGTGCTCGCCACGCCGGGCTTCGTCGAGCCCGTGCCCGGCGCCGCCCGGCTCACCGGCGGCCGCGGCAAACCGGCCGCGCTGTACCGCGCGGGCACCGCCACCGCCCTCCACCCGCCCCTGCTTCGGCCGACCCCGGAAGGACGCCCCGCATGACCATGACCACCGTTCGCAAGCGCGCCGCCACCGGCTCCCTGCTCGGCCTCGCCCTCGGGGACGCGCTCGGCTTCCCGACCGAGTTCAACGACGTGCCGTCGATCCTCGCCAAGTGCGGTCCCTGGCGCGAGATGGAGCTGCCGACGCCGGCGATCGTCACCGACGACACACAGATGACGCTGGCGTTGGGGAAGGGGCTGCGCACGGCGATGGACCGGGGTCTGCTCGCGCCGCAGCGGCTGGAGCGGCCGGTGCGCGAGGAGTTCGTCGACTGGTACCAGTCACCGGAGAACAACCGCGCGCCGGGCCGGACCTGCCTGGTCGCCTGCAATCTGCTGAAGGACGAGCGCAGGCTCTGGCAGGACGCCAGTCAGATAGGCTCCAAGGGCTGCGGCGCCAACATGCGCGTCGCTCCGATCGGGCTCGTCCCGGGCCTCAGCGACGAACAGCGCGCGGGCGCCGCCCAGTTGCAGTCCGCCCTCACCCACGGGCATCCCACGGCGCTCGCCGCGTCCGACCTGACCGCACACGCCGTACGCCTGCTCGCGCAGGGCACCGAGCCGGCCGCACTGGTCGAGCTGCTGCGGTCGTACGCCCGGGAGAACCGCGCCCGCTACCACGAGCGCTGGCTCGGCGACCTGTGGACCCGCAGCCAGGACCCCACGCCCGAGCACTTCATCGCGCGCGGCTGGGACGAGTGCCTGCAGATCCTGGACCGCCTCCAGGACGCCGTGCACACGGCCTCGCCCGAGACCGACCCGTGCCTGGCCACCGGCGCGGGCTGGATCGCCGAAGAGGCCCTGGCCACCGGGCTGTTGTGCTTCCTGTGGTTCCACGACGAGCCGCTGACCGCCCTGCGCCGGGCCGCCTGCACCTCCGGCGACTCGGACTCGATCGCCTGCCTGACGGGCGCCTTCGCGGGCGCCTGGCTGGGGGACGACGCCTGGCCGACGGAGTGGGCGGACCGGATCGAGTACCGGGGCGACCTGCTGACCCTCGGGGCGCTCTGGGACGCTTGACGGATGATCGAGGCCCTGGACATCGACCTCGCGCCCGTCGTCGCCGAGCAGCCCGACCCGGTGCTGTTCGCGACCGTCTCCGGCGCGCACCTGTACGGCTTCCCGTCCCGTGACTCGGACGTCGACCTGCGCGGAGTCCATCTGCTGCCGACCGCCGACCTCGTCGGTCTGCGGGAGCCGGACGAGACGCGGTCGCGGATGTGGGTGCGGGACGGCGTCGAGATGGACCTGGTCACGCATGACCTGCGCAAGTTCGTACGGCTGATGCTGCGCCGCAACGGCTATGTCCTGGAGCAGCTGCTCTCACCGCTCGTCGTGCACACCACCGACGCCCACCGGGAGCTGGCCGACCTCGCGCCCGGCGTGCTCACGAGCCTCCACGCCCATCACTACCGGGGGTTCGCCACCACGCAGTGGCGGCTGTTCGAGAAGACCGGGGAGCTCAAGCCGCTGCTGTACACCTTCCGGGTGCTGCTCACCGGCATCCACCTGATGCGTTGTGGTGAGGTGCAGCCGCATCTGCCCACGCTGATCGGGGAGGTCGACGCCCCCGCCTATGTGCCGGAGCTGATCACCGCCAAGGCGGAGCAGGAGCACGGAGCCGCCGACGTCGACCACGCGCGCGTGGCGGCCGACGTCGAGCGGCTGCACGCCGTGCTGGACGAGGCCCAGGCGGCCTCAGCGCTGCCCGACGCCCCGGGCGTCCACGACGCGCTGCACGCCTTCGTCGTACGGATCCGGCTGGAGGGCTGAGGCGCGGCGGACGCGGATCAGGAAGTCCTCCACGCGGTGGCGGTCCGGTTCCGGCGGGAGAGGGCTGTGCCGGGTGGCTTCCTCCGCCTCGTTCGCCAGGCGGGTCATCCGGGACTCGACCTCCGGCCAGGAGACCTCGCCGCGCTTGACCGCGAGCAACGGCTCGCGCGCGTCACCCACGTCGATCGTCAGACGGCCGGTGCGCAGCAGGTCGCGGGCGCTGGCCAGGAGGCGCAGCAGATGCATCGCGTGCTTCCAGCGCGGGGCGCCGTGCACCCGGACGTCGGCCTCCAGCTTCTTGCGCTGGCCCAGCGCGTAGCGCGTGAACGTCTCATGGGCCCGGCGGGACAGGAACGCCTCGCGCAGCGCGAGGAGCTCACGGCCGGTGTCGTCGACCTGCTCCACGAGCGGGGAGTGCAGGCACTCCAGGATGTTCGGGTTGGCCCGCAGGGCCAGCTCGCAGAAGCGCTCCAGTTCCCAGCTGAACTGCTCCTCCCGAGGGCCTTCGACATGCGTCGGCGGCTTGTCGAAGCGCCAGAACAGGGGAGTGGGGGCGAGGAACACGCCCCGGCGGTCGGTGTCGCTGCCGTCCGTCGCCAGACCGAAGGCGCGCGAGCCCATCACACAGGCGTAGATCGTGTGGTCGCGTACCAGGGTCTCGGGATGCATGGCCCGGAGCGTACGCGGCGGATCACGCGAGGAGGATCGAATTTCCCTGCACGGTGATCTTCTTCTCGGGCAGCGGCTGGGTCGCCGGTGGGTGGGCCACCGAGCCGTCCGTGATGTTGAACTTGCTGCCGTGACAGGGGCAGTTGATCGTGCCGTCCGAGACGCTGGTGAGCGTGCACTGCCGATGCGTGCAGATGGCGGAGAAGGCCTTGAACTCGCCGGCCTTCGGCTGGGTCACCACCACCTCCTGGTCCTTGAAGATCGTGCCGCCGCCCTCCGGGATGTCGGCCGTGGCGGCCAGCTTCGCGCCCTGGCCGGTCGCGGTGGCCGCGGTCGAGTCGCCGTCGCCGCCGGAATCACCGCAGGCCGCGACGAGCGCCACCGCGCCGGTCGCGCCTGTGGCGACGAGGATCGTGCGCCGCGTCGGACGGTTGCTCATGTCGTCACTCCGAAAGTGCGGAAGAACCAGAGGGCGGAGGTCAGCCAGATGACCGTGAGAACGGTGAAGACCAGCCCGCCCACGAGGGGCAGCAGCCAGCTCGGAAGTCGCTCCGAGCGGAGCAACAGCATCTTTGCACTGAAAGCACCGAAGAAGAAGCAACCCAGGACGGAGTGAAGGAAAACGCGTATTTCGTACGTCTGGTAGCCCATGGCGTACAGGCAATGCACGGCCACGGGGACGGCGAGCAGGAACGCGACGCGGCCCGACCAGCGATGCAGCGCGGCCGACCAGGCGGGCCCCCGCACCTTGCCGTACAGCATGAGCGCGGACACCACCTGGACCAGCGCGAAGAAGACCGCCGCCGTGGCCAGCCAGGACTTGACCGCGCCGGTGCTGCTGAACCCGGCGAGGTTGAAGGCGGTGCCCGTCGGGTCATGGACCTTGCCGTACACCCCGAGGCCCACCGCGACCGCGCAGGCGACCAGCGCCGGGACCAGATAGCGGGCCGCGCCCGGGCGGCGGTGGCCGGGCTGCGAGGACGGGAAGTCCTGGGTGACGGCGTTCGGGTCGACGGTCATGATCGACTCCCGTGAAGGGTGGGATCGATGGGATCGATGGGATGGAGAAGAGATGTCAGGGGGCGGCCGGGCGGGCCGTGAGTTCCTGGCCGTCGACCGTCACGACGCCGGTCTCCGGGTCGATCTCCGGGGCCGCCGAGGGCTCGTCGTCGCGGGTGAGGACGCCGACCTGGCGGCCGTCCCGCAGCACGATCCAGCCGCCGTCGACCTTGGCGCCGCGCACCGTGGCGGTGGCCCGGTACAGGCCCGACGGCTTCTTCGTCCGGTCGGCCGTGAAGGCGTAGTGCCCGCCGTCGATGTCGACCGTGCCGCGGATCCGCCTGCCCTCCTTGAGGGCGCCGTTCAGGACGGAACCGTCCTTGCCGGTGAGCCGCATGGTCCCGTCGTCGTTCACGTCGCCCTTGAGCCAGGACTCCTTGTCGCGGCCGTCGCAGAAGTACGCGATCGCCTTGCCGTCGCGCAGGGTGACGGCCACGGCGGAGGAGTCGTCGTCGGTACGGCCGGCGTACCCGGCGTCCGGGACGGGCGTCTTCGACGGTGACGGCGACGGGGCCGTCCGCGTGGGTGTCGGTGACGGGGTCGCCGCGGGCGACTGTTTCGTGGTGTCCGGCGTGCCGTCCGCGGACGAGGAGGACGCGTTCTTCGTCCCCGTCGTCGCGTTGAGCGACAGCATGAACACGCCGACCAACAGTCCCGCGAGAAGGGTGAGCAAGGGTCCGGGACGCTTCATGAGGCCTCCCCCGAGGCGAGCTTGCTGCCCATGAGAGCGGAGCCGTGGCCCCGCGTCCAGAGGCGTACGGAGGTGTTCGCGGTCCGGTAGCGAAATCGGGATGGACGGGTGACATTGACTCAAAGCCGACCCGGCGCGGGCCGGGGTGTCTCAGCGGGCGGGCGACCTGCGTCCGCCGTACGCGGGCTGACTAGGCTGGACGGCCGTAGAGCCGATCCGTACAGCAGCAAGGAGCACAGCCGTGGCGGTACGAGCGGTCCGGGGGGCCGTCCAACTGGAGCGGGACGAGGCCGGCCACATGGACGAGCAGGTAGGAGCCCTGCTCACCGCGATCCTGGAGCGCAACGGCCTGAGCTCGGACGACCTGATCAGCATCTGGTTCACGGCCACGCCCGATCTGCACAGCGACTTCCCGGCGGCCGCCGCCCGCAAGCTCGGCGACGGCTTCGCCGACGTGCCGCTGATCTGCGCCCAGGAACTCGACATCGAGGGCGCCATGCCGCGGGTCGTGCGGGTCCTCGCGCACATCGAGTCCGACCGGCCCCGCGCCGACATCGCCCATGTCTACCTCGGTGCCGCGGCCGCCCTGCGCAAGGACATCGCCCAGTGAGAACCGCACTCGTCATCGGCACCGGCCTCATCGGTACGTCCGCCGCACTCGCCCTGGCCCAGCGCGGCGTCGCCGTCCACCTCGCCGACCACGACCCCGAGCAGGCCCGTACGGCCGCAGCGCTCGGCGCCGGTACCGATGAGGCGCCCGAGGGCCCCGTGGACCTCGCGATCGTCGCCGCCCCGCCCGCGCACGTGGCCGCGGTGCTCGCCGACGCCATGCGCCGGGGTGTGGCCCGCGGCTACATCGACGTGGCCAGCGTCAAGGGCGGGCCACGCCGTGAGCTGGAGGCGCTCGGGCTCGACCTGTCGTCGTACATCGGCACCCACCCCATGTCGGGCCGGGAGAAGTCCGGTCCGCTGGCCGCGAACGGCGACCTCTTCGAGGGCCGGCCCTGGGTGCTGACACCGACCCGCGACACCGACACCGAGGTGCTGAACCTCGCCCTGGAACTGGTCTCGCACTGCCGCGCCGTGCCGGTCGTGATGGACGCCGACGCCCACGACCGCGCGGTCGCGCTGGTGTCCCACATGCCCCACCTGGTGTCCAGCATGGTCGCCGCCCGTCTGGAGAACGCCGAGGAGGCGGCCGTACGGCTGTGCGGCCAGGGCATCCGGGACGTGACCCGGATCGCCGCCTCCGACCCCGGGATGTGGCTGGACATCCTCGCCGCGAACCCGGGACCCGTGGCCGACCTGCTCACGGACGTCGCCGGGGACCTTGAGGAGACGGTGCGGGCGCTGCGGGCGCTGCAGTCCTCCGACGAGGCGAAGCGGCTGGAGGGGACGTCCGGGATCGAGGACGTGCTGCGCCGGGGGAACGCGGGACAGGTCCGGGTACCCGGCAAGCACGGTGCGGCTCCTCGGGCGTACGAGGTCGTGGCCGTGCTCATCGACGACCAGCCGGGACAGCTGGCGCGGATCTTCGCGGACGCGGAGCGCGCCGGGGTCAATATCGAGGACGTGCGCATCGAGCATGCGACGGGGCAGCAGGCCGGTCTGGTGCAGCTGATGGTGGAGCCGAAGGCCGCGCCGGTGCTGTCGGCCGGGCTGCGGGAGCGGGGCTGGGCCATCCGGCAGTAGGGCGCCGAGCAGCGCGCGGCCGGACGAGTGACTCGTACCCAGTAACCTTGTGCGGGGCGCCTTCGCGTCCCCACACTCCCGACACACCGCACCAGGAAGGTGTCCCCCCGTGGAAAACGGTGCCGCCAAGCCCGTGATTGTCGCCATCGACGGCCCCTCCGGCACGGGCAAGTCGAGCACGTCGAAGGCCGTCGCCTCGCAGCTCGGGCTGAGCTACCTCGACACCGGAGCCCAGTACCGGGCGATCACCTGGTGGATGGTGAACAACGGGATCGACATCGCCGACCCGTCCGCGATCGCCGACGTGGCCGGCAAGGCCGAGATCGTCTCCGGCACCGACCCGGCGGCCCCGACGATCACCGTCGACGGCACCGACGTGTCCGGTCCGATCCGCACCCAGGAGGTCACCTCCAAGGTCAGCGCGGTGAGCGCCGTACCGGAGGTCCGCGCGCGGATCACCGAACTGCAGCGCTCGCTGGCCACCTCCGCGGAGGTGGGCATCGTCGTCGAGGGCCGTGACATCGGTACGACCGTGCTGCCCGACGCCGACCTGAAGATCTTCCTCACCGCCTCGCCGGAGGCCCGTGCCGCCCGGCGCAGCGGTGAGCTGAAGGGTGCCGACGTGCACACCACCCGCGAGGCGCTGATGAAGCGGGACGCTGCCGACTCCAGCCGCAAGACCTCGCCGCTCGCCAAGGCGGACGACGCGGTCGAGGTGGACACCACCGAGCTCACGCTGCAGCAGGTCATCGAGTGCGTCGTCACCCTCGTCGAGGAGAAGCGAGCCGCGAAGTGACTGTTCCGTCGGAGCGGGGTGCCGAGGTCGGGCGGCGCATCGGCGTCGGCCTGATGTTCGGGCTGTGGCGGCCGCGCGTCCTGGGTGCCTGGAAGGTGCCCGCGAGCGGGCCGGTGATCTTCGCGGTCAATCACAGCCACAACATCGACGGACCGATGGTGATGGGCGTCTCGCCCCGCCCCGTGCACTTCCTGATCAAGAAGGAAGCGTTCATCGGCCCGCTCGACCCCTTCCTGACCGGCATCGGTCAGCTGAAGGTGGACCGTCACTCCGCCGACCGCACCGCGATCACGCAGGCGCTCGACGTCCTCAAGGACGGCGGGGTCCTCGGGATCTTCCCCGAGGGCACCCGGGGCGAGGGCGACTTCGCCGCACTGCGCGCCGGGCTCGCCTACTTCGCGGTGCGCAGCGGGGCACCGATCGTCCCGGTCGCGGTACTGGGAAGTTCCGAGAAGCGGGGACGGTTGATAAAGGGGCTGCCTCCGCTGCGCCACCGCGTCGACGTCGTCTACGGCGACCCCTTCGATGCCGGCGACGGCAGCGGACGGCGCACCCGCAGGGCGCTGGACGAGGCGACCGAGCGCATCCAGAAGCAGCTCACCGAGCACCTGGAAAACGCCAGGCGACTGACCGGTCGCTAGGCGACACTGAGTAGTGGATCAACCGGGAGACACCCGGGCGTTCCACCGATCACCACGATGAACGACGAGGTACGGACTTCATGAACGACCACATCCACTCCGAGGGCTCGCTCGAAGAGCACGACCACGGAGAGCTTGGCGACGCCGAGTACGCGGAGTTCATGGAGCTCGCCGCGGAAGAGGGCTTCGACCTTGAGGACGTCGAGGGTGCCATCGAGGCGGCCGGCCACGGTCCGCTGCCCGTCCTCGCCGTCGTCGGACGGCCCAATGTCGGCAAGTCGACTCTCGTCAACCGCATCATCGGGCGCCGCGAGGCCGTCGTCGAGGACAAGCCCGGCGTCACCCGCGACCGCGTGACCTACGAGGCCGAGTGGGCCGGCCGCCGCTTCAAGGTCGTCGACACCGGCGGCTGGGAGCAGGACGTCTTCGGCATCGACGCCTCCGTGGCCGCGCAGGCCGAGTTCGCCATCGAGGCCGCCGACGCCGTCGTGTTCGTCGTCGACGCCAAGGTGGGCGCCACCGACACCGACGAGGCCGTCGTACGACTGCTGCGCAAGGCCGGCAAGCCCGTGGTGCTGGCCGCCAACAAGGTGGACGGGCAGAGCGGCGAGGCCGACGCGTCCTATCTGTGGTCGCTGGGTCTCGGCGAGCCCCACCCCGTCTCCGCCCTGCACGGCCGTGGCACCGGCGACATGCTGGACGCCGTCCTGGAGGCGCTGCCGGAGGCGCCGCGCGAGGCGTTCGGCGGGGGCGGCATCGGCGGCCCGCGCCGTATCGCCCTGATCGGCCGCCCGAACGTCGGCAAGTCCTCCCTGCTGAACAAGGTGGCGAACGAGGAGCGCGTCGTCGTCAACGAGCTGGCCGGCACCACCCGTGACCCGGTCGACGAGCTCATCGAGCTGGGCGGCGTCACCTGGAAGTTCGTCGACACGGCGGGCATCCGCAAGCGCGTCCACCTCCAGCAGGGCGCCGACTACTACGCCTCGCTGCGCACCGCGGCCGCCGTCGAGAAGGCCGAGGTCGCGGTCATCCTGATCGACGCCTCCGAGTCCATCTCGGTCCAGGACCAGCGCATCGTGACGATGGCCGTCGACGCGGGCCGCGCCATGGTCATCGCCTACAACAAGTGGGACACCCTCGACGAGGAGCGCCGCTACTACCTGGAGCGGGAGATCGAGACCGAGTTCGGGCAGGTGGCGTGGGCGCCGCGGGTGAACGTCTCCGCACGCACCGGCCGTCACATGGAGAAGCTGGTCCCCGCGATCGAGGCCGCCCTCGCCGGCTGGGAGACCCGGGTCCCGACCGGTCGTCTCAACGCCTTCCTCGGTGAACTGGTCGCGGCCCACCCGCACCCGATCCGCGGCGGCAAGCAGCCCCGCATCCTCTTCGGCACCCAGGCGGGCACCAAGCCCCCGCGGTTCGTGCTCTTCGCGTCCGGCTTCATCGAGGCGGGCTACCGGCGCTTCATCGAGCGCCGGCTGCGCGAGGAGTTCGGCTTCGAGGGGACGCCGATCCATATCTCGGTGCGGGTGCGCGAGAAGCGCGGCAAGAAGAAGTGACCGACATGCGTGAGGGGCGGCCCGCACCGGGCCGCCCCTCACGCATGTGCTCAGCCTCTGCGGGCCGGCGGCAGCGCGGCCGGGACGTGCTGCATCCCCGAGCCCTGCGGGCCGATGTGCCCGACGCGCTGCCACTGCGGCTGCTGCGTGCTGCCGTGGCGGGCGCTGTGGGCCCCCGCGCTGTAGGCGGAGTACGAACTGCTGAACGACCCCGGACGGTGGCCGCCGTACGAGCCCGTACTCCGCGGAATGTTCCCGAACGCGGTGAACCCCAGATCCTCCTCCCCGCTGCGGTCACCCGGCAGCGAGCGGAAGGACTTGACGTACTCGGCGTAGAGCGCGTCGTAGATCGGCGTGGCCGATGAGCCGCCCTGAAGGCGGGGAACGTCGTATGGATGCACGTATGTCCAAACGACCCGGCGCTGGAAGGGATGCGGCTGGGCGAGGCCCCAAAGGGGCGCGGGGCCGCAGCGATATGCGGCTCCGCCGCGTGGGCGCGACGGGCCACAAACGGCCCGCAGCCGCCGAATGACACGCAGTCTCCGTTGAACAGGCGTTCTCACGTCCCCGCAAGAGGCAGCGCCGCCGCGACCAGCTTTCCGTTCGCCGCGGCCTTGTCCAGGGCGTCCCGCAGCAGGTCCTCCCTGGGCTGACGTCCGATGGAACCCACCGGCGCGGCGAACATCAGCACCTGCTGGTGCTTGTTCGCGGCGGCCCGCCATCCGTCCGTCACCAGCAGCGGCTGATGCGCCTGCCACCACGCGACCGGCTGCCCGCCATTCGTGCCGGGCTGCAGTACCGCGTGCAGCTGACCCATGGCCAGCAGCACGGACCAGCCGTGCAGCACCGGCGGCACGTCGGAGAGTTCCGTCGCCGGCATGAATCCCTGTTCGATGAGCAGCGGCAGGAAGTCGTCCCCGGCCGCGATCGCCCCGGGCCGCACGATGGGGCCGGTCGGCTCGACGACCAGCGCCGGATGCAACTCCCCGGCGATCAGCACCAGTCCGCTGGTCACTCCGAGCACCGCCTGCTCGGGCACGATCGTTTCCGGCTCCAGGTCGACCCGGTCGCCGGTGATGGACTTCACGGCACCCTGGAGCTGTGCCTCGGTGACCTGGACGACCTGCGAGGGCAGGCAGGTGGCGTGGGCGAAGGCGAGGACGGCGGTCTCGTCGCCGATGAACAGGACGGTGCTGGTGCGCTCCTGTTCGGAGTCGCCAGGGGTGCGGCAGGACGTGCAGTCGTAACTGCCGGGTGCGTTCTCTCCGGCGAGCAGCCGGTCGGCTTCCTCGTCGCCGATCTCGGCACGTACCTCGTCGCTGACATCGAGCATGCGCGGCACGGGTGGCTCCCTCGGGATGTGATGCGTGGCGGGGCCGGGTGGTCCCGGTCCGTGAACCGGGTCGGTCCCGGGCTCATGAAGGAGACAACGGACGATCTGTGGCGGGAGTCACGCACCACGACGAACGGAATCGAACCATCCAACGCATACGGTCACCTCGGGTGCGGAATCGCCTACTTACCGTCAACTCCTTGGAACCCCAAGGAAGTTGGTTGGGTGGGGTGCGTCACAGATCGCCGGGGTGACTGGTCGATAAATCCGGAAATCAGCGAATGAAGTGGGTGGCCGGAAATCGCCGATACCGGAGGTAACGGCGAACTGGCCTGGAATGACAAGGAGTTGGTTGATACCACCCGCTCGGCATCCCTACATTCCTCGGCCGTGTGCAACGAGCACCGCTCGGGAACGTCCGCCGACCGCACCAGCCAGCATGCAGCACGACCTTCCGGCGGACGGGGCGGGCGCGACTCACACGCCACATGGCGTGCGGAGCCGCGTTCCGCCTTGGGGGACCCCGAGTCCTTCGAGAGGGAACTACATGTCCGAATGTGCCGATACCACTCACGGCAACGCTCGTAAGACGCAGCAGGCTCCGAACCGGAGCCGGACTCGTACGACGGCGGTCCTCGCCGGGGCGGCACTGCTCGCCCCGCTCGGACTGCTGGCCGCAACCGGCAACGCCGCAGCGGCGGACAGCGGAGTGTGGGACCGCATCGCCCAGTGCGAGAGCGGCGGCAACTGGCACATCAACACCGGCAACGGCTACTACGGCGGGCTCCAGTTCGCCTCCTCCACCTGGCGCGCGTACGGCGGAACGGCCTACGCGTCGACGGCGGACCGGGCCGGCAAGGCCCAGCAGATCGCGGTGGCCACCAAGGTCCAGCGCGCCCAGGGGTGGGGCGCGTGGCCCACCTGTTCGGCCCGGGCCGGAGCGTACGGGAGCGCACCCGCGGCTTCCGCCGCCGGCTCGACGGCCTCCTCCTCCACCAAGGCGGCCCCGTCGACCACGAAGGCGGCCCCGTCGGCTCCGTCGAAGACGCCGGAGCGTTCGTCGGGCAACACGACCCGCGGCGCGTCCCGCGGTGACTACACCGTCCGTGCGGGCGACACGCTGAGCGGAATCGCCGCCCGGCACGGGACCACCTGGCAGCGGATCTACGCCGCCAACAAGGCCGTCATCGGCGGTGATCCCCATCTGATCGTGCCCGGGCAGCGCCTCGAACTCTGAGCGTCACTCCCTGCCTGGGTACGGGGCCCCGCCCGGTCCGCCGACCGGGTGGGGCCCCGCGCCCCTCGGACGTGCCTCGGCGGCTGACCGCAACAAGCCGCCTAGCGTGCTCATATGAAATGCACACCGCTCGCGCTCGTCATCGCCGGCACCCTGTTCACTGCCGTTGCCCCGGCAACGGCACACGCGGCGCCCGCCCCGTACACGCCACGCGCGATCCAAGTGGCACCGCCTAAACCGGCCCCCGGACCGCCTCCCAAACAGATGTCGCTCGGCTGTACCAACGATCAGTGGCCCTGGGGATGCGTCGCCCAGTGCGAGAGCGGCGGCAATTGGCACATCAACACCGGCAACGGCCACTACGGGGGGCTGCAGTTCTCGCAGCGGACCTGGGTGGGCTTCGGCGGCGGGAAGTACGCCGCGCGCGCCGACCTCGCCACCCGTCAGCAGCAGATCACGATCGCCAAGAAGGTGGTGGCCGTGCAGGGATGGGGAGCGTGGCCGCACTGCTCCAGGCGGTACGGGCTCTTCGGCCGCACGCTCCTGGGCCGTACGGTCACAAGCAGACGCAGCATCACGGAGCGGCTGATCTCGGACACGTCGCCGCTCATCCGGAAGGGCTCGACCCGGTTCGGTGCGCTGCACGGCGCTCCCATTCACCCGCCTCTCCGCTGAACACGACCGCGCCACGGCGCAGTTCGTGAACGAGTGCCGCCCGGCCGCGCAGTCCGGGCGGCACTCGTTGCTCGGCGACGACCACGCAGGCGTCGAGTTCGCTCAGCAGTTCGTACGTACGGGCCGCGACCGTGGGCGACATGCCCTGTGCGGGCTCGTCGACGAGCAGTACGCGTGCGCGTGCCAGCAGGGCGCGGGAGAGGGCGAGCATGCGCTGCTCGCCGCCGGAGAGCGTGCCGGCACGGCGTGCCAGGAGGGGCCCGAGCGCCGGGTAGACGTCGAGGGCGATGTCATACGTACGGGCCGCGAGTTCGAGGTTCTCGCGGACGGTGAGGGAGCCGAACACGGCCTGGCGCTCGGGGACCAGGCACAGTCCGCGCCGTGCCCGTTCATGGGCGGGCACCCGGGTGATGTCGGTGCCGTCCCACACCACCGAGCCACCGGACAGCGGCACCACTCCCGCCAGGGCGCGCAGGGCGGTCGTACGGCCGGAGCCGTTCCGGCCCAGCAGGACGGTGAGGCCGGGGCCGGGGGCGGCGACCGTGATGCCGTGGAGGGCCTCCAGGGGGCCGTAGCGCACGCGCGCGTGGCGCAGGGAGATCGTCGTCATGCCGGGGGCTCCTGGACGGCTGCCGCGTTCAGTACGCGGTCCGGTGGGCCGGAGGCGACGATGCGGCCCGCCGCCATGACATGCACGGTGTCCGCGAGGTCGGCGACCAGGTCGAGGTCGTGCTCGACCACGAGCAGGGCGGTGCCGTCGGCGGCGAGGGCCTTCAGGATCCGGGTCAGCGCGGTGACCTCGGCGGTGTCGAGGCCGGCGGCGGGTTCGTCGAGCAGCAGTACGCGCGGGCTGCCGGCGAGGGCCCGGGCCAGTTCCACGCGGCGGAGCGTGCCGGTGGGCAGGCCCGCGGCGGGCAGGGAGCGGACGGGGCCGTCCAGGGCGAGGAGTCTGAGGGCGCGTTCCACGGCCGACGGGTCTTGGACTCGGCCTTGCTCGGCGCCGACGCGGACGTTCTCGGCGACGGTCAGTGAGGGGAACACGGCCAGTTGCTGGAAGGTGCGGGCGATGCCGAGGCGGGTGCGGGCGTGGGCGGGGAGACGGGTGATGTCGCGGGGGCCGAGGAGGACTTGGCCGTGGGTGGGGCGGTGGGTGCCGGCGAGGCAGTGGAACAGGGTGCTCTTTCCGGCGCCGTTGGGGCCGATGATCGCGGTGACCTGGCCTGGTGGGACGGTGAGGGTGATGTCTTCGAGGGCGGTGAAGGTGTCGTAGCGGGCCTGGAGGTTGTGGGTGGTGAGGGTGGCTGTGTTGGGTGGGGGTGGGGGTGCGTGGGGGTGTACTCGGCCTTCGGCCTCGTCCGGATTCCCACCCGCACCGCCCGTGCGACTTTCGTTGTCGGGTGCGGGTGGCCCTTGCGGGGGCTCAGCGCCGTCGGCGGGTGTGGCGGGTGTGGCGGGTGTGGCGGCTGCGGCTTCGCCTGCGGCTGCCGGGGCTGTGCCGTCCGCGCCTGCGCCTGCGTCTCCGGCTGCCTTGGCAGCGTCGGAGGTGTCCGCGGTTGTGCTGGCTGCGGCGGTGTCGGCGGCGGCTTCGACGGTGTCGGCGGCTGCGGTGGCCTCGGCAGTCTCGGTGGCGTCGGTGGCTGTGCTGGCTTTGGCGGTATCGGCCGCTGCGGCGGCCTTGGCAGTGCCAGAGGCGTCGGCGGCTGTGCTGGCTTTGGCGGTGTCGGCCGCTGTGGTGGCTGTGCTGGCTGTGGTGGGTCGGTCGGGGTGTTGGCGGGGCGTTCTGAAGGGGGCTGCCTGCTTCGCTCGGTGTGTCGTGGCCGGGTAGCCCGAGGCTGTCAGGCCTGTCAGTGTCGGCTGGGGCGCCGCCGCTCGCTCCGCCGGGCGCAAGGTTCTTCGGATCTGAGTCCCCAGCCCGGTCAGCCTTGCCTTCCGCCTTCCCGTCGCCGCCCGCAGCGCCTCGTACGGTCCTCCGGGGAAGCGGCCCACCAGCACCGCCAGCACGCCGATCAGGGCCGCCGCCACCCCGCCCCGGGCCCCCGCGTCGAGGCCGACCAGGAGGGCCGCGGCGAGCAGGGCGCCCAGGGTGCTGTCGGCGCCCAGGACGACCACCGCGGCGAACCAGAGGAGGCTGCGGACGGGGTCGTAGGCGGCGGGGTCGAAGGCGCGCAGTCCCATGCCGAGCAGGCCGCCGCCCAGGGCCGCCAGGGCGGCGCCCGCGACGAAGGCCAGGAGCTTGAGGGAGGGGACCTGGACGCCCGCCGCCGACGCCCCGGACTCGTGGTCGCGCATGGCCGCGAGGGCCCGGCCCGTGCGGCCCCGGCGCAGCAGCCAGGTCGTCAGCAGCGCGGCTGCCAGGACGCACAGCTCCAGTACGTAGTACGCGCGGTCGCCCTCGAAGCCCGCCGGGCGGCCCAACGACAGGCCCGAGATCGCGTACGGCTGGGCGAAGACGAAGCGGCTCACCGCGACGCCCACCGCGAAGGTGGCCAGGGCGAGGGCCAGGCCCCGGCGGCTGATCGCCGGCCAGCCCGTGAGGAGGCCCAGCGGGGCCACCAGGACGACCGCCAGGGCGAGCGCCGCCAGCTCCGGCAGGCGGGGCAGGCCGGGGAAGCGGCCCGCTGCCAGCAGGGCCGTGAAGAGGGCGCCGAGGCCCGCGCACGCCGCCTGGCCGAGGGAGATCTGGCCGCCGCGGCCGGTGACCACCACCAGGGACAGCAGCACCACGGCCAGCGCCGGCACCTGTACCGACGTATGCAGGTCGGAGCCCGCGAAGCCGAGGGGGAGCAGGAACAGCACCGCCGCCACGATCCAGGCGCCCGGCGGGGTCGGTACGCGCGCGGTGGCCGTGCGGGGGAGGGCGTCGCGGGTGCCGACGCCGGGGAGGGCCAGGGCCGCGATCAGCAGGGCCACCACGAAGAGGTTGGTGCCGACCGCCTGGAGCAGGGGCGCGCCCCAGCCCGAGGGGTGCAGGCGGGTCAGCTGGCTCTGGGCCACGCCGATGGCCAGCGCGGTCACGACGGCGAGCGGAAGGCTGCGCATCCTCGCGGCCACCGCCACCGCGACCACCTCCATGACCAGCAGCGGCATGCCGTACGGGTCGAGGCGGACGTACGGCGCCAGCAGTACGCCCGTCAGGCCCGCCGTGAACGAGCCGAACGCCCAGCCCGCCGCCGCGACGCGGTCCGCGTCGATGCCGCCGAGGACGGCCAGTTGCCGGTCGTCCACCACCGCGCGCAGCTCCCGGCCGAAACGGGTGAAGCGGATCACCGCGCCCACCCCCGCCGCCAGCAGCAGAGCCACCGCCAGCTGGCCCCATGGGTCCGCCGACACCAGTTCCGGCGCGTCGTCCCGCGCCCCCTGGCCCCACAGCAGCGCCGCACCGCCCACCAGCAGCACGAACACCCCGATGGACGCCACCAGGGTCTGCGCCGGGTCGCTGCCCAGGACCGACAGGGGCCGGAAGACGAACCGTTCCAGCACCACGCCGATGCCGGGCGCCAGGACCAGCAGCGTCACCGTCGCGCCCGCCCACAGCGGCCAGCCCCACTCCACCACGCACTGGCGCAGCACATACGCGCACACCATCGCGATCGCCCCGTGCGCGAAGTTCAGCACCCCGGTCGCGCGGTACGTCACGATCAGGCCGATCCCGGTGAGCGCGGCGGCGCTGCCGACCGACAGTCCGGCCAGGGTGAGGTCGTACGTCAGGGAGGACATCGGCCGTCCGCCTCAGTCGTCCGCTTCGGCGGGCTCACAGATCGGGCACGGGCCCAGTTCGCCGCTCCTCACCAGCTTCGCATCGACGGGGACGGCCTCCACCTTGCCCGCCACCAGAGGGCAGTCCGCGCGGTGCCAGAGGGTGCCGCCGGGCACCATCCGCAGGTCCCCGCTGATCGCGAGCGGCGCGGCCGCGCCCTGCCCGGACTCCTCGGCGTCGGCCGGCTCGGCGGCCACCAAAAGGCCGTACAGCTCCTCCACGCGCGCGGCGGCGAGCGCGCCCCGGCCATGGGTCAGCAGCACCGATGCGGCGATGATCAGCGCGGCGCCGGGCACCGTGCAGGAGGCGAGATACGGCAGCTGCCGCTCGGCGAACCGCTCGCCGGAGATGCCGTACCAGCCGATGACGCACAGCACCGCCCCGGCCGCGAGCGCGGCCCAGCCGGCCCACAGCACGGGGTGCACGGTCCGCAGTCGGGCTGTCCGCATCGCCGGCTCCCACACGTCGGGTTTCGGTGCATGCACAAGGGGTTTCTGCGCATGTGCCTGTCCATGTCAGCCAATGGCTTGCACTATGCCTCCTGCAAGCTGACCCTGAAAGCACCGGGCGCACACGGCCCGGATCGACACCCGGTGGTGAGCCAGATGGTTCTCGGGAGCGACGTCAGGCGGAGCAACGCGCACAGGGGGCGTGGCCCACGGGCGGCCGGACGGGGGACCGCACTGGCGGCCACCCTGCTCCTCTTCCTCGCCCCGGCCCTCGCGGCCTGCAGCGACGACGAGGGAGGCGGCGGCAACGAGACCCCGCCCACCCCGACCGTCGAGCGGACCTCTCCGGCCGCCTCGGCGCCCGCCGACGCGGGGGCCGCCGAGACGGAGATCGAGCAGAACTGGCAGAAGTTCTTCGACCCGGCCACCTCCACGAAGGACAAGCAGACAGTCCTGGAGAACGGCGAGCGGATGGCGCCGGTCCTGCAGGCCTTCAGCGGCGACGAGCGCGGCGGGCAGGTCCAGGCGAAGGTCTCCAAGGTCGAGTTCACCTCGCCGACCGAGGCGAACGTGACGTACGACCTGACCCTGAAGGGCGCGACCGCCCTGCCGAACGCCTCCGGGACCGCGGTCGAGCAGGACGGCACCTGGAAGGTGTCCGCCAAGACCCTGTGCGCGCTGGTCCAGATGAGCGGCAATGGGTCGCCGATCCCGGGGTGCTGAGGCGGCGATCGCCGTGGTGGTGCTGGCTCTGAGTACGGCGTGCGGCAGCCGGCTGCCGGAGAGCGACTTCGAGCACCGCGACCGGGGCGCTCCCTCGGCGCCGGCGGACCGCACCCCGATCCGCGTCGGCATCATCACCAGCGCCACCAGCCCCGTCGGCGGCAATGCCTTCACCGGCCCGCGCGACGGCGCCAAGGCCTTCTTCGAGCGCCTCAACGCGCGCGGGGGCGTCGACGGCCGCCCGGTCGAGGTGCGCGAGTGCGACGACGGCGGCAGCGGCGTCGGCAACAGCGAGTGCGTGCACGAGCTGACCGACGAGGAGCGGGTCGTCGCCCTGGTCGCCACCACCGCCCTGGACTACGCGGGCGCGGCACGCGTCTCCCACGCACGCGTGCCCGACATCGGCGGCCAGCCCATCGGGGCCGCCTACGACACCTACCCGCACCTGTACGGCATCTACGGCAGCCTCGCGCCCCGCGACGGCACCACCGGGTGGGACGGCAAGCAGTACGGCGGCACCGAGGTCTACCGGTACTTCAAGCGCGAGCACGGCGCCCGTACGGCCGCCGTCGTCTCGTACAACCAGCCCGCCTCCGCCGCCTACGCCCGGCTGGTCGAGCGGGGGCTGAAGGCCGAGGGCTACAAGGTGGTCACCGAGCAGGTCGACTTCGCACTGCCCAACTTCCGCGCGGTGGCGGCCGATCTGAAGGAGCAGGGCGCCGACCTCGTCTTCGACGCCATCGACACCCACGGCAACGCCCGGCTGTGCGAGGCGATGGACGACGTCGGCGCCGAGGTCACCGCCAAGGTCACGAACGTACAGAACTGGACGTCCACCGTCGCCGAGGACTACAAGGACTCCCCGCGCTGCCGCAACGCCCTGTGGGCGACCGGGTCGTCCCGCAACTACGAGGACACGGACCAGGACGCCGTACGCGAGTTCCGGGACGCCACCAAGGGGCTCACGACGCACTCCCAGTGGCAGCTGGAGGGCTGGGCGGCGGCGAAGTGGTTCACGGACGCGGCGAAGGCGTGCGCCGGACAGGGCGTCACGCGCGCGTGCGTCGACGACCACATGAACCGCAGTCAGGGCTACACCGCCGACGGCCTGCTGATCCCGGTCAGGTTCGAGCGGCTGCCCGAGCCGCCCGAGAGCCGCCGTACCTGTCTGTCGGTGGCCCGCTGGGAGGACGGCCGGGGCTGGATCTCGCAGGGAGACATGAACACCACGTGCTTCGACGTCCCGCAGCTGTCGTATCAGCCGTGAGGGGCAACCAAAAGGTCGTATCGCCGGTCCAACTGACGGAGCAGAGCGCCGAAGGAGGAACCGCACCGCATGACGACGCACGTGTCGCACGCCGCACCACTGCGCGCCGACTGCATCGCGGATTCGGCCGGCGGACTGACCTTCGACGTCAGCGCGTCCGGCGCCGCCGACGAAGCCCACCTGGTGCTGCGCCACCGCGAGGGCCACGAGGAGCTCAGCCTCCCGCTGACCCCCGCCGCACGCGGCCGCCTGCGCGCCGCCCTCCCCAGCAGCGTCGCCCTGCCGGAGGGCCACTGGGACGCGTACGCCAGCGTGACGGAGGAGGAGTCGGACCACCGTCTGGTTCCGGGTGCCATGGACGTACACCCCCTGGCGGATCGAGTCCCCTACGAGACACGACAGGGAAACCTCAGCGTCGAATGCCGGGTCCCGGCAACGCCGTTAGGGGCGCGGGGAACTGCGCGACGAGCCACCCCCGGACCCGCACCCGCCCGCGAACGCATACCCCCGAACCATTAGGCGACTGGCAGACTCGGATCATGCTGGACACATCCGCGCGACTGCTGCGGCTGCTCTCCCTCCTCCAGGCCCACCGAGAATGGTCCGGAGCCGCACTCGCCGAACGCCTCGACGTCACCCCACGCACCGTCCGCCGTGACGTCGACCGCCTGCGCGAACTCGGCTACCCGGTCAACGCCAGCCCCGGCACCGGCGGCGGCTACCAGCTCGGCGCCGGAGCGGAGCTCCCCCCGCTGCTGCTGGACGACGACGAGGCGGTCGCCGTCGCCGTCGGCCTGCGCACCGCCGCCGGACAGGGCATCGAGGGCATCGGCGAGACCTCGGTGCGGGCCCTCGCCAAGCTGGAGCAGGTCCTGCCGAACCGGCTGCGCCGCCGTGTCGGCGCCCTCAACGCCTTCACCGTGCCGATGCTGCGCGGCCCCCAGCCCTCCGCCGTCGACCCGGCCGTCCTGACCGAACTCGCCAACCTCTGCCGGGACGCCGAACGCCTGCGCTTCGAGTACCGCGACCACGAGGGCGCCCCCACCCGCCGCAGTGTCGAACCGCACCGCCTGGTGTGCAGCGAACGCCGCTGGTACCTGGTCGCCTGGGACCTCGACCGCGACGACTGGCGTACGTTCCGCGTCGACCGCATCACCCCCAGGCCGCCGCACGGCCCGCGCTTCGCCCCGCGCACCCCGCCCGCCGAGGACCTCGCCGCCTACGTCTCCCGGGGCGTCTCCACGCGCGCGTACGCCTCGCACGCCGTCATCCGGCTGCTGGTGCCCCTGGAGGAGGCGGCCGAGAGGGTCTCGCCCACGGCAGGGCAGCTGGAGGCGGAGGGGCCGGACAGCTGCCTGCTGCGCACCGGCGCCGGGAGCCTCGACGTGATGGTCATCCATGTGATGCTGATGGGCTTCGAGTTCGAGGTCGTGGAGCCGGTCGAACTGGTCGAGGCGATCAGGACGGCTCAGGGCCGGCTTGCTCGCTCCTTGGCTCGGGCTGCGGAGCCTCCAGCGCGTGCTGAGGGTGATGCAGATCGAACGCCGGGGACTCCGAGCGGATCCGCGGCAGTGTCGTGAAGTTGTGCCGCGGGGGCGGGCAGGAGGTGGCCCACTCCAGGGAGCGGCCGTAGCCCCAGGGGTCGTCGCCCTCGACCCTCTTGCCGTACTTGGTGGTCTTCCAGACGTTGTAGAGGAACGGCAGCGTCGACAGGCCGAGCAGGAAGGCGCCGATGGTGGAGACGGTGTTCAGGGCGGTGAAGCCGTCGGCCGCCAGATAGTCGGCGTAGCGGCGCGGCATGCCCTCCGCGCCCAGCCAGTGCTGCACCAGGAACGTGGTGTGGAAGCCGACGAACAGCGTCCAGAAGTGGATCTTGCCGAGCCGTTCGTCCAGCATCTTCCCGGTGAACTTGGGCCACCAGAAGTGGAACCCGGCGAAGATCGCGAAGACGACCGTGCCGAAGACGACGTAGTGGAAATGGGCGACGACGAAGTACGAGTCGGAGACATGGAAGTCCATCGGCGGTGACGCCAGGATCACCCCCGTCAGACCGCCGAACAGGAACGTCACCAGGAAGCCCGTCGCCCACAGCATCGGGGTCTCGAAGGACAGCGAGCCCTTGATCATGGTCCCGGTCCAGTTGAAGAACTTCACTCCCGTGGGGACGGCGATCAGGAAACTCATGAAGGAGAAGAAGGGCAGCAGCACCGCGCCGGTGACGAACATGTGGTGCGCCCACACCACGATCGACAGACCGGTGATCGCCATCGTCGCCCCGACCAGCGTCAGATAGCCGAACATCGGCTTGCGGGAGAAGACCGGGATGATCTCGCTGATGATGCCGAAGAACGGCAGGGCGATGATGTAGACCTCGGGATGGCCGAAGAACCAGAACAGGTGCTGCCACAGCAGCGCCCCGCCGTTGTCCGCGTCGAACACCACCGAGCCGAACCGGCGGTCCGCCTCAAGGACCAGCAGCGCCGCCGCCAGCACCGGGAACGCCATCAGGATCAGGATCGACGTGAACAGCGTGTTCCACACGAAGATCGGCATCCGGAACATGGTCATGCCGGGCGCGCGCATCCCGATGATCGTGGTGATGAAGTTGACCGCGCCCAGGATCGTGCCGAAGCCGGCCAGCGCCAGGCCCATGATCCACAGGTCGGGGCCGATGCCGGGGGAGTGCTCCGGGCTGTTGAGCGGGGCGTAGGCGAACCAGCCGAAGGCGGCGGGCCCGTCGGGCACGATCAGCGAGCCCATCACGATCAGGCCGCCGAACAGGAACAGCCAGTACGAGAGCATGTTCAGCCGGGGGAAGGCCACGTCCGGGGAGCCGATCTGCAGCGGCATCAGCTCGTTGGCGAAGCCCGCGAAGCTCGGGGTCGCGAACAGCAGCAGCATGATCGTGCCGTGCAGGGTGAACGCCTGGTTGAACTCCTGGTTGGTGAGCAGCTGCAGCCCCGGCCGGGCCAGCTCGGCCCGCATCAGCAGGGCCATGACACCGCCGGCCAGGAAGAACACGAACGACGTGATCAGGTAGAGATGGCCGATCTTCTTGTGGTCGGTGGTGGTCAGCCAGTCGACGATCACACGGCCGCCGGGCTGCTTGGGCCGCGCGGGCCCCTCCGTCGCCGGTGCGGTCTGTGTCCCCATCGCTCGCTCGCCCCTTCGCTCGCCGCGTCCCGGGCCCGCTGAAGCCCGCGCCGCACGCGCCGACGCGAGCTCACGCCATGATGCTCGCGTCGGCAGTGCTCCGACAGAGGGCGTGCGGGGGTTCTGTGCTGAAACCATGCACTTTCCGTGCGGCACCGGCTCCCGCGGCCCGCGCGCCCGCTGTGGCCGCGGCGAATGCGCGGCGGTGGGAAAAGGAGTCCGAAAACAGTTCCCGGGGAACTTTTCCGCCGGGTTATTGGCCGGGTCCGTGCGACACGCGGAAATTACGATCGAATGCCTGCGGAAGGCCTATGGAACCCCTCGTCCGTGTGACGAAGTGTGCATGAAACACGTGTCGTGGTTCTGTGACAAAAGCGTGACCGGAGGGGGATGTGTGACCTGGATGGCAGCTACATACGACCTCGATGACGGCTACAAAGGTCCCCGGACGGCACTGGCCCGACCCTTCGTGCAGGCCCTAGCGTGGCGCCATGGCACCCATTCCGAAACCCCCCGCCGAACCCCAGGACAATCCGGACGTATATGTCGGACTCGATACGGAACGGGCCGAGCGGCTCGCCCGTGACCGAGGGTGGTCGACGGTGCGTTCGCTGCCGCCGGGGGCGATCATCACCATGGAATACCTGAGCGGTCGCCTGAACTTCGAGGTCAAGGACGGCCGGGTGGCGCGGGCCTGGAAGGGCTGACGACGTGCGAAGACCCCGGTTCCTGACGGGAACCGGGGCCTTCTGCCGTGCTGGTCAGCCGCCTGCGAGCGGGCGGGCCGCCGGGGCCGAGCCCCGCGGGATGCGGTCCGTGTGCGGCGGGCGGCGGCTGCCGGCCGGGGTGACCGGGGTGCGCTCCGCGCGGGCCGAGTGCGGGCCCGGAGTCAGATAGGCGGGCTGGTGCACGGTCGCCCGGGGGGAGTGCGCCGTGGGCGTCGCCTCGCGGGCCGCGACCTCCTTGTCGGCGGGCGCGGGCCGCGGCTTGAGCAGCACGGGCGCCTCGACCGGGGCCGTCGGCACCGGAACGCTGCCGGTCCGGCGCTCGCGCAAGCGGTCGCGCAGGTCCAGGATCCAGCTCTCGGAGCGGGTGATCAGCGGCTCGAACCACGGCAGGGCGAGCAGGATCAGCAGGCCCGCGGCCCAGCCGAGCAGTACGTCGCTCAGCCAGTGCGTACCGAGGTACACGGTGGACAGGCCGACGCCCAGCGAGGTCACCGCCGACACGGCCGACAGCCAGCGGCGCGCTCTCGGCGTCGAGGCCAGATAGGCGAGGATTCCCCAGGTCACCACGGCGTTGGCGGTGTGGCCGCTGGGAAATATATCGCCGCCCAGCCACATCTCGTTCGAGCCGATGCTGGTCGCGTAGTGCGGTCCGAGGCGGCCCATGCCGAGCTTGGCGGCACCGACGGTGATGTTCAGCAGGAGCAGCGAGACACCGAGCGCGAGCAGCGGCCGCAGCGTGTGCTGCCGCCAGGAGCGCCAGCCCAGCCAGGCCGCGACCATCACTGCGGTGGGGCCGCGCTGGCCGAGCACCACGTAGTAGTCGACGAAGGCGTGGATCTCCGACCACTGCTGGTAGGGCCGGAAGAACATCACCTGCCAGTCCAGCCGGACCAGCCAGGAGGTGATCACGATGGCCCACACGATCGCCACGTAGAAGGCCAGGGTCGCGCCCAGCAGCACGATCCTGTGCCGGCTCATTTCGGGCACGCTGATGTGAGCCGGTCGTTCCGGCTCACGATCCAGCCTGGCGAACACCCGGTCCAGACGGGTGGGCTTCCGTTCGGTACGCACCCAATCGACGTTACAGCGAGTGAGCTCGGAACCCGGTCGATTCAACGGCTTTGTGATGACGATGTGATGTGGGATTCCTCTCAGGTGGAGGTTTAATTCCAGTGAATCCGCAATCACCTGGCAGTGCGGCCTTCAATTCTTTTGATCATTCCGGATGGGGGGTTTATTACGCTTTTGAGTTCGTTCACCGGGGCATAATCCGGAATTCTCTCGGCGCACACCGGCGCTCACCCGTGGTCAGGGCGGACCGCTGCCGTTCAGCCAGAACGCCCCGTACACCGCCGACGCCACGGCCACCGCCCCCAGCACCAGCGCCGACCTGCGCGTACGCAGCCCGGCGAGGGACCGGGCGAGCGGCAGCAGCAGCGGAAACGCGGGCAGCAGCAGGCGCGGTTTCGAGCCGAAGTAGCTCGACGCGCACAGGGCGAGCGCGGTCACGACGCCCGCGTACACCAGGAGCGGCAGCGGCTGGCGTTGCCGTACACAGACGACATACAGCCAGCCCACCAGGCCGACTCCGACGATCAACCCGACCCCCGCCAGAGCCGACGGAAACGACGTGAACTTTTCGCCGACGAATCGGGCGAAGGCGTATCCGCCGTCGAAACCGTTGCGCCAGCCCGCCTGGACGTCGAGATAACCCAGGGGACCCTTGCCGGTGCGGTGCCCGACCCACAGGACGTACCCGGCGGCGCCGAGCGGGGCGAGCAGCATGCCGAGGACGCGGCGCACCGTCGGGCCGGGGGCGCGTGCCGGGGCGTCCGCGCCCGTCGCCCGCTCCGCGCTTCGCTCCCGCACGAACGAGGCGATGGCCGCCGCCCACACCGCCGCGACCACGGCCAGTCCCACCGGACGGGTCAGCCCGGCCAGCAGGGCCAGCGTGCCCGCCGTGAGCCAGCGGCCGGTCAGCACCGCGTACAGCGACCAGGCCGCCAGCGCCGTGAACAGCGACTCGCTGTACGCCATCGACTGCACGATCCCGACCGGCAGCACCGCCCACAGCAGGACGGCGCACACCCCGACCCGACGGCCGTACACATGCTCCGCCACCGCGAAGATCCCCCAGGCCGCGGCGAGCGAGGCGAGCACACTTACGACGAAGCCGCCGTCGGCGTACGACAGTGGGGACACCTGCGCGACCAGCCGCTCCAGCCAGGGCAGCAGCGGGAAGAACGCGAGGTTCGAGTGCACGTCCCCGTTGGGCAGGCGCACCTCGTAGCCGTAGCCCAGTTCGGCGACCCTGGAGTACCAGAGCGCGTCCCAGCGGGCCGTCAGCAAGGTGTACGCGTCCTTGTCGCGCGCCGCGCTCCACAGGGTCAGGGCGAGCAGGCCCAGGGCGCGTACGGCCGCGTACCCGAGGAGCGCCGGGGCGGCCCGGCGCAGCGCCTCGGAGCGGGCCGGAGCCACGCGCATCGCAAGATCGGTCACGGGCTCGATTATCGGCCCGGCCTGAATCGGGAGGTCGGACGGGACGCGGCCGAGGGGGAGGGAGTGGCGTATGCCACACTCGTTGCGCCGGACGTGTGAGAGGTCCGCCACTCGGCACAGACGAGGACTCGCGTACCCTGACGAATCACTCGCCCTTCGTAGCGCGGGCCGGAGACCACCGCTCCTCTCCGGCCGAGTCACGGGAAGTCCCCACCCCGTGAGCCCGCCGGGGCGAGGGAACATCTGGGAGGTACGTACATGTCCGGGACGACCACGGCCGCCGCTGCGCTGCGCCGTCGGGCGGCCGGGGCCGGTGCCAACCGCTGGGTCGTCCTCGTCGTCCTCTGTGTCAGCCTGCTGCTCGTCGCCGTCGACGCGACCGTGCTGCACGTGGCGGTGCCCGCCGTCACCGAGGACCTCCGCCCCGGCGCGATAGAACTGCTCTGGATCGTCGACATCTACCCGCTGGTCTGCGCCTCGCTGCTGATCCTCTTCGGCACGCTCGGCGACCGGGTCGGCCGCAGACGCGTCCTGCTGCTCGGATACGGCCTCTTCGGCCTCGCCTCCGGGCTCGCCGCCCTCGCGCACGACCCGCAGGTGCTGATCCTGGCCCGCGCCCTGCTCGGCGTCGGCGGCGCGATGATCATGCCCGCGACCCTGTCGATCCTGCGCCAGGTCTTCCCCGACCGGCGCGAGCGGGCCCTCGCCATCGGCATCTGGAGCGCCGTCGCCGCCGTGGGCGCCGCGGTCGGGCCGCTGCTCGGCGGCTTCCTCCTCGAACACTTCTGGTGGGGCTCGGTCTTCCTCGTCAACATCCCGCTGATGCTGGTCAGCCTGCCGGTCGGCCGGCTGCTGCTGCCCGAGTCCAAGGGCGACGGCAAGGGCCCCTGGGACGTGGTCGGCGCGCTGATGGCGGCGGCCGGACTGTTCGGCGTCGTACTCGGCGTGAAGCGGCTCGGCGGCGGGGAGCAGGTGGCCAGCCTGCTCACCCTGGTGCCGCTGGTCGTCGGCGCCGCGCTGCTGATCCTCTTCGTACGACGGCAGAGGCGCCGGGCGTATCCGCTGGTGGACCTGAAGATGTTCGCGCGGCCGGCGTTCAGTACGTCCGTCGGGTGCATCGTGCTGGCGATGCTGGCGCTGGTCGGGCTCGAACTGATCGCGGCGCAGTATCTGCAGCTGGTGCTCGGGCTGTCGCCGCTGGAGACGGGGCTACGGCTGCTGCCGCTGACCTTCGCCGCGATGGCGGCCGGGCTGGCGGGGGCGCGGCTGCTGCGGCGGTTCGGGCCGCGGCGCATGGTGTGCGCCGGGTTCGTGCTGACGGCCCTCGCGGTGCTGCTGCTGACGGCGATGGGCGGCGAGGACAACACCGGGCTGCTGCTGGCCGGGTTCCTGCTGCTGGGCTTCGGGCTGGAGACGACGCTCTTCGGGGCGTACGAGTCGATGCTCAGCGAGGCTCCGCCGGAGCAGGCCGGCGGGGCGGCGGCGATCGGTGAGACGTCGTACCAGCTGGGCGCGGGGATCGGTATCGCGTTGCTGGGCAGCGTGATGAACGCGGCGTACGCGCCCGGGCTGTCCGATGTGTCGGGCGTGCCGGCGTCGGCCTCCACGGCCGCCGCGCACTCGTTGGGGGAGGCGTACGAGGTCGCCGGGCAGCTCGGCGGGCCTGCCGGGGTCGCCCTGCGGCATGCGGCGCGGCACTCCTTCGTGCACGGGCTGCATGTGACGTTGCTGGTGAGCGCGGTGCTGTTGCTGCTCGGCGCGGTGATGGCGCTGCGGCTGCCGCGGGCCATGCAGTGCGAGGCACCTCCGGTGGAGGCGGACATTCCTGGACCCAGGGAAGTCGTGGAGTCCCGCGTCTCCGCCTGACCAAGGCCTTCTGCCACCCACGCACCATCCGTTTCCGGTTCCTCGATGGCTGGACCTTTCCCGTGGGGTTTCCTCGCCGTCGGCGGCCTGGGTCCGTCGTGTGCACTGGACTCGCGGGACACTGCGTCGTAGCGTCTGCCCAGAGCCGTGACTAGCGGTGCTAGTTTTAATCCTTGCCGGAGGGTGTCCTGATGTCCGCGTCCTCGAAGTTGCCCCCGTTCGACCCCGCCGACCCCCTCGGCATCGACGACCTCCTGGAGCCCGAGGACCTTGCCGTTCGGGGCACGGTGCGGGCCTGGGCGACGGATCGGGTCGTGCCGTATGTCGCCGAGTGGTACGAGAACGGCGAGCTGCCGGGGATCCGGGAACTCGCCCGGGAGCTCGGGGAGATCGGTGCCCTCGGGATGTCCCTGGAGGGCTACGGGTGCGCCGGGGCCTCCGCCGTGCAGTACGGGCTCGCCTGTCTGGAGCTGGAGGCCGCCGACTCCGGGATCCGGTCCCTGGTGTCCGTGCAGGGCTCTCTCGCCATGTACGCCATTCACCGGTTCGGGAGCGAGGAGCAGAAGCAGACGTGGCTGCCCCGGATGGCCTCCGGTGAGGTCATCGGGTGCTTCGGACTGACCGAGCCCGACCACGGTTCCGACCCCGGCTCCATGCGGACGTACGCCAAGCGGGACGGCTCCGACTGGGTGCTGAACGGGCGGAAGATGTGGATCACCAACGGGTCCGTCGCCGGGGTCGCCGTGGTGTGGGCGCAGACCGACGAGGGGATCCGCGGGTTCGTCGTGCCGGCCGACAGCGCCGGGTTCTCCGCCCCGGAGATCAAGCACAAGCTGTCGCTGCGCGCCTCCGTCACCAGTGAGCTCGTGATGGACGACGTACGGCTGCCGGCCGATGCCGTGCTGCCGGAGGTGGTCGGGCTCAAGGGGCCGCTCAGCTGTCTCTCGCACGCCCGGTACGGGATCGTGTGGGGGGCGATGGGTGCGGCGCGTTCCTGCTTCGAGGCCGCTGTCGACTACGCGAAGACGCGGGAGCAGTTCGGCCGGCCGATCGGGGGCTTCCAGCTCACCCAGGCCAAACTCGCCGACATGGCGCTCGAACTGCACAAGGGGATCCTGCTCGCCCACCATCTGGGGCGGCGGATGGATGCCGGCCGCCTGCGTCCCGAGCAGGTCAGCTTCGGCAAGCTCAACAACGTCCGCGAGGCCATCGACATCTGCCGTACATCACGGACGATTCTCGGTGCCAACGGGATCTCGCTCGAATACCCCGTGATGCGGCACGCGACCAACCTCGAATCGGTGCTCACCTACGAGGGCACCGTCGAGATGCACCAGCTCGTGCTGGGCAAGGCGCTCACCGGACTCGACGCCTTCCGCTGACCCCACCAGGGGGCAGGGCCGGTGAGCGGCCCTGCCTCAGCTCTGGTTGTAGAAGCCGTCCTCGCGGTGCGGCGCCCGCTCACTGCTGACGATCTCCGTGTCGGCCGGGCTCAGCAGGAACACCCGGTTGGACACCCGGTCGATCGAGCCGCGCAGACCGAAGATGAGCCCCGCCGCGAAGTCGACGACGCGCTTGGCGTCGGCGGGCTCCATGGCCGTCAGGTTCATGATGACCGGGACGCCGTCCCGGAACAGCTCGCCGATGGCCCGGGCGTCCCGGAAGCTGTCCGGGGTGACCGTGCCGATACGACGGCCCTTCTCCTCGGCGACGTCCGAGGCCACCTTGACCCTCGGATCGGTGACCCAGGCATCCCCGGGCTCGGTCCCCTCGGAGTAGTCGTCGTCGTAGTAACGCTCGTCATCGTTGTCGTCAACGAGGCCCAGCCAGGCACTCGCCTTGCGCACCGATCCCATGGACGCCTCCTCTCACAGCGGTCCTTTTCGCATTCCGCATCCCTATGGTCATCCATGATGCGGACGTCGTGCCAAGTGGATAGACGCCGCGCGGGGGGTTTGTGACGGTACTGGTGCACAGCGAATCCGTCGAGAGGCCGTGTCCCCCAAGGGGCATGCCACGTACGGCTGCTGACTGTGAGTGAAATATGATTCTTCGCGGCGTATGGGTGAGGCGGGGTGCGTACGGGTGAACGACGCGACCGTGGCGCTCGCTGCGCCGATCGGTACGATGCGCCAGCTCAGCGTCGTCGGAACGCCGTAAGAACCTCGGGGGAGCGTCGTGTTCGGAATCGTCAGGCCCTGTCGCCATCGGCTCGGAGAGAAGCTCACCGGGCAGTGGATGGCGCATTTGTGCGGGCTGTGCCTCTCGTTGCGCGGGGACCATGGACAGCTCGCGCGGATCGTCACGAACTATGACGGGCTCCTCATCTCCGTCCTGACGGCGGCTCAGGCCGAGACGGTCAGCGGGCTGCAGCGTACGGCGGGACCGTGCCCGTTGCGCGGGATGCGCACCGCGTCCGTCGCCCAGGGGGAGGGTGCCCGCCTCGCCGGCGCCGTCTCGCTGGTGCTCGCCTCGGCCAAGGTGCGCGACCATGTGGCCGACGGGGACGGGCTGCTGGCCCGCAGGCCGGTGGCGCTCGCCGCGCGCCGGGTGGCCGCGGGGTGGGGTGCGGCGGGTGCCCGCAGCGGCTCGGCCGTCGGGTTCGACACCGCCGTACTCGTCGACGCCGTGGACCGGCAGATCGGCATCGAGGCGCTGGCCGGGATCGGGACGTCGATCCTGGCCGTGACCGAGCCGACCGAGACGGCGACCGCCGCAGCCTTCGCGCACACCGCGATCCTGGCCGGACGGCCGGGCAACGCCGAACCGCTCGCCGAGGCCGGGCGCCTCTTCGGACGGCTGGCACACCTCCTGGACGCCGTGGAGGACCGGGCCGCCGACGCCGAGTCGGGTGCGTGGAACCCGCTCACCGCGACCGGGACCTCGCTCGCCGAGGCGCGCCGGCTCGCCGACGACGCCGTGCACGGGGTGCGGCTGGCGCTGCGCGAGGTGGCCTGGGGGTCCGGAGGCTCCCCGGAAGGGCACAGCGCGGACGCCAGGCTGGCGCATCTGCTGCTCGTCCATGAACTGCGGCGCTCGGTGGACCGGGTGTTCGGCACGGTGCCGATGTGCGCGTCGCACCAGCCCGGGCCTTACGGGCAGCAGCCGCAGCCTCCACAGCAGCCGCAGCAGGGGCCGTACGGGGCGCCGCAGAATCCGTATGCCGGTGGCGGGAATCCGTACGCCGGCGGGAACCCGTACGCGGGTGGCGGGGGAGTGCCCGGCGGTGGTGCCGGTGGCTTCGGCGGAGGCGGCGGTGGTGACTTCGGCGGGTTCGGTGGCGCAGCGGCGCCCCAGCCGCCGAAGGGACGGCGTGGGTTCTGGGCCGGCTGCGGGATGTTCTGGCTGCTGTGCTGCACCTGCAAGCTGTGCTGCGCCAAGGAGTACGAGGGCCCGTGGTCCCGTAAGAAGCGCGAGGGCTGCTGCCGCGACTGCGACTGTGACGGCTGCGACTGCTGCTGCCCCTGCGACGGCTGCTAGAGGCAGTTCGGGCTCACCCCGTGCGAGGCGACTTCCGGACATCTCCGGGGTGTGGACAGCCGATGCCGATGGAGCTGTCCGGGCCGGGTGTGGGGGGTGTACGGGGAGCGTCGGCTGGTTGTGTTGATGCACGAGGGGGCGTGCGGGGTGGGTGACTTCGGCCGTGGTCCGAGACAGGGCGCGACTCGTGTCGAGAGCAGCGCTGACCGGGGCGGTTGTGGCCAATCAGCGCAGATCGTTCAAAAGTTGACGGCCGAAAGGCGCCCTTGCGGCTACCCGTCCTTCGGCCGAATACTCCCCCTCAGCGCTTGTCAGGGGCACGGCGTGTTCGGAATCCGGAGACGATCGGCCAGCTGACTGCGCCTCACGGGCCCCGACCCCACGCGGGCCCCCGGCTTCCCTGGAGGGAACGAAAAGTGAGGATCGAGCGCACCACCCCCCGCAGCGGCATTGCGAGACGGACCCGGCTGATCGCCGTATCCACCGGCCTCATGGCCGCAGCCGCGATCGCGATCCCCAACGCGAACGCCGCCGACACTCCCACCACTTTCAGCGCCGCCCAGCTCAAGAGCGCCAGCGGCTCCGTGCTGAAGGCCGACATCCCGGGCACCGCCTGGGCCGTCGACAGCAAGACCGGCCGTGTGGTCGTCACCGCCGACAGCACTGTCTCCCAGGCGGAGATCGCGAAGATCAAGCAGCGGGCCGGGACCAACGCCGACGCGCTCACGATCAAGCGCACCCCCGGCAAGTTCAGCAAGTTCATCCAGGGCGGCGACGCCATCTATGCGAGTAGCTGGCGCTGCTCGCTCGGCTTCAACGTCCAGGACAGCAGCGGCAACCAGTACTTCCTGACGGCCGGCCACTGCACCGACGGTGCGGGCACCTGGTACTCCAACTCCGGCCGCACCACGGTCATCGGCTCGACCGCCGGGTCCAGCTTCCCGGGCAACGACTACGGCATCGTGCGCTACTCCGGTTCCGTCAGCCGGCCCGGCACCGCGAACGGCGTCGACATCACCCGCGCGGCCACGCCGAGCGTGGGCACCACCGTCATCCGCGACGGCTCCACCACCGGCACCCACAGCGGCCGGGTCACCGCCCTGAACGCGACCGTCAACTACGGTGGCGGCGACGTCGTATCCGGCCTGATCCAGACCACGGTCTGCGCCGAGCCCGGCGACTCCGGCGGTTCGCTGTACGGCAGCAACGGCACGGCTTACGGTCTGACCTCCGGTGGCAGCGGCAACTGCACCTCCGGCGGCACGACCTTCTTCCAGCCGGTCACCGAGGCCCTCAGCGCGTACGGCGTCAGCGTCTACTGACGTCCGTCCGGAGCTCGGGTCCGGTATGGCCTGAACCGCAGCCGGCAGCATGAGAGCCCCCGCACGCAACTGCCGTGCGGGGGCTCGCCCTTGGTCGTGAGGCGGGGTTACCGTCGGAGTACAGGCAGGACTCTCCTGTAACGCGCCCACGTCGGACCCTGGGGGTCGGTGATGGTCGAGGAGCTGGTGGTGGCGGGAGTGACGCTCGCGTCCGCCGCAGTGGTGTACGTCGCGGCGGCCGCGCGGGTCGTCAAGCAGTACGAACGGGGCGTGGTCTTCCGCCTCGGCAGGCTCCGGCCGGAAGTGCGCGGGCCCGGGTTCACGATGATCGTTCCGGGCTTCGACCGGCTGCAGAAGGTGAACATGCAGATCGTGACGATGCCCGTGCCCGCGCAGGAGGGCATCACACGGGACAACGTCACCGTGCGGGTCGACGCCGTCGTCTACTTCAAGGTGACCTCACCGGCCGAGGCGGTCGTGCGGGTGCAGGACTACCGGTTCGCGGTCTCGCAGATGGCGCAGACCTCGCTCAGGTCCATCATCGGCAAGAGCGAGCTGGACGATCTGCTGTCCAACCGCGAAAAGCTCAACCAGGGGCTGGAGTTGATGATCGACAGCCCGGCGGTCGAGTGGGGTGTGACGATCGACCGGGTGGAGATCAAGGATGTCTCGCTGCCCGAGACCATGAAGCGGTCGATGGCCCGGCAGGCGGAGGCCGACCGGGAGCGGCGGGCGCGGGTGATCAACGCCGACGCGGAGCTTCAGGCCTCGAAGAAACTGGCCGAGGCCGCTCATCAGATGTCCGATGCACCGGCTGCCCTTCAGCTGCGGCTGCTGCAGACGGTGATGGCGGTGGCGGCCGAGAAGAACTCCACCTTGGTGCTGCCGATTCCGGTGGAATTGTTGCGATTTCTTGAGAAAGGTGCGGGGGGTGCGGGTGAACGTCCGCCGCTCGAACCCCGCTTGGATTCGGATCCTGAGGGGTCGAATTCAAGACAGGAGTAGACCTCACGCGTTGCTTATGGTTCGCTCGCTGGCGGTGTTTGCTGTGCGAAGGGAGCGGGTGTGACTGTGCACGGTCAAGACGGCGGGGGGCGCGCAACCGTGTTCTACGCGCGTCCGGAAGTCGACCTTGTGTGCTCCCTTCGAACCTAGGAATAGTGAGAGATGTTCAACCGGTGCGGGTGCGGCTTTTGTTGTGAGTCGTCCCCGTGGCCGTACGCCTTCCGGTCCGCCGAGGTCCCCACAACCTCTCGGGCCGACCCCCCACAGGAGGACGTGAGTTGAAGCACCGACGCATACCCAAGCGGCGTGCAGCCCTGGCAGGTGCGGGTATCGCCGCACTGGTGGCCGCGGGCGTTACTTTGCAGTCTGCGAACGCGAGTGAGACGCCTGAGGCGTCCTCGCCGAAGCTCCTTTCGATCGGCGCGGCCGGAAAGCTCGCCTCTACGCTCGCCAAGGACCTCGGCACGGATGCCGCGGGTACCTACTACGACGCGCAGGCCAAGAACCTTGTGGTGAACGTCCTCGACGAGGCCGCCGCCGACGCCGTCGAGGCGGCCGGTGCCAAGGCGCGGGTCGTCGAGAACTCGCTCGCCGAGCTGAAGAGCGCCCGTACGACGCTCAAGCAGGACGCGACCATTCCCGGCACCTCCTGGATGACGGACCCGACGACCAACAAGGTTGTCGTGACCGCCGACCGTACGGTGTCCAAGGCCGAGCTGGCCAAGCTCGGCAAGGTGGTCGACGGGCTGGGTGCCACGGCGGAACTGAAGCGGACGAAGGGGGAGTTCAAGCCCTTCGTCGCCGGTGGTGACGCGATCACCGGTGGCAGCGGGCGCTGCTCGCTCGGCTTCAACGTGGTCAAGGGCGGCGAACCGTTCTTCCTGACCGCCGGGCACTGCACGGAGTCGATCTCCACCTGGTCGGACTCCAGCGGGAACGAGATCGGGAAGAACGAGACGTCCAGCTTCCCGGACAACGACTTCGGGCTGGTCAAGTACACGGCTGAGGTCGACCACCCGAGCGAGGTCAACCTCTACAACGGGTCCTCGCAGGCGATCAGCGGTGCCGCGGACGCCACCGTGGGTATGGCGGTCACCCGTAGTGGGTCCACCACCCAGGTGCACGAGGGCAAGGTGACCGGTCTGGACGCCACCGTGAACTACGGCAACGGTGACATCGTCAACGGGCTGATCCAGACCGACGTCTGCGCCGAGCCCGGTGACAGTGGTGGCTCGCTGTTCTCCGGTGACAAGGCGGTTGGGCTCACCTCTGGTGGCAGCGGTGACTGCACCTCCGGTGGGGAGACCTTCTTCCAGCCGGTGACCGAGGCGCTGTCTGCCACGGGTACCGAGATCGGCTGACGTACGTAGCTTTGTGGAGGTCCCGTCCCTGGTTGCTGGGGGGCGGGGCTTTCGCGTTCATGCCTGCGGCGGCCCTCGACTGGCCAGCCGCTACGGACCCGCGGTCGCCGTCGGGGCCGGCGTTCGGGCCTTGCCGCGCATCGTTGCTGCCAGGAGTGTGATCGCGATTCCTGCTGCTGCCCATGCTGAGAGGACCAGTAGGGAAGCGGTCATGTCGTTGCCGTTGAAGTAGGCGATCGAGCGGGTTGCCCAGGTGCCCGCGCCTGGTGGTAGGGCTGGGCCGATGTCTCGCCAGAACGGTGGGAGCAGTGGGGGTGGGAGGGCGCCGCCTGCGCTGGGGTTGCCCAGGATGACGATGATCAGGATGACCAGGCCGATGCCGGCCAGGCCGAAGATCGCCTGGAAGGCGAGGGTGGTCGCGCCCACCGCGAAGATGATCAGGGCGCCCAGGCCCCAGAGGGCGGCGATGCTGCCCGGCAGGGCGTCCAGGATCGGGCCGACGATCAGGGCGCCGCCCAGGCCGCCGACGAGGGCGACCACGGCCATGGCGATGAGGCGGATCACCGAGCGTTTCGTGGTGGGGCGGCGGGCGCCCGAGCTGATCGTCATGATCGATGCGCAGAGGTAGCCGCCCACGCACCAGCCCACGGTCAGGTAGAAGGACGTGAGCCCGTTGGCGTCGTGTGGGTCGGCGGCGGCCACGTCGACGGTGCGGAGGGTGCGGGCCTCGGACTTCTCCAGTGCGGTGACCAGGTTCTCCAGCGTCGTGGCCAGCACTCTTCCGCCTCCGGTGGCGACCAGGAGGGTGTCGGTGGTGCCTCTCGGGTCGATCAGCAGGGCGCCGTCGATCTCGCGGTTCAGGATCTGGGCGCGGGCCGTTGCCGGGTCGGGCAGTGAGCGGGGGTTCAGGGGGTCGCCGGGGAGGTTCTGCAGTCGGGTCACCGCCTGTTGGGCGGCCGCCTGGGGGGCCACCACTCCGAAGGGCACGTCCTTGGGTTTCGGGTCGTGGAGCGCGCCCACGTAGGAGGTGATGAAGAGCAGGGCGAGGGCCACCGTGCCGATCATGAGCAGCGTGGCCCGTGGGGTGACCGCGTCCTTCACCTCGGCCATGAAGGGGCTGCGGGGAGTGTCGGCGCCGGTGGTCTGCGTCATGCCCCCACGGTCCGGGGGTCCGGGCGTTTGCGCAGGTGGGAGGCGGCCGAACGGATGTCGTACGAGTGTTCGAGAAATGGGCTGGGGATGGTCTATGGTGGGGGTGGGGGAAGTGGGAACAGATGTTCGAGGTGTTCGAGGATCGGGGTTTTCGGTCCTGGGGCCATGAGTGCGGGAGGTGCGTGTGCCGGGGTTCACGCATCTGCACACCGCCTCCGGGTTCTCCTTGAGGTACGGCGCCTCGCACCCGGAGCGGCTGGCCGAGCGTGCCTCCGAGCGGGGCATGGACGCCCTGGCGCTCACTGATCGCGACACGCTCGGGGGTGCGGTTCGTTTCGCCAAGGCCTGTGCGGCGGCGGGGGTGCGGCCGCTGTTCGGGGTGGAGCTGGCCGTGGCGGGGTTCGAGGCTGCGGGGGCGGGCGAGACCCCGGGGCGGCGGCGGGCGCCCGTGCGTGGGGGTGCCTTTGTTGATGAGTCGATGTGCCGGGTCACCTTTCTCGCCCGGGGCGGGGCCCATGGGTGGGGTGATCTGTGCCGAATCGTTTCTGCCTCGCATGCGGGCCCTGGAGAGGGGCCGCCGGTGCTGCCCCGGGACGACAACCGGGGGGACGGGCTGACCGTCCTGCTCGGTACCGAGTCCGATGTCGGGCGCGCGCTCGCCGCCGGTCGTCCCGATCGGGCGGCCCGGCTGCTGGTGCCCTGGCGGGAGGTCTACGGCGACTCCCTGCGGCTGGAGGCCGTCTGGCACGGGCGCAAGGGCACCGGCCCGGGCTCGCTGCGCCTGGCCGCCCGTACCGTCGGCTTCGCCGCCGAGCAGCGGGTGCGGCCCGTGCTGAGCAACGCCGTCCGGTACGCCGACCCGGGGCTTGGGCCGGTCGCCGATGTGCTGGACTCCGCGCGGCGGCTCGTGCCCATCGACTCCACCAAGGAACTGGACTCCGGTGAGGCCTGGCTCAAGGGCGCGGGTGAGATGGCGCGTATCGCCGAGCGGGTCGTCGAGGCCGCCGGCTTCCGGCGCGACACCGCGTACCGGCTGCTGGAGCAGACCCGGGCGACGGCCGCCGAATGCCTGGTCGATCCCGAGGACGATCTGGGGATCGGCAGCGTCCACTTCCCCGAGCCGTATCTCGTCGGTGCCGGCCGGCGCACCGCCCAGCGGGCGCTCGCCTCGCGGGCGGTGGCGGGCATGGTGCTGCGCGGCTACGACGGGCGGCGGGCGTACTGGGAGCGGCTGCACCAGGAGCTGGACATCATCGCCCACCACGGGTTCGCCTCGTACTTCCTGACGGTCGCCCAAGTCGTCGATGACGTGAGGGAGATGGGGATCCGGGTGGCCGCGCGCGGCTCCGGTGCGGGGTCGCTCGTCAACCATCTGCTCGGCATCGCGCACGCCGATCCCGTGGAGCACGGGCTGCTGATGGAGCGCTTCCTGTCCAAACGGCGGCTGGTGCTGCCCGACATTGATGTCGATGTGGAGTCCGCGCGGCGGCTGGAGGTCTATCGCGCGATCATCGACCGGTTCGGGACCGAGAGGGTCGCGACCGTCTCGATGCCGGAGACCTATCGGGTGCGGCATGCGGTACGGGATGTGGGTGCGGCTTTGTCCATGGACCCCGCCGAGATCGACCGTATCGCCAAGTCCTTCCCGCACATCCGCGCGCGCGATGCCCGGGCGGCGCTGGAGGAACTGCCCGAGCTGCGGAAACTGGCGGGGGAGCGGGAGAAGTACGGCAAGCTGTGGGAGCTGGTCGAGGCGCTCGACGCGCTGCCGCGTGGCATCGCCATGCATCCGTGCGGGGTGCTGCTGTCGGATGCCTCCCTGCTCTCCCGTACGCCCGTCGTGCCGACCAGTGGCGAGGGCTTCCCCATGTCGCAGTTCGACAAGGACGACGTCGAGGACCTCGGGCTGCTCAAGCTCGATGTGCTGGGCGTGCGGATGCAGTCGGCGATGGCGCACGCGGTCGCGGAGGTGGAGCGGGCCACGGGGGAGCGGATCGACCTGGACGCCCTCGACTTCGAGCGGGGAGAAGGGGATCCGGCGACCTACCGGCTCATCCGTTCCACCGAGACCCTGGGCTGCTTCCAGATCGAGTCGCCCGGGCAGCGGGACCTGGTCGGGCGGCTCCAGCCGGCCACCTTCCATGATCTCGTCGTCGACATCTCGCTCTTCCGGCCCGGTCCGGTCGCCGCCGACATGGTGCGGCCGTTCATCGAGGCACGGCACGGGCGGGCGCCGGTGCGGTATCCGCACGAGGATCTGGAGGAGTCGCTGCGGGAGACGTACGGGGTCGTCGTCTTCCATGAGCAGATCATCGACATCGTGCACATCATGACCGGCTGTGGGCGGGACGAGGCCGACCGGGTGCGGCGCGGGTTGTCCGACCCCGAGTCGCAGGGGCGGATCCGGGTGTGGTTCGCGCAGCACGCGGCGGCCAGCGGATATGACGCGGAGACCATTCGGCGGACCTGGGAGATCGTCGAGGCCTTCGGGTCGTACGGCTTCTGCAAGGCGCACGCGGTCGCCTTCGCCGTGCCGACCTATCAGTCGGCCTGGCTGAAGGCCCATCACCCGGCCGCTTTCTACGCCGGGCTGCTCACGCATGATCCCGGGATGTATCCGAAGCGGCTGCTGCTGGCGGACGCGCGGCGGCGTGGGGTGCCGGTCCTGCCGTTGGATGTGAATGTGTCGGGGATCGCACATCGTATCGAACTGGTGTCTGAATCAGAGGGATCTGGGGGTTCGAAGGAGACCTGGGGGCTGCGGCTCGCCCTCTCCGACGTGCACGGCATCAGTGAGGCCGAGGCGGCTCGGATCGCGGACGGGCAGCCGTACGCCTCGCTGCTCGACTTCTGGGAGCGGGGCCGGCCCAGCCGTCCGCTCGCCCAAAGGCTTGCGCAGGTCGGTGCGCTGGACGCCTTCGGGGCCAACCGGCGTGATCTGCAACTGCATCTGACCGAACTGCACCGGGGCGCCCGGGGCGGTGGCGGAGGGCAGCTCCCGCTGGCGGGAGGGCGGAAGACGGCCCCGGCCGGGCTGCCCGACCTCACCTCGGCGGAGCGGCTCAGTGCCGAGCTGGGGGTGCTGTCGATGGATGCCTCGCGGAATCTGATGGACGACCACCGGGCGTTCCTGGACGAGTTGGGCGTCGTCTCGGCGCGGCGGCTGCGGGAGGCGCGGCACGGGGAGACCGTGCTGGTCGCGGGGGCCAAGGCGGCCACTCAGACGCCGCCGATCCGGTCCGGCAAGCGGGTCATCTTCAGCACCCTGGACGACGGGACGGGCCTGGTGGACCTTGCGTTCTTCGACGACTCGCATGATGTCTGCGCCCACACCGTCTTCCACTCCTGGCTGTTGCTGGTGCGGGGGGTCGTGCAGCGGCGGGGGCCGCGCAGTCTGAGTGTGGTGGGCTCCGCCGCCTGGAACCTCGCCGAGCTGATCGAGCTGCGCGCCGAGGGCGGGCTGGACGAGGTGGCGGCGCGGCTGGCGGAGCCGGTGGTGGCGCCGGAGGGGGCGGAGGCGGGGGGAGCGGGGTCGGAGGGGGCGGGGTCGGGGGACGGTGGGGATCCGGCGCGCGGGCGGCGAATCCATCTGCCCACCGGATACGAACTCAACCCGTGGGCCGATCTGCGCCCTGCGGGTCAAGAGCCTTCACAGGTACGGAAGTTGTGGCACCAGAGTCCGGGGAGTGCGGGATGACCATCCTCTGCGTACGTTTCCAGCTGCCGTCGATGTACGAGGCGGCCCTGCCCGGGCTGCTCGGACTGCTGGAGGACTTCACGCCGGTCGTTCAGGCGCTGCCACCGGACGGGGCGCTGGTCGATCTGCGGGGCGCCGAGCGGTACTTCGGGCGGGACGCGGTCGAGCTGGCGTCGGTGATCCGGGTGCGCGCCCTCGCCCACCACGGGGTCGACTGTGTGATCGGCGCCGGGCCGGGGCCGATGCTGGCCCGCGTGGCACTGGGGGACGCGCGGCCCGGGGTGACGTGCGCGGTGCCCGAGGAGCCGGACGCCATCGCGGAGTTCCTCGCCGGCAAGCCCGTCGCCGCGCTGCCCGGCGTCGGCGCCGCGACCGCCCGCACCCTGTGCGAGTACGGCCTCGACAGCCTGGGCCTGGTCGCCGCCGCGCCGCTGTCCACGCTCCAGCGGCTGGTCGGCGTGAAGGCCGGACGTGAGCTGCGCGAGAAGGCGAGCGGAATCGACCGGGGCCGGGTGGTGCCGAACGCCGTGTCGCGCTCGCTGGCCACCGAACGCCCCTTCACCCGGGACGAGCTGGACCCCGACCGGCACCGCCGCGCCCTGCTCTCGGCCGCCGAGGAACTGGGCGCCCGGCTGCGCGCCCTGGACAAGGTCTGCCGCACCCTGACCCTCACCGCCCGCTACGCCGACCGCTCCTCGACGACCCGCAGCCGCACCCTGAAGGAGCCGACGGCCCACTCGGCGGCGCTGACCAGGGAGGCGTACGGCATGTACGAGGCGCTCGGCCTCCAGCGCGCCCGGGTGCGCGCCCTCGCCCTGCGCGCCGAGGGGCTCGACCCCGCCGAGCAGGCCTCCTACCAGCTCAGCTTCGACCCGCTCGACGAGAAGGCCCGCCGTATCGAGGAGGTCGCGGACCGCGCGCGAGCGAAGTTCGGGCCGCGTGCGGTGATGCCGGGGTCGCTGGCGGCGTAGGCGTCAGCGTGCCCAGGGGGGTGCGATACGTGTCCCGTCCGCCAGTTCCGCCTCCAGACCGATGGAGGTCGTGACCCAGGTGATCGCGGTCCGGTCGGTCGGGTTCTCGACGGAGAGGGTGGCGCCGGGGTTGATGATCAGCGTGTCGCCCGCGGTGATACGGGTCGCGTGTCCGTCGAGGGAGACGAGCAGATCGCCGTCGAGCACGTGCAGGATCTCCTCCCTGTTGACCGTGTGTGCGGGCGCCTTGGTGCCGGGTGGGATCTCCCCGCGCCAGGCGCACAGTTCTTTGCTCCCGGTGAGGGGAGTGGCGTACGAGACGAAACGAGCACCGTGCATTTCGTGGACCAGGGCATCGGACGGGCGAACGACGGGCATGGCTGGTACCTCCATATGGTCAAGTTGATTGACTATATGGTCAAGCAGCTTGACCAATCCGTCAAGGGTGTTTCAATGCCTGCGTGCAGAACTCCGAAGCCATGGCCCTGTCCGCCGCCCTGCTCGCCGTCGCCGGTGAGCTCACGCAACGCATCAACGACGGTGTGCTCGCCCGGGGCTTCGAGGGGGTGCGGCCCGCGCACGGTTTCGCGTTCGCGCGGCTCGCTCCCGACGGTGCGACGGCCACCGACCTCGCCGTTCATCTCGGGGTGACCAAGCAGGCGGCGAGTCAGCTCGTCGACGAGATCGTGCGCAAGGGGTACGCCGAGCGGCGGCCGCATCCCGGTGACGCGCGGGCGCGGCTGGTCGTGCTGACCGAGCGGGGGTGGGCCTGCACTCGCGCGGCCGAGGAGGCGGCGGCGGAGGTCGTGCGGGGGTGGGGTGACGTGCTCGGTGAGGCGGAAGTGCGGGCACTGCTCGGGCAATTGGCGCGTATCGCGCCCTATGGGCCCATCCGGCCTGCCTGGTGATGGTTCATCGGTGGCATTGAACCGTCCCTGACTATCACTGGAAGTTTTTACTGACGCGTAACTTCACACCTCTACTACTCGCCCGTAACTTGACGGGTGAACAGCATCCTCGTGATCCGGATCACAGGGCGTAAGGCAGTCGCACCTCCCTTGAGCCGCAAGGAGATCACCCGATGCTGCCCTGGAAACGAGTGCTCAGACCCCTGGCCGCGCTGCTGCTGACCACCGCGGTCGCCGTCGTTCCCGCCGCCACCACCGCCCAGGCGGCCGAGGCGGCGGCGACTTCGAGCTGGGGGTCCCCCCTGCTCGGAGAGCTTGGGGGAGGCTGGAACGACTACTCCTGCAAGCCGTCCGCCGCCCATCCCCGCCCCGTCGTCCTTGTGCACGGCACCTTCGCGAACTCCGTCGACAACTGGCTGGGACTCGCGCCCTACTTGAAGGACCGCGGATACTGCGTCTTCTCCCTCGACTACGGCCAACTGCAGGGCGTGCCGTTCTTCCACGCGCTCGGCCCCATCGACAAGTCGGCCGAGCAGCTCTCCGCCTATGTCGACAAGGTGCTCGCCGCGACCGGCGCCGCCGAGGCCGACCTCGTCGGTCACTCGCAGGGCGGCATGATGCCCCGCTACTACCTCAAGTTCCTCGGCGGTGCCGCCAAGGTGAACGCCCTCGTCGGCATCGCGCCCAACAACCACGGCACCACGCTGTCCGGGCTCGCCAACCTGCTGCCGTACTTCCCCGGCGCGGAGGATCTGCTCAGCAGCGCCACCCCCGCCCTCGCCCAGCAGGTCGTCGGATCCGACTTCATGACCAAGCTGAACGCGGGCGGCGACACCGTCTCCGGCGTCCGCTACACGGTCATCGCCACCAAGTACGACGAGGTGGTCACGCCGTACCGGACCCAGTTCCTGAGCGGGCCCGGCGTGAAGAACGTCCTGATCCAGGACCTGTGCGCGGTCGACATATCCGAGCACGCGTTCCTGGGCCTGACCGACCGGATCGCCTTCCACGAGGTGACCAACGCGCTCGACCCGGCCCGCGCCACACCCACCACCTGTGCGTCCGCGACCGGTTGACCATGTGAGGACCGCACATACCACCGGGGGGGGGGCGGGCGGGGCCCCCCGGGGGGGGGGCTCATGCGGGGGTTCCGCCCGTCGGG